>JBNKDM010000001.1:0-142726 GCA_050288245.1 Sedimenticolaceae bacterium
ATCGATCCTGCGGTCATGCCCGCCAACATAAACAGGGTCAGCATGCGATAGAGCGGATCATCCACCATAAAGCTCATGGGTCCGATCAGTCCCCAGGGGATATCTTGAAGCAACAGCAGCATGGCGTAGATCCGCAACCACTTGACGGCATTCGTCTGCGATCCATGTTGTTTAAAATACCGGGAGGCAATTAAAAATACGGTGGCGGTGGCAAAATTCACGCCGCTCCAGGTAACCAATAGATACGTGGGTAGTTTACCCCAATAGAAATATAGAGTGACCCCGAGAAGGGCGATTAAACTTACGGAGACATTGGGCGCAAGTTTGTAATACTCCTTGGCCAACTCCAGGTTGAGTTTGTTGTTCATTATTGGGAGAGCCGCCCCTTAACCGGTAATACAGAGCTATCCTGAAATTCATGGATTCCTGCTCTCCGTAGCGAGGGATGGTAATTAATGGCGCCATAGCCAATGATAAGTCAAAAGCGGTAACTGCCTGGCGGTGTCAGTTCGGCGTAATGTTATAATCTGTGCCGCCTGACTCTTCTCATAACTTTGCTAGATAACCAACAGCAGGGATACAGAATCGCGTATTTTGCGGCAATTTTCAAGTTGCCCCGAGGGGATTGTTCGTATGAACCAGCCTAACGATTTCCAATATACTTGGTGGCTCTATCCATCAGCTGCAGAATCGGTCCAAGCCTATCTTCGAACTCCAGCGAGTCCAGAAAGTTTTTTATAAACAGACCCAATTCGGTACTGCCACCCAGCCGGAGACGCCGGTTAAAAAATAGGGTGTCTGGATCCTCCTGACGGGTGGCGAGCAACATGAAGTCGTAGATATCACCCTCAATACTGACATCCTCTTTACATCTGGCCGGCGCAGCCTTCAGAGCCCCGTTTTCCATGGTTATGTAGTAGCTGATCCTGGCGTCGCGCACTCTGATCAGACAGATCTTGCCCTCTAAAAAGTCCATCTCTCCGTCTGCCAGCTCAGGCGCAAACAGGCGACTCAGCAGTGCAACCAGAACACTGCTATGGGCCAGCGGTGGTATCAGGCTCAAGGGCAGGGCCAGTGGGCGTGGCAGGGTAGGGCTTTTTTTCAGTTGTGTGGTTGCTGTTGTAATCATGCTGTTTCCTGCTGCTGGTTATTGCGGCCCGGGGCAGGTGGCGCCATGCTCGCCATCCCTGGGGGATTTATACCAGCTAAGTTTTTCCTGAAGATTTACTATTTCACCTACGATTATCAGTGTAGGCGGTTTGGGGCGTTCCCGTTCCACCAGCTCAACAATATTGGATAGGTTGCCGGTGAGCACGCGTTGCTTCTCGGTGGTTCCCTGCTGTATCAGGGCCACTGGCATCTGGGGAGATACGCCGTGTGCGACCAACTCCCTGCTGATGATCGGCAGTCCGAGTAGTCCCATGTAGAAGACCACAGTCTGATTCGGTTGTGCCAGCTGTTCCCAATTCAGGTTTATGCTTCCATCCTTAAGGTGACCGGTTACAAATGTTACAGACTGAGCATAGTCCCGGTGGGTCAGGGGTATGCCGGCGTAAGAGGCGCAGCCGGATGCGGCGGTGATGCCTGGGACTACCTGGAACGGGATGCCCTGCTCTGCAAGGGTGTCAATCTCTTCACCGCCACGGCCAAATATGAATGGGTCTCCGCCTTTGAGGCGTACAACCCGATTGCCCTCTTTGGCAAGTTTTGCCAGCAGCTGATTGATCTCATCCTGCGGCATGGCGTGGTTGTCCCGCTCCTTGCCTACATAGATGCGGGTGGCGTCACGCCGGGTCATCTCCAGTACCGGAGTTGCCACCAGACGGTCGTAGACCACAACATCTGCCTGCTGCATCAGGCGCAGGGCGCGGAATGTGAGAAGATCCGGATCGCCTGGTCCCCCGCCAACCAGATAGACCTCGCCCATAGGGGTGGATGGATCGCTAGCTTGCAGGGCCTTCTCCATGGCTGCATCCGCCTCCTCCATGTGGCCGGAGAATACCCTTTCAGCTACTCCGCTTAGCATGACATTCTCCCAGAACATCTTGCGGTCTTTGGGGTTGGAAAAACGCTGTTTAACCCTATCTCTGAAGCGTCTGGCCAGATGGGCCAGTCTGCCGTAACCTGATGGAATAAGTGACTCCAGCCGGCTGCGGATCAGGCGTGCCAGCACCGGGGATGCTCCGCCGGTGGATACGGCTATCACAACGGGGGAGCGGTCTACTATGGATGGCGAGATAAAGCTGCATAGCTCCGGCTGGTCAACAACATTTACCGGGAGCTGTCTGGATCTGGCCGCATCGGAGACCATGCGGTTTACCTCGGGGTTGTTGGTTGCGGCATAGGCCAAAACGCAACCATCCAGATCGCCATCCATGTATTCTCTTGGTTCGTGCTCAATGGCGCCACGCTCCTGGAGGGTTTTCAGATTGTGGCAGAGATCATGGGATATCACCCGCACGCGCGCATGTGCCTGCAATAGCAGTGCGACTTTGCGGGCTGCAACCTCACCGCCGCCAACTACCAGGACGGTGCGGTCTTTTATATCTAGAAAAACTGGCAGAAAGTCCATAGATGTCTGTTTCGTATATGTTGCATATGGCCGAGTTGCGAGACTCTAACATGGGGTTGCTGAGGCCACAATTGCCAATAAACGCAAGTGTTGGACAAGTGTAGCTTATTGAGCAATCCAATAATTTAGTTCCAAATATTTGGCGTCCATAAAGATATTAGCATATACTAATGCGTAATAATATGTGTGATTATAAAGGTGATTTGCGTGATTAAAGAGATAGATTGTATTGAGTTGCAGCGACTGCTCGCATCGGATGATGCGCCGATCCTACTGGATATCCGCGGGGCAAATGAGCTGATGAGTGGAACCCTGCCTGGGTATCAGCACCTGCCTATGCATATACTGCCGCTGCGTATCGCAGAATTCCCCAAAGATAGGGATATTGTTCTCTATTGCCACAGCGGGGCACGCTCCTCCATGGCTTGTAACTTCCTGATGCAACAGGGTTACAGTAATGTGATAAATCTGCGTGGAGGTATAGTGGCGTGGGCACAAAACGGCCTGGATATTGAGGTGCCGGCCAAGGTATGTAACGGCTGAAATCCGTCCTTACCTGGGTAGAATACTTGCGTTAGAACCAAAGTTAGAATATAAGATAAGGCTTAATTAACAGACAACTCTGAGTTGAACAACGGGAGAAAAACATGGCCGATTTTGATCAAGAACTGGATGCAAGTGGACTGAACTGCCCCCTGCCAATACTACGTGCGAAGAAAACCCTGAACAGTATGGATGCCGGCAAGGTTCTGCACATCATTGCCACTGACCCAGGTTCGGTGAAGGATTTTGAGGCATTTTCCAAGCAGACCGGCAACGAGCTGATGGAATCCAAGGAAGATGGTGGAAAATTTCATTTTCTGATCAAAAAGTCCTGAGTTTTTCGCTTTAGCACTGTATTGAACCTCTAGAGGACCACCTAATGGAACAAAAGAAACTAGCCATTATCGCTACTAAAGGGTCTCTGGACTGGGCCTATCCTCCATTCATTCTGGCCACAACCGCTGCAGCGCTTGGTTATGAAGTGGAGATCTTCTTTACCTTTTACGGACTGCAGCTTTTGCGTAAGAAGTTGAATCTGGAAGTAACCCCTTTGGGCAATCCGGGAATGCCAATGCCTATGGGCATGGACAAGTGGTTTCCTGTTCTGGGAACAACCATCCCGGGTATGCAGGCCATGATGACTGCCATGATGAAGAAGAAGATGGCGGATAAGGGTGTGGCCAGTATTGAAGAGTTGCGTGAGCTGGCAGTGGAGGCTGATGTGAGGCTTATCGCCTGCCAGATGACCGTTGATCTGTTCGATATGGATACCGCAGATTTTCTCGACGGAATCGAGTATGCAGGTGCAGCTCGTTTCTTCGAGTTTGCCGGGGAGAGCGACGTCTGCCTCTACATCTAGATCCTGGTAGCAAGGAATAGAAGACGCCGTCCGAAGGACGGCGTTTTTTTGTGGGTGTCAAAATGAGCTACTAGTCGCGGATGTGTTCAACCACGCCGTTTTCGTCCGGGGTGCCCCAGGTGCGCCGCTGATTGATCGCTAGTTTCTCATAGCATGCTGCAATCAGGTCATCGGCGCTGCCGCCTGACATGCGATAGGCGTCCAGTAACAGCAGCAGACAGTCGGCATATTCCATCCGGTCATGCGGTGCCGCGATCAGTTCAGATACCTCTTTGGCAAGATGATGCAGTGGTGTGGTTGCCGGACGCCCCGCACCAAAGGTTCTATCTGACCAGTTAGCGATCTCATCCTGTAGTTGTTGTATACGACTGTTCTTCTGATTCATCTGCTCAGGCTTCCTGCTGTCCGTAGAGCGTTGCGTAGAGACCATCGTTTTGTATCAGGTCATCGTGGTGTCCCTCTTCCACGATGTGACCATCCTCAAATACCAGCACCCGGTCGGCCTGCTTTACCGCACTTAGACGATGGGCGATGATCAGGGTGGTGCGTCCCTGCAGGAATTGCTGCAATGCAGTGTGCAGTCTGCCTTCGGTTGCCGTGTCCAGTGAGGAGGTGGCCTCATCCAGGATCACAATGCGTGGATTACTAAGCACCATGCGGGCCACGGCCAGACGTTGGCGCTGTCCACCGGAGAGACGTACTCCATAGCGTCCGATCATGGTATCCAGACCTTGATCCATATCCCGGATTATCTCTGCAAGCTGGGCAATCTCCAGGGCCTGCCAGAGTCTTTCATCTGCAATATCCTGACCCAGGGTCAGATTAATGCGCACCGTGTCGTTGAACAGGGCAGGGTGTTGCAGCACCGTGGCCACATTATCCCGTACAACGTCCATGCCGATCTCGGATACCGGTATCCCGTCAAAACAGATTTCACCGGAATTCGGCGGGTAGAGTCCCAGTATTACCTGCACCATGGTGGTTTTACCGCCACCGCTGGCACCCACCAGCGCTACCTTCTCTCCGGCTGCAATCTCCAGGGTTATATCGTTTAGTACCAGTGGACCGTCGCCATAGCGAAAGGAGACGTGGTTTACACTCAGGGAGGTGGTGGTCTTACCCTGAAACGGATTCTTGTTGTGGGGATATACCGGTTCAGGATCGATTCGAAGCAGACGGTTGATGCGTTCCAGGGCGGCCTGGGCCCCATGATATGCATACTGGATAGCGAGAACCTCCTGCACCGGCCCCATCATGAACCAGAGGTAGGCGAATACCGCCAGCATCTGGCCGATGCTAAGTCCGGAAAACAGCACCATAACCATGCTGAGGGCGCGGAAGATGTCGAATCCAAACAGAAATACCGTGAATGACAGGCGCTGTGCAGCGTCGCTCTTCCAGGTAAAGGCCTTGGAGTGGCGACGGACCTGGTCGGCCTTATCGATGATGCGGGAGATATAGTGCCGCTCCCGGTTACTGGCCCGGATCTGTTGGATGGCGTCCAGGGTCTCGGAAAGTGACTCCTGGAACAGTTGATAGGCGCTGTTCTCCTGGCGCTTCAGTTTCTTGACCTTACGTCCGAACAGGGTGGTGACATAGATAACCAGTGGATTCAGAAACAGGATAAACAGGGCCAGTTTCCAGTTCATCCAGATCAGGACGAAGGCAGTTCCAATGATACTGAGCAGGGCCACCAGAAACTTGGAGGTGGTGATCCCGATGAATGCATCTATGGCGTCGATGTCCGTGACCAGATGGGATGCCACGGTGCCACTTCCCAGGGTTTCATACTCAGACATGGATACCCGCTCCAGACGCAGCAACAGGCTGCGGCGTATGCGGAAGGTCACATCTTTGGAGATCATAGTGAACTGACGCATCTGCCATACGCCTAACACCAGGGTAAGTAGGCGTAAAAACAGCGTCAGGAACAGTATGGCCAGGATGTACAGGATCGGTCCATGCCAGCCCTCCGGGAAGATGCGGTTAATAGTGGCTACGGATATCCCAGGCTTATTCAGGAGCACCTCATCCACCAGCAGTGGAATCAACAGAGGGATAGGTACGCTTACGATGGCGCCGAAGATGGCGATAACATTGGCTGCGATCAGCTCATGTTTCCGGCGCAGGACCATGGCTACCAGTTCGCGCCAGCTGTAGAGATCGCTGCGAAGTCCTGGCTGGGTGGTATTTGGGTCTATCTCTTCGGTAAACTCTGTCACTTCAGCTAAATCCGGATATATACGGCAAGTGCGAATGGTCATTGCCGCTTGTGCCGCTAAAGGTTGATCATGGACAATATATCCAAGTATGACAAGGATGCCAGTGCTGCGTTGCAGCAGAAATAGCCTGGCGGTTGAGCTAATATTTCATTCTGTACCCCAGCATGAGGACAGGAGCGATAGAAAATGTATAATACGCGGATTAAACCACAGTAGGATCGGTATGATGAAAATAAGGCTAGTATCTGTTCTCTTGAGCACTCTGCTATGGCTGTCAGTAGCGCAGGGAGAGGATTTGGTGCAGGTGTATGAGATGGCGGTTCAGAACGACGCACAGATCAAGGCTGCCAGAGCCACTAGAGATTCTGTGTTCGAGTCCAGACCTCAGGCCATAGCCCAATTGCTGCCAACGCTATCCATGAGCGGCAGCAGCTCTAGTATAGATGTGGATACCGTGCATTCATCATCCGGAACCGGCTCGTACGCCTATAACAAATCCAGTCTGAGCCTGAATCTCTCCATGCCGATTTATCGCAGAGAGTTATGGGTTCAGCTTGATCAGGCCGACGATCAGATCGCTCAGGCCGAGGCGACCTATGCCGCAGCGGAACAGGATCTGATCGTGCGTACCGCCCAGGCCTATTTTGATATCCTCTCCGCCCAGGATGGTCTTAAATTCGCCAAGGCTGAGACCGATGCTATTGCCAGACAACTGGAACAGGCAAAACAACGCTTCGATGTAGGTCTGATTGCGATTACTGCGGTACATGAGGCCCAGGCAGCTTATGATCAGTCGCGGGCTGATCTTATTCAGGCAGAGAATGTTCTGGATAATGCCTGGGAGGTACTGTATGAGATCACCAGCAAAAGGATCAAATCGCTTGCACCTCTGGACAAAAATCTGGCACTGACCAAACCAATGCCGGCCAGTCTTGAGAAGTGGGGTGCGAAGGCGCTGCAGCAAAACCTATCTATTAAGGCCGCTGAGAAGGCTGCCTCCCTGGCCCGCAATAATGTAAAGGTGCAGCAGTCAGGTCATCTTCCGTCCCTGGATCTGGTCGGGTCAAGCAGCCGGGATCGTACCAGCCTCTCAAGCGGATCGGACACCAATACGTCATCCATAGGTGTGCAGCTGACTGTGCCCCTATATGCCGGTGGTGGGGTAAACTCGCGTACCCGCCAGGCGCGTTTTGAGTTGGAGGCAAGCCAGGAAAATCTGGATAAGGAGCGGCGTTCGGTTACCCGGCAGGTGCGTGATGCCTATCGTGGGGTACTCGCCAGTATCAGTTCAGTCAAGGCCCTGCAGGCAAGTACCGTCTCTGCCAAAAGCGCCCTGGAGGCGACCGAAGCCGGTTATGAGGTGGGGACCCGTACCATTGTTGACGTGCTTAATTCACAGCGTGATCTATATCGCTCCCTGAGAAATTATGCCAACGTACGTTACAACTACATCATGAGTGGATTGAAGCTGAAACAGGCGGCAGGGATTGTCTCTGCGGATGATCTGAACCGTATAAGGCCCTGGTTGAAGTAATTTTAACGACCGATGTGAAGGAACGGGGCCAGTGGCCCCGTTTTTTGATGAACATGGACGTTCGAATGTCGCGAACGGATAGGGATATCCGTTTGTGAGCGACGATTCTGCTATGATGCATTCTATGCGCAATCACCTATAACCGGTTAGAATAAATCCCATGTCTGGAAATACGATTGGCAAACTGTTTAGCGTAACCTCTTTCGGCGAGAGCCACGGTCCCGCCATCGGCTGTGTGGTGGATGGCTGTCCACCGGGATTGAAGCTGTCAGAGGCGGATATGCAGCCTGACCTGGATCGGCGTAGACCTGGTACATCGCGCCACACCACTCAGCGGCGTGAGGCCGATGAGGTTAAGATACTGTCCGGGGTATTCGAAGGGGTAACCACCGGTACTCCGATTGGTTTAATCATCCAGAACACAGATCAGCGCTCTAAAGACTATTCCGGCATTAAGGATAGCTTCAGACCCGGGCATGCGGATTACACCTATACCCAAAAATATGGGCTGCGCGATTACCGGGGAGGTGGTCGCTCCTCCGCCCGCGAAACCGCGATGCGGGTGGCGGCCGGGGCCATCGCCAAAAAGTATCTGAGAGAGAGCTGTGGCATTGAGATTCGCGGCTATCTGGCCCAGCTTGGGCCCATCAAGATTGAGAAGCTGGATTGGGATGAGATAGATAACAACCCATTCTTCTGCCCGGATGTGGATAAGGTGGCGGAGATGGAGGCCTACATGGATCAACTGCGCAAGGAGGGTAACTCCATCGGTGCACGTATCAATGTAGTGGCAACCGGGCTGCCACCCGGGCTGGGTGAGCCGGTATTCGATCGACTGGATGCGGAGATCGCCCACTCTCTGATGAGCATCAATGCCGTTAAGGGTGTCGAGATTGGAGCCGGTTTTGCCAGTGTGGTCCAGAAGGGCACGGAGCATCGGGATGAGATAACTCCGGACGGATTTATAGGCAACAATGCCGGTGGCATCCTGGGCGGCATCTCCAGCGGACAGGATATCGTCGCCAGTATCGCGCTGAAGCCTACCTCCAGCCTGCATATTCCATGTCGAAGTGTGAATCTACAGGGTGAACCGATTGAGGTGGTTACCACAGGCCGGCATGATCCCTGTGTCGGTATTCGTGCCACGCCTATCGCCGAGGCCATGCTGGCCATAACCCTGATGGACCATTTGCTGCGGCAGCGTGCCCAGAATCTGGGTGTGCACTCTGAGACCCCGGTTATTCCTGCCGAGCAAAAATGACATCTCATCTGTTCGCTTGTTGCGATAGATAATGCCATATCTGCGCCTGTCATCATTCTATCTGTTCTATTTCGCCGCACTTGGTGTGCTGGCCCCCTATTGGAGTCTCTACCTCAAGGACATAGGTTTCGATGCCATAGCCATCGGGCAGCTTATGGCCATTCCCATGGCCACCAAGCTGGTGGCGCCTTTCGTATGGGGCTGGTTGGGAGACCATCTGGGACGACGCATGTCTATTGTCAGACTCGGTGCCCTGTTGACCGCCATCATCTATTCAGCCGTATTCTGGGTACACGGTTTCTGGGCTCTGGGGGCTGCTATGGTGTTGTTCAGCTTCTTCTGGAATGCGGTGCTGCCCCAGTTTGAAGCGGTAACATTCAGTTATCTGGGGAAGGAGGTGGCAAAATATGCGCGCGTGCGAGTTTGGGGTTCCATTGGTTTTATTCTGACAGTCCTGGTGCTGGGAGTTGTGGTGGATTCAGCCGGGCCAGCGGCAATATTGCCGGTACTGCTCATGCTCTACACAGCCATCTGGATATCCAGTCTCACCATCAGGGACCTGGTTCCGGCGGCTCAGCAGGTGGAGCAACCACCTATCATGGCGATATTGCGCATGCCGGCGGTCATCGCTTTTTTCGTGGTATGTTTCTTATTGCAGGCCGGGCACGGTCCCTATTACGCATTTTTCTCTATTTACATGGAGTCTGTTGGCTATTCCAAGGCGGTAATCGGACAGTTCTGGGCCCTGGGAGTTATTGCCGAGGTCATTGTGTTTCTGTTTATGCATCGTCTCCTGAAGGGGTACGGTGCACGTCTGATGCTGATGGCGAGTCTTGGTCTGGCGGTGGTGCGCTGGATATTGATAGGAAACTTTCCACAATCCTTGGGAATAATTCTCTGTGCGCAGGTTCTGCATGCCGCAACGTTTGGTACTTTCCACGCGGCTGCGATCCACCTAGTTCATCACTATTTTACCGGTGAACACCAGGGGCGTGGCCAGGCTCTGTACAGCAGCTTGAGTTTTGGCGCGGGTGGTGCGCTCGGGACCCTGGCAAGTGGGTTTCTTTGGGAAAGTGCCGGTCCCAGCGTGGCGTTTGACGTTTCGGCTCTGCTGTCGTTGCTGGCCCTGGTTATCGCCTGGTATTGGGTGGTGAATGATCTGGGTGAGCCGGTGAAAGTGGATTAGCTTACTTGGTCGACAGATTCATCCTGGTTGCCAGCCTCTGCATCTATCTCCTGGAGTGATGCAGGTTCCGCCAGGAAATTTCCCTGAACATAATCGATGCCTGATTCTATCAACAGCTCAAGTGTGGCCACATCTTCCACATCCCTGGCGATGGTGCTTATGTTCAGAGAGTGGGCTACATTATTTATCGATTTGATTATTGCCTGATTGTATCTGCTGTTGTTGGCGGCAAGTACCAGATTGCTGGCTACTTTGATGAAATCTACCGGTAGTTGCTTGAGATGAGAGAACGAGAAGAAGCCACTGCCAAAATCATCCAGCGCTATCAGACAACCAAGATTGTTCAAGCGATAGATCAGCTCTTTTGTTTGCAGTGAGGTTGCCGCAGCGGCGGTTTCTGAGATCTCGAAGATGATTTTTGTGGTATCAACCCCGGCCTCAACCAGGAGCCGTTCTATTATATCTACGATATGCGGTTCAGCGATTGTTTGACCTGACAGGTTGATCGACATTTTTCCCCGATAGCCGCCTTGTTGTAACTGGCGCAATCCAATAAGTGCATTCTTTACCACCCATGGATCTATCTTATCCATCAGATTAAAGCGTTCTGCTGTTGGCAGAAAGGCATTAGGATAAATGATCCCCTGTTCCGGATCCTGAATCCGCAACAACAGCTCCAACATTTGGGTGTCAGATGCTGCGAGTGAACGCAGCTTATCTAATCTTCCCAGAGCAAGTTGTTGCAATAATTTTGGGGTAAATTGTCTGCCGCATAATATCGGTTGGTAATGAAGGAGGAAAAGGTCATTTTCCAGAGCACTGTTTATCAGGGCTGACCAGTTAAGATCCTTGTCCTCATTTATATCAGTTTCCGGTTCGTACAGATGAATCTGGTTGCGGCCGCGTTTCTTGGCAATATGGCAGGCCAGGTCAGCATTACTAAGGGCGGATTCTGCACAGGGGGTGTTGCAGTCCATGGAGGCAATGCCGATGCTGGCATTTATATTGTATTGTTTGTCTTCATGGTAGAAGATGTATTGTTCAAGTAGGTGCCGGTATTCTTCCGCCGTGTGTTGTACGTCAGCTATGGTTATGTAGCGCAGAATGATGGCGAATTCATCTCCACCCAGGCGAGCTAACAGGTCGGTCTTTCGCAGACGTGATGCTAGGAGCTGAGAGATCTCTATTAACAGCTGGTCACCTGCTGCATGCCCGGCTGTATCGTTAACATGTTTAAAACGATCCAGATCGATGTAAATCAGTGCGCTGTAATCTTCGGTCCGCTTGAGACGTTCTACCTCCTTGTTCAGCTCTCTCTCGAAACTTCTTCGGTTATGCAGTTTAGTTAGTGGATCATGGTCTGCCTGCCAGCGCAGTCTGGTTTCCAAGGTTTTTCGCTCTGATATATCTCGAAATGCTACAACAGAGCCCTCGCGCTGATTCTCTATTGTGAATGGATAGACTGTGCACTCCACCGGAATAGGTTGTCCGGTCTTGCTCCAGAATATTGTCTCCTGCCCATGAATGGTTTGGCCGCTTCTATATGCGTTCTGAAAACAACAATCTTCCTTATCTATGGGTTTATTATGTTGATCGGCATAGTGGAAAAGGTGATGGGCATTCTTGCCGATCAGGCTGTCTTTTTCGGCAAAGCCCAATATCTTTCTGCAAGCAGGGTTAATAAAGGATATTGTGCCATCAATATCCACACCAAAAACACCATCACCGACCGAATGTAAAATTCCACCTAGACGCGTCCGCTCTTTCTCAATTGATTTGCGTGTTCTTATATAACGACTCATCGCATCAACACGGGCCAGGAACAGAGCGTCGCTTTCATTTTTAAACATACACTCCACAGCACCGGATTTGAGTGAACTCTCAATGGCATAATCAATGTAGGTGCCGGTTATCAAGGCGCAGGTAATGGTGTTGGTTTTTGGGTGATCGAGTAGCCTTTTACACAATACATCTCCGTTTGCGTTTGGCATAAAATAATCAATGATGGCGATGTCAAATTCAGAATTGAGAGCCTGCTCAAAACCGGTCTCTACAGATTTTGCTACCTCGACATGGTAATCATTTCCTGCAAGCAGATTCTTGTACTTAAATCGTACAGTACGGGAATCGTCAACAAACAAGATGCGTATCGGCTGAGCGGCAGGTAAGTCGTTGCCGGAATTTATTCCGGTTATCCGTTTGTGATGCTTTGCCAGTATCTCGCCGCTGTGTCTGTAGCTATGCCACGGGATATGGATAGTGTTATCGTTTTGTGATACCCACTTCTTTACATCTGCTCTGGTGTCATGTGCAAGTATAAGAATTGGTTTGCTGGCGAACCTGTCTTCGAACAGTACCTGCAACAACATTTCAGAAACAGCGCTATGTGTGGTAGGCCAGCCAATGAGGAAGGCGTCGTAATTGTTGCTCAGGCTCGTTTCAGCATCAATTAACTCCAGACCCTGGGTGAAATCTGTCGCAGTTTCTACAGAATAGCCATACTTCACCAGTACATTCTCTAGAATGTGTCTGATGGTTGCAGACTGTTCAATCAACAGTACTCTTAGCAAAGCCAGTCCTTCGCCGGAAAAGCGGTTCATTACCCTAGTTATAAGCGCTGATAAGACTAGCGGCAACTTGAGCGTTTTCTTTAGGTGTGTTGTATGCCTTTTACACTAGGGGTAGAGACTATAATCCAACTTAGCTATTAACAACAAATAATTGAGGGCTGAATATGTCTATCTGGAAAAATCCAATATCGCTTGAACAGGTTGAGCAGTTGGCGAAAAATACCATGATTGAGCATCTTGGGATAGTTATTACCGAGATTGGTGATGATTATCTTAAGGCGTCTATGCCGGTAGGTGCCAATACGCACCAGCCAATGGGAATACTGCATGGTGGGGCCGCTGTGGCTTTGGCGGAGACCATCGGAAGCTTTGCGGCACAGATGGCTGCAGCTCCCGGTCGCTACTGTGTAGGGCTGGAGATAAATGCAAATCATCTGCGTTCCGTCAGATCAGGCATGGTGTACGCTGTAACCCGTCCGATACACATCGGGCGGTCCACTCAGGTATGGGATATAAGGATCAGTGATGAGGAGGGCAGGAGCGTTACCGCTTCACGGCTTACAGTTGCGGTTCTGGAGCAAAGGTAGTTATGGCATCCGTAGGTTGCTATTACATACCGTAGAGCCAAGGCAGGAGGAAACTGAGCAGAATCCACATTAAAATTGTGAGCGGAACTCCGACACGCACAAAATCACCAAAACTATAGTTGCCTGCGTTCATTACCAGCAAGTTGGTTTGGTAGGCCATAGGTGTGGCGAAACTGAGATTGGCGCCAAACAATACTGCCAGTACGAAAGGTTCGGGCGGTGCCCCAAGTTGCTGTGCGATACTGATCGCGATTGGGGTGCCAACAACGGCCGCCGAGTTATTGGATACGACATTGGTCAGTATAGCCATCAGCAACAGCAATCCACTGAGCACATACATCGGCGGTAGACCTTGAGTGAAGATGACATAGGCAGATGCCAGATATTGAGCTCCTCCCGTCTCAACCAGAGCCATGCCCATAGCCAGACTTGTTACGATTATCATGATTACGGATACGTTAAGGGCGCGGCTGGCATCATTCCAACGGATGCAGTTGGTCAGCAACATAAGAAGTACGCCAATGGTTGCGCTAACTGCTATTGTAAGGATGCCCAGTGCCGTAGACAGCACAATCCCCAACATTATGGTCAGGGCAATTGGGGCCTTGTCAGTGTGGGCTAGATCTTCAGTGGCATCCAGCACCAGAAGCTCACCTTTGGACTTCAATTGTTTTATCTTGCGTTTCGTCCCCTGCAGCAGGATTACATCACCATTTCTCAGACGGGTATCTTCAGCATGTTGCAGTGGAGCATTAGTCGCTGAATTGGATTTGACGCCGGCACGATGCAGGGCCAATACCATGACCTGATAGCGGGCGCTGAACTGGTAATTATTAAGAGTGGTTCCTTCCAGAGGAGAACCGCGTACTACTGCTACCTCAGCTATCTGCTGCTTATCATCCATTAGCGGATGTTGCTCATCCACCAGGATATTCTGTGAATAGAGTTTCGCTCCCAGGACCTTTTCAAACTCCTTCAGTCGTTCAGGTGTATCGAAGGCAACGATACGATCTCCAGCCCTGATGGATACATCCGGAAGTGTAACCAGACAGTATGCCCGATCGCCTCTCAGTACCTGTTCAATCTCCAATAATCCATCTGTCATGTTCAGTATTTCGGCAATGGTTTTGCCATTGGCAATGCTCTCTTCATCAATATGCAGCTGGGCGCGGAACATGCGGGGAGATGTGGATTTTAGTCTGGGCTCGCGCTCCGGGATTAGTCTGGGGGCGACCAGCCACAGATAGATTAAGCCGATGGTGCCTGCGATGATGGCGGGCAGGGCGAAATCGAACATGCCAATCTGTTTAAGGCCAAGATCGGATGCTACAAATACCACCAGCAGATTGGTTGAGGTGCCAATGGTTGTGGTGGTGCCGCCGATCAGGGTGGCAAAACCCATTGGCATCAGGGTGTGAGCTGCAGTAGTGCCGGTGCGTAATGAGACGCTGATCAGGATAGGTAGCAGCAGTACCACTATAGGGGTGTTGTTAACGAATGCACTCAACACGGCGGCCGCGAACAGGGTGGCGATCATTGAGAGTCGTGGATAGCTGCTCCAGTAGCGGGCAAGTTGTCGGCCAATCGGCTCTAGTGCTCCGGTTCGTACCAAGCCTTGCCCTGCTATCATCAAGGCGGAGACAGCGATCAATGCCTCATGACCAAAGCCGGAAAAGAAATCCCTTGCTGTTAGCGCCTTGCCGCCGGATGAATATGGAAATATCTCAAAAAACAGGATAAGAATCATCAGGATAAACAGGCTGGAAGATGCCAGTGGCAATTCGTCCCGGGTGAACAAAAACAGGGCGACCACGATTATCCCCATCACTACAATGGCGTGAAATGACGGAGTTATCAGTTCTGTGGTAATCGATGTGTCCATTAACTACAGAGGATAGACGATGGATCCAGGGATATTTGCATCAGATGCATCCGGTCAATTGTCCTGATCCAACAGGCTGTTTACAAAATTGTGGAATATCTGTTTGTCATACTTTTTAGTATCTACCTCAGCCTTAATCAGTTCCAATGTACCAAACGGCTCCATGGGCAGACGGTAGATTCGGTTTGAGTTGGTTAGTGCCTCGTACGTATCCACGATGCCGATGAGCTTTCCTATCTCACCCTTAGGTTTTATGTCGCTCGGATATCCCGAACCATCAAGTTTGAGGTGGTGCTCCAGCGCCCCCTGTTGCACTATGTCATTAAAACCTGCTCTCTTGAGTAGCTTCATTCCATATTCCGGATGTTTTTGTATCTCCTGATACTCATGTTTTGACAGTTTTCTGGGTGAATTCAGGATATCCGGGCTGATGGCAGATTTCCCTATATCATGAAAAAGTCCTGCCATTGCATAGTCACTAAAACAGTGATGATCCAAATGGGGGCTTTCCAGACAGTAATTCAGTGCCAGGGCAGCTACGTTGAATGAGTGTTCTACTGTGGAGTATTTGTCCGTCGCCAGTTTTAGTATTCTCTTTACCACATCGGGATATTCGATCACCACATCGACGAATAGCACAAAAGGTTTCTTTATTGCTTGCAGTACGGTCGGATTAGGCAGGACCAGTGCATTCTCCATCATGGTAGACATCAGCCTTTTTATCTCATTGGGTTTGCACTCCTTAACCGCATTAGTCAGCTCATGGCTGAAGTCATCCTGCATCCTGGTGATTACCATGTCCCGGTCGTGCTCGGAGATATATGCCTGGTGAATCGAGAATTCAGCGGGTGTGCCAGGATCAACTCCAGCCCGTTTATACAGGATGAATTCATCCTTTGGTCTGATGAATATATCAATATCCTTGCAGTATTGAATCTGGTCCAAGCGTAATAAATACATAGCTATTGTTGTCTTTATGCTGCTTGCTAGCTGCGATCCGTATATAGAGTGCTTGCCATGCAAGACTACAGGTTTGGTGATGAGATCAAAGCCGATATCGGAAGTGGGAGATCCCATCACTGGCGTTATCGGCAGATTGCAGGATTGCTTCAGTATAAAAATGCGGATTTCCCGGTTTGTTGGCGTGTATGGTTGTTCAGTCTTGGCTTAGGCATAAATTCAGCATCGCGCTTGCAGCGTTCGACTGGGTGCGTGACCTATGGGTGACCGCTCCCAGGGTTCGGAACAGATTCAGCCCGGGAATCTGGATCACATGCAGGCCGCTATTGCGTACCATGATCTCAGGGAGCAGGCTCCATCCGAGCCCGGTGCTCGCCATCATTTTCAGGGTTTCGAGATAATTGGTCGATATGGCCACCTCCACCATCAGATCCTGAGGTGCGAGGGCCTGCTCCAGAATCTCCCTGGTATAGGTGCCAACTCCCGGGAGCAGGGCTGGGTGTTGCACCAGGTCTTCAACGGTGGGGTGGGGTATCCTGGCCAGCGGGTGTTCATGGCTGACTACAAAATCCAGGGGGTCGTGCCAGATCGGCTTGAGCTCGAGATTGGGGGCTGCGTCAATCGGCAGGGTAACTATCCCCAGTTCCAGTTTCCCCTGGGCAACTGCATGACAGGCTGCCTCCGACCCCAGGAATCTGATATCGAGTTGGACGTTTGGGTGTGCCTGCCTAAAGCCACGCAGTACCGAGGGTAGGCGATGCAGGCCGATATGGTGACTGGTGCCCATTTTCAGAATGCCGCCTACATCTCCGGAGAGATTGGAAATAGAGCGCTGTATGTCCTCCATCTCCTGGAGCATATTGATGGCTCGCGGCAGAAGCTTGCGTCCAGCCTCATTCAGGGTGGTGGTTTTGCCCACACGGTCGAACAGTTTTACCCCAAGCTCGGTCTCAAGCCCTGCAATTCGTTTGCTAACGGCAGATTGAGTTAGATATATGCTCTCAGCTGCAAGAGAAAACGAGCTGGCCTCAGCCACGGCCACAAAGGCCTTCAGTGTATTAATATCCATAAACAGTGAACCTTACGCGCTGCCAATTCCATATAAGTATATTCCATAAAGGAATCGTAAGCAGAAAAAAGATGAATTTGTTTTATAGGTGCATCGGGGCTAAGATTCAATCTCCACAGATAAGGTATTAGACAATGAGCAGAAAAACTCTCTATGACAAACTTTGGGACGACCATGTAGTCCGTACCGATGATGACGGCACAGTATTGCTTTATATCGACAGGCAACTGGTGCATGAGGTTACCTCACCGCAGGCATTCGATGGTCTGCGGCTGGCCGGGCGTAAGCCTTGGCGAACCAGCGCCACCATAGCCACTCCGGACCATAACGTCCCAACCCTGGGGCGCAGCAATGGAATAGATGACCCGATTGCCCGTCTGCAGGTGGAGACCCTGGACCGCAACTGCGCAGAGTTCGGTATTACCGAATTTGGCATGAACGACATTCGCCAGGGCGTGGTGCATGTGATGGGGGCAGAGCAGGGGGCGATCCTGCCGGGAATGACCGTGGTATGCGGTGATTCCCACACTGCCACCCACGGTGCCTTTGGGGCCCTGGCCTTTGGTATCGGCACATCAGAGGTGGAGCATGTATTGGCCACCCAGTGTCTGATTCAGAAGAAGTCAAAATCCATGCTGGTCAGCGTTGATGGTGAGTTGGGCCAGGGTGTTACCGCCAAGGATATTACCTTGGCGGTTATCGGTAAGCTGGGCACGGCCGGTGGAACCGGATTTGTAATAGAGTTTGCTGGCGATGCGATTCGTGCCCTCAGCATGGAGGGGCGCCTCACCGTCTGCAATATGGCGATCGAGGCCGGTGCCCGTGCCGGGATAGTGGCGGTGGATGATACCACCATCGACTACCTCCAAGGCCGTCCCTATGCGCCGAAGGGTGAACAGTGGGAGCAGGCGGTTGCGGCCTGGCGCAATTTCCACAGTGACGAAGGCGCCAGGTTCGATGAGGTCATACATATAGATGCAGCATCTATCGAACCTCAGGTGACCTGGGGGACATCGCCTGAGATGGTGCTTCCCATAGGATCTGTCGTGCCAAACCCGGATAATGAGCCTGATCCGGTCAAGGCGACCGGCATGCGCCGTGCCCTGGAGTACATGGGGCTGGAGGCCGGGACCAAACTGGTGGATATTCGGCCTGACCATGTATTTATCGGCTCCTGCACCAACGGACGCATTGAGGATCTGCGCGCCGCTGCCGAGGTGGTAAAGGGACGTAAGGTTGCATCAGGCATTAAACAGGCATTGGTGGTTCCTGGTACCGGGTTGGTTAAGCAGCAGGCCCAGGAAGAGGGGCTGGACCAGATCTTTATTGAGGCTGGGTTTGAGTGGCGAGAGCCTGGCTGTTCCATGTGTCTGGCGATGAATGCAGATCGTCTTAAACCGGGTGATCGCTGTGCCTCCACCTCCAATCGAAACTTTGAAGGTCGTCAGGGTCAGGGGGGGCGTACCCATCTGGTTAGTCCGGCGATGGCAGCCGCTGCAGCAGTAGCTGGCCATTTCGTAGATGTGAGGACGCTGTAGGTCAGAGATTGTTATCCGCAAATGAACGCTAATGTTTGTTCGTTATGTTGGTTTGTATTTATGCGCGGAGTTTTAACGATGAAGTTTCTGATGAAATGTAGAGAGGATTTGTAAAAGAACGTTTATTGAGTGCAAGTCTATATTTGCGTTTTTTGCGGACTCTTAGAAAACAAGGTTAAATCAATATGGAAAAATTCGAGACATTTACCGGCGTGGTTGCCCCACTGGATAGGTCCAATGTGGATACAGATGCCATCATTCCCAAGCAGTTTTTGAAGTCGATTAAACGTACCGGCTTTGGTCCATACCTGTTTGATGAGTGGCGCTACCTGGACCACGGCGAGCCGGACATGGACTGCAGCACACGCCCGCTTAATACCGGGTTTGTATTGAACGATGCGCGCTATTTAAGCGCCCAGGTGCTGCTGACCCGTAAGAACTTCGGGTGCGGTTCCTCCCGTGAGCATGCTCCATGGGCCTTGGCTGATTTTGGCTTTAAGGTGATTTTGGCGCCGAGTTTTGCTGACATATTCTTTAATAACTGTTTCAAAAACGGCATCCTGCCCATTGTGTTGGATGATGCTGTGATTGATGGCCTGTTTGCAAAGGCCCAGGGCGAGCTGGCCCTGGAGATGACAGTAGACCTGGAGGGGCAGGTGTTACGTCTGAACGATGGGGAGACCATAGGTTTTGCGGTGGACGAGTTTCGCAAACAGTGTCTGCTGGAGGGGTTGGATGACATCGGTCTTACCCTGCGCCATAGCGACGAGATCAAGGCATTTGAAGAAAAACGTCGCAAACAGGCCCCCTGGGTGTTTGCCTAATATAAAGAGCTGTTCTGCAGATGAACGCCGATACTTTTGTAATTAATATAATTGCGTTAATTTGCGTTAATTTGCGGATAAATAATCATAAGGATTTAATAATACGATGAGTAAGAAGATTCTGGTACTACCCGGCGATGGCATAGGTAAAGAGATCGTTGCCGAGGCGATGAAGGTGATAACCTGCCTCCAGAGTGAGTTTGGACTGGATGTGGAGGTGAATGAGGCCCTGGTTGGTGGCTGTGCCTACGATGCAGTGGGTTCGCCGCTGCCGGAGGCAACCCTGGAGCTGGCCAAAGAGTCCGATGCGGTGCTGTTAGGCGCAGTGGGTGGTGTTAAGTGGGAGTCGCTGGACATATCCCTGCGACCGGAAAAGGGGCTGCTGGGTCTGCGCAAAGAGTTGGGGCTGTTTGCCAACCTGCGTCCTGCTATTCTCTATCCGCAACTGGCGGATGCCTCCACCCTGAAACCTGAGGTGGTGTCAGGGCTGGATATCATGATCGTGCGCGAACTCACCGGAGGTATCTACTTCGGACAGCCGCGCGGGGTAAAAGAGTTGGAGTCCGGTGAGAAAGAGGGTTTCAATACCCTGGTATATCGGGAATCAGAGGTGGATCGGATAGTGCGTGTGGCCATGGATATTGCTATGAAGCGCAATAAGAGGCTCTGTTCCGTGGATAAGGCCAATGTCCTTGAATGTACCGAGATGTGGCGTAATGTGGCTATCCAAGTGGGAGCGGATTACCCGGATGTGGAACTTTCCCATATGTATGTGGACAATGCCGCCATGCAGCTGGTGCGGGCTCCTAAGCAGTTTGACGTGATGGTTACCACCAACATGTTTGGCGATATTCTGTCCGACTGCGCCGCCATGCTGACCGGCTCTATAGGTATGCTGCCTTCGGCCTCACTGGATGAGAATGGTAAGGGCATGTATGAGCCGATTCATGGTTCGGCCCCGGATATCGCAGGCAAGGGCGTGGCAAATCCACTGGCCACCATTCTATCCGTTGCCATGATGCTGCGCTATTCTCTGGATGACTCTGCTATGGCAGATAGGATTGAACAGGCCGTGGACCAGGTGTTGGATAAGGGTTTGCGTACCCCGGACATCATGTCGGAGAATTGCCGCGAGGTTGGCACCAGGGAGATGGGAGATGCGGTAGTTGCCGCTCTGAAGGGCTGATTGTAGATAATATGACCGGCAGCTCTGGATTGAACGGGAATCCCTTAATTTTATTGTGAGTAGACTCAGGTGATGAAAAAACGCATAGGTTTTGTAGGTTGGCGCGGCATGGTCGGTTCGGTCCTGATGGACCGCATGCTGGGGGAGGGTGATTTTGACCTGATCGACGAACCGGTTTTCTTCACCACCTCTCAAGTTGGTCAGAATGGTCCGGATATCGCCAAGGATGTGCCGGTATTAAAGGACGCATATGCCATCGATGAGCTCAGGTCCATGGATATCATCGTCTCCTGTCAGGGTGGCAGCTACACCAAAGAGGTGTTTCCCAAGTTGCGTTCTGAAGGCTGGGATGGATACTGGATTGACGCCGCCTCCGCTCTGCGTATGGAGCGGGACAGCATAATCATTCTGGACCCGGTGAACAAAGGCCTGATCACCGATTCCATCAAGGCTGGGGTGAAAAATTATATCGGCGGTAACTGTACCGTAAGCCTGATGCTGATGGGATTGGGCGGTCTGTTCCAGAACGATATGATCGAATGGATGACCGCCATGACCTATCAGGCGGCCTCCGGTGCCGGCGCCAAGAATATGCGTGAACTGCTGGAACAGATGGGGAGTGCCCACGCATCTGTGGCCTCTCTGTTAAATGATCCTGCCTCCGCAATATTGGATATTGACGGTGTTGTGGCCGAAACCATCCGCGGGGAGCATTTTCCTACGGAGAATTTCGGGGTCCCGCTTGCAGGCAGCCTTATCCCCTGGATCGATACCAAGCTGGACAACGGCCAGAGCCGGGAAGAGTGGAAGGGGGGTGCGGAGACCAACAAGATACTGGGGCGGGAGCAGAGACCGATCCCGATTGATGGCCTTTGTGTGCGCATAGGCGCCATGCGATGCCACAGCCAGGCCCTGACCATTAAGCTGAAACAGGACGTGCCGATGGATGAGATTGAGGAGATGATCTCATCTGCCAACGACTGGGTAAGAGTTATTCCTAACGAGCGGGATATTACGGCAAAGGAGCTCACTCCTGCTGCGGTTACCGGGACTTTGGGTGTCCCTGTGGGTAGATTACGCAAGCTTGCAATGGGTAATGACTATCTATCCGCCTTTACCGTAGGCGATCAATTATTGTGGGGTGCAGCGGAACCACTTCGCAGAATGCTAAGGATACTTCTCCAAGATTCTTGACGATCGCTGTATTTTGCTGTATTAATTTTGAAAAATTCTATTTGTAAGCTATAGTTAGCGGTGAAATCTTATGTTCATTCTAAATTTCGCCGGCAATTTACAGAACTAAGAAGCTGGGGAAGTTTCCGGCTGGAAATTGCATTTTGGTGTTGTTGCGATATTTCGAACAACAAATGTTCGCTTGGAATCGAAGTAGACTAGGGGGAGACATGGTCCGCAAACTATCTCTGATGTTAGTGCTGACATTGGGTCTTGCGCCGTTGGCCGTGCAAGCACTCGGGTTGGGGGATATCCAACTAAAATCGGCGCTTAATCAGAAATTCAACGCCGAAATCAAGTTATCGTCCGTGGACAAAGGGCAGATTGACGATATCAAAGTCAAGATGGCGTCCGATGATGCGTTCGAGCGGTCAGGGGTTGATCGCACATTTCTTCTTACCAATCTACTTTTCAATCCTGAGATCAATAAGGACGGTGAACCGGTAATCAAGGTCACCAGTAAAGATCCTATACGCGAGCCATTTTTAAACTTTCTCATAGAGGTTAACTGGCCGAAGGGTAGGTTGGTCCGTGAATATACTGTTCTGCTGGATCCTCCGGTTACGCTCGAACGCAAACCAGCACCGGTTCAGGCGCCGACAGTTGATCAGACTGCGCCGGCCCCAGATCAGGCGGAAACAATGCCAGCAGAGCAGTCGACACCAATGGTTGAGACCCCCTATACCGGCGGAGCTCAGGAAGTAACCGTAAAAAAGAATGCATCACTTTGGGTAATTGCGCGTAAAAACAGACATCCTGGCGTGGATCAGACCCGCATGATGATGTCCATATATCACGCAAATCCCAATGCATTTATCAAAAAGAATATAAACATGCTCAAGCAGGGTGCAATACTGCGCATCCCTAGCAAAGAGGATGCGTTGTCGGTCGGATTGCGTGCTGCACAGGAGGAGTATAAGCAGCAGGTAGAGGCATGGCGTGCTGAAAATGAGCAGGCCAAGCAGGAATCAGAGCCAGAACCGGTTGCAGTACCGGAGGCGGAGCCTGAGATCAAGCCGGAGTCAGATGAGGTTCAGCCGGAAGCGGCTGAGGCGACTCCACAGGAGGGGGCTGCGACTGCTGAGGAGCCAACTGCGGAGAAGGAGCAGGAGGCTACGAGTAAAGAGCAGACGGCAGAGGCCGAGACTGGGCAGCCGACAGAGACCGAGGCCAAGAGTGAGCCTGGAACTGAGGCAGAAGCCAAGAGTGAAAAGCCGGCCGAAGCAATGGATGGTGAACTGAAGATTGCTACCGCCCGTCCTGAAGGAGAGGGTGAAGCCGGTCCCAGTGAAGAGGGTAACGCCGAGAAAACAGTTGCCAGACTTAAACAGGAGCTTCTGATTGTAGAGGAGGAAGCGGCAAGCACACGTAGTGAAAACGAAGAGCTTTCATCGCGAGTAAAGGGCCTGGAATCCCAGCTAAGTGATCTTGAACGTATATTGGAGCTGAAGAGTGAGCAACTCGCCAGCATGCAGGCAGCACTAGCTAAAAGCCAGTACCAGCAGGGTCAGTTGGAACAGGGTAACAAGGAACCTGAAAAAGAGATGGCTGCAGGTGCGGAAAAGTCTGAGGCCACTCCTACAGAAACAGCCAAAGCTCCAATGACGCAGGAAGCGGAAACGGAAATAGTTACCGATGAGTCTGAGCCGGTAGTGGAAGAGGGTAAGCCTGAACCTGTTGTCGCAGAGACCAAACCAGCGCCTGTGGTTGAGGAGCCTAAGCCTGCACCAGTTGCCGAGGAGCTAAAACCGGCGCCTGTGGTTGAGGAGCCTAAGCCTGCACCAGTGGCCGAGGAGCCAAAACCGGCGCCTGTGGCCGAGGAGGCTAAGCCAGAGTCGGTGATCAAGCCTATTGCCCAGGAGAAGCCAACCAGGCCAGTTGTCACGCCAAGTGAACCGAGCCTGATGGACGAGGTGTTGAGTAGCCCAACCCTACTCGGTATCGCGATGGGGGTAATCATTATTCTATTGGCCCTGGTGTGGTTACTATTTAGCCGCAAACGTGCCAGTGCCACCGATTTTCAGGAGAGTATCCTGTTAAACAATGAGGACAGCAGTGTTGTTAGTTCTCTGGATGAAGCAAATGACATCCCAACCCATACGGAAGAGACATCATTTTTAAGTGATTTTTCGCCCAGTGACATCGATGCGTTGCAGGATGAAACGGGAGAGGTAGACCCGCTGTCTGAAGCAGATGTTTATATCGCCTATGGTCGCTATCAGCAGGCGGAAGAGCTGATTCGACAAGCGATTGAAAAAGAGCCGGAAAGAGACATCCTGAAATACAAGCTTTTTGACATCCTGTACGCAGTGAAAAACAAGGATGGTTTCGTTGCTCTGGCCGAGGAGAATGCTGGTACTGCATTGGAGAGTGGTGACCGCGCTTCATGGAAGAGGGTATTGTCTATGGGTAAACTGCTATCTCCAGAGCATCCGCTATTTGTAAATGCAGATGATATGGATGCCGAAGATGATCTGTTTTCGCTAGACGATGATCTGCTCGAAGAAGAGTTGGATGAAAGTGATTTTGCCGACCTTGATGCAACTTTAGCCGAGGCGGATTTTGGCGTAAAAGAATCTGATGCAGGATTGGACGATAGCGACGAAGCCGGTGTGATTTCTGAAGATGACATAATGGAGATGACCGGTGATCTGGATGACACAGGTGTAGGTGATTTTGACTTTGATACCAGCCTGGATGATGAATCTATTAATGCGGCACTAGATGAATTGGAAGGGTTGGATGTGCCAGAAGATTCCGCTACCGTCCAGGAAGATGACAGCGAATCTGAAGATGATTTTATGTTATCCCTGTCTGATTTAGAGGATGAGTCTGAAAAGACCGTGCTCTCATTGCACGCGAGCACCAATGAGGAATCAAGTGAGGATGCATCGTTGGCCAACGAACTGGAAGACACCATAATTGATTTTCCTGAATCAGCTCCCGAGAGCGCTGGTGGACCATCTGATGCTGATGATGCCTTGCAGGATATGGATTTTGATACATCGGCAGATGAAGGCATGCAGGATGAAGTTGCTACCAAACTGGATCTCGCACGTGCCTATGTTGAAATGGGTGATTCAGAAGGGGCAGTGGATATATTGGATGAAGTCTTGAGTGAAGGTAACGAAGAGCAGCGGCAGGAGGCCCAGAAGATCAAAGACGGCATCTCTTAGGTTATAGGTACAAGCAAAAAAATTGTTTTAATCAGAGAGGCGCACCTAGGTGCGTCTCTTGTCGTTAATGCATAGATATAATGAGTTGATTAGATGCGCTACGCGGTTGGAGTAGAATACGATGGCACTGCTTTCCATGGGTGGCAGATTCAGGATGGCGTGCGAACGGTTCAAGAGCAACTACAACAAGCGTTAACATCTGTGGCAAATCATCAGGTCTCGGTACAGTGTGCAGGGCGTACTGATACTGGTGTGCACGCCAGTGGCCAGGTGGCTCATTTTGACTCTGATGCGATACGTAGCAACAGAAACTGGCTGCTTGGGACAAACGTCAATCTTCCTGAGGATGTAAATATCAACTGGATAGTACCAGTGTCCCCAGATTTTAATGCCCGGTTTTCAGCGCTGAAACGTAGCTACAGATATGTTATCTATAATGGGAGAAGCCGCTCTTCTATCTGGCGTAACCGGGCAGTCTGGGAGCGGCGCGAACTCGATATTGAACGCATGCAGTCAGCGGCTGAGCCACTGATTGGAACCCATGATTTCTCTTCCTTCAGGGCCGTGGCGTGTCAGGCAAAGAGTCCGGTGCGTTCCCTCACTCAACTGGATCTGAGGCGTGATGGGGATATAATCACTATTGAGCTGACTGCCAACGCCTTTCTGCACCACATGGTGCGCAATATTGCCGGCGTATTAATAACTATAGGCTGTTGCGAGATGCCTGTTGGTTGGGCGCTGGAGGTGCTTGAGCATAGAGATCGCACCCTTGGTGGTGTAACTGCGCCACCTCAGGGTCTTTACCTTACTTCGGTAAGCTATCCCCCTGAGTTTGGTCTGCCTGAAGTCAAAGATACCGGTTTAATGTCGAAAATCTGACTAAATAACTATGGTTTGTTGTTAGCGAACTTTATGAGATGACTTTAATTCATATCGGCAATAACGTTATGGTATCTCTCAGCTTTAACCGGAAAATCCCTATAATTTGCGGAACAAACTGTGGATTTAGCAGCCAGTTAGATTGTATATATAAGTCATATCTAGGCGATTTTTAGACTAGTCTTATAGTTGCGGAACAATACAGTGATAGATTGAATATCCGTGATCATGAAAAATGTGCCGACCTGTTTCAATTCAGGGGGCGGGAGGCTGTTTATTGTGAAGGTTGATTGCGATCATCCACACTAGCGACATATCTAATCAGTTAGGAGATGTACAGATGGGTCTGAGTTGTGATCTGGTTTTCCCACTGCCACCGCAAACGGACGATCGCAGTGTCAATAAAAGATCAAGGCTTGAAATATTCCGAGAAACTTTGGACAACCTGCCTTACGGTGATTTAGAGCGGGCAGCACAGGAACTTTTCAATGTTCTCTACAAAACAAACCGGATGGTCCTCAGTCATGATGAACGTCTCTCTCTTCTACAGTTGCTTGAAGAACCGTCCTTTCATGTCCTGGCCGGTCTGCAGGAAAAGATTAAGGATCTGGCAGCTCCGATAAGGCGTAAAGAGGAGCGTATTGCGAAGGTGCTGGTAGGAGCACATTTTGAACTTGCCTTAGCCTATCGATGCCTGCTGGAAAAGCCCCCGGTTAAGGGGGTGTTGCGTATCCCCTGTCCGGAGACTATGGCAAACTATTTGCGCTTTTCCATATACCATCTTGGCGAGGTATTGCGTACCAAGTATAACGCCATGAATAATCCTGGAGGCGCTGTTTGGAAATATGTCTACACACTGTTTGTTTGTGCCTATGAGCGGGATATCCATGCTTTAAGTTTGCCCCTCTTACCATGGTGCAGATTTGTAAGTGTGGAAGACACCTTTAAATCAGTTGTTCTATTGGCAATGAGCTCTCCACTTACCATGCGTGGTTCTGATTTTAACGCCCTTTATGAACTGGCTCCGGAACTTACGCCCTACATAGAATTAGGCAAGATTAAATGTGGTGAGAGCTATGACAAACTCTCCACCTTCAATCTTTCACAAACCGAACCGCCAAAGAAACAGATAATGTCTGGATGTGTTTCATGCGGTAACGCATCCAATTGTTTTGCTTTGAGTACAAAACCACTTCTCAGTTTATTCAATGAACAACTGGAACTGGCAAAAACAAACAACAATCCAACACCAATTCAACGGTTTCTAAAGCAGCAATACCAGTTGGATAATCTGCTGCGTAATCTCGGTGGCATTGAGACTGCAGATCGCACTGAACGTTTAGATGGTGCAGGACGTTCCGTTGAGATAGTTGCAGGTTTTAATGCGGTGCATGCAAATTTGAGAAGCGAAGTAACAAGACAAAATGACACAATGGATAATGGTTTGGCCCTGGAGGGTGAGGATGAGTGGACAAGTGACATCACGCTCTCTGATACAGATAGCTGGACAAATACCGGGATACTTGGGGCTGAGCAAAGACGAGCCAATTGCAAGGTGATCAATTATAGCAGTGGTGGTTATTGTCTCTCTATCGATGCAAAAAAGAAATTTCATCTATGGGTTGGGGAACTGTCTTTGGTTTGGGAGTCAAACGGGGAACGTTGGCGTCCGGCTGTAATAAGTTGGGTGAGTAGTGGTAAGGATCGAATAGATTTTGGTCTTAAGCTGATTGCAGAAATGGCCGATGCTGGCACTTTGATTCCCCTATTTAATAACAATGTGGATTGTGCAACGAATTGTCTGCTTTTGTCAGATTCAGATGACACATCCAATGAATACAGAGTTGTAACTGCATCGCCTGACTTTGATCAGGGGGATGCCTTTTCGCTCAAGATCAATGATGATGAGCATAAGCTGTACGTCAATCGTCTGGATTCCAGAACCAGCGGATACACAGAGTACCTATGCAAATCACAGGAAGTGCCGCAAAATGGTGTCGCAACAACTGAGGTAGATAAAGGACATGAGAGCCACACGGAGAGTCAGGTGGATCTAAAAGTGGATTTTGATTCACTCTGGAGCGAACTCTAGGGCGGGAGCAGTGCAGGCTAATAAGAGTAGAGGAGCCGCTCAAACCGGTACTTATCACAGTATCAAGCTGCTGGATAGCGGGTAATCGCTCCAAAGACCTTCCGCAAACTTGGCCGATCCTGTATCTTAAGCGCCCTATGAGGACCAGGGTAAAAATCTGCGGCATAACCAACCCCCAGGATGCGCACGTGGCTGTCTCCCAGGGTGCGGACGCTATTGGCCTAGTATTTTATCCCCCCAGTCCTCGTGCCATTACCCTGGATCAGGCCAGGGAAATTGTTCACTGTCTGCCGCCATTTGTCACAGTGGTCGGCCTGTTTGTTAACGCCAGCAGGGAGGAGATTGGCGAGATTCTGTCTCAGGTGCGTATCGATCTGCTGCAATTTCATGGTGATGAGACGCCGGATGATTGTAGCGGCCACGGCCGTCCGCATATAAAGGCGATAAGGATGCGAGAGGGGGTGGATTTGCTCGCAGAGCAGAAAAGATATTCCAACGCATCTGGGCTGCTGCTGGATACCTACCGTAAAGGTATTCCCGGCGGGACGGGTGACCGGTTTGACTGGGCTGCAATACCGGCAGAAATGGCCGGATCCATCATATTGGCCGGAGGATTAACCCCGGACAATATTGAGCTGGCTATACAACAGGTCAGTCCGTATGCCGTAGACGTAAGTGGCGGGGTGGAAAGGGAGAAAGGCGTCAAGGACGCAGAGAAGATTTTGGCATTTATGCGAGGAGTGAAACGTGCCAACAGATGAAAAGATAGATTTCAGCAGCATGCCTGATAGCTACGGTCATTTTGGGCCGTATGGTGGCCTGTTTGTGGCGGAGACCCTGATGCATCCGTTGGCGGAATTGCGTCAGGCATATGAGAAATATATGCAGGATGAGCTGTTTCTGGCAGAGCTGGATGCAGATCTGCAAAACTATGTGGGACGTCCGTCTCCTGTCTATCACTGTGAGCGTTGGAGCAGGGAGTTGGAAGGTGCCCAGATCTATCTGAAACGTGAGGATCTGAATCACACCGGGGCCCACAAGGTAAACAACACCATTGGGCAGGCCCTGCTGGCAAAGCGAATGGGAAAGACCAGGATTATCGCTGAGACCGGGGCTGGACAACACGGAGTTGCCACCGCAACGGTTGCTGCGCGTCTGGGGCTGGAGTGTGTGGTCTATATGGGATCGGTAGACATAAAGAGGCAAGAGGCAAATGTCTATCGTATGCGTCTTCTGGGGGCCAAGGTGGTCGCGGTAGAGTCAGGTTCCAAAACCCTGAAGGATGCTCTGAATGAGGCCATGCGTGACTGGGTAACCAATGTAGACAACACCTTCTATATTATTGGCACAGTAGCCGGACCTCACCCCTATCCGGCAATGGTTAGGGATTTTCAGGCCATTATCGGACGTGAGGCACGGGAGCAGATTCAACAGCAGGCCGGCAGACTACCGGATGCGTTGGTGGCCTGTGTCGGTGGAGGTTCCAACGCCATCGGCCTGTTTCATCCCTTCCTTGCGGATGAAGATGTAGCCATCTACGGAGTGGAAGCGGCCGGGCAAGGTCTGGATACGGGTAAACACGCTGCACCTCTGTGTGCCGGACAGCCTGGGGTACTTCATGGAAACCGCACCTATCTGATGGAGGATCAGAATGGCCAGATCATAGAGACGCACTCTATCTCGGCCGGGCTTGACTATCCCGGAGTTGGCCCGGAACACTCATGGCTGAAGGATATCGGCAGAGTGAACTACGATGCAATTACCGATGATGAGGCCCTGGAGGCATTTCATGCCTTGACCAGGATAGAGGGGATTATACCGGCACTTGAGTCTAGCCATGCCCTGGCTTACGCAGCTAAATTGGCTCCAACCATGCAGCAGGACCAAATCATTTTGGTAAACCTTTCCGGGCGCGGAGACAAGGATATGCACACGGTTGCAGCGCGCGAGGGGATTAAGATATGAGCAGAATCACTGGATGTTTCGAACAGTTACAGAAGAACGGAAAGGCGGCACTGATCCCGTTTGTTACCGCCGGTGATCCCTCGCGAGATTTCACGGTACCCCTGATGCATCAGATGGTAGAGGCCGGTGCCAACATGATAGAACTTGGGGTGCCTTTTTCCGATCCAATGGCGGATGGCCCCACTATTCAGCGCGCCAGTGAGCGGGCGTTGGAAAACGGCATCAGTCTGCGGGATGTCCTTACCATGGTGCAGGAGTTCAGACAGAATGATTCCAATACACCGGTTATTCTCATGGGTTATCTCAATCCGATTGAGGTTATGGGTTACCAGGATTTTGCCGATGCCGCCGCAGATGCCGGAGTGGACGGGGTGTTGACGGTAGATCTGCCACCGGAAGAGGCCGAGGGGTTGCTGGATGCCCTGCGTCCTAAACAGATAGATCCTATCCTGCTGTTGGCGCCCACCAGTACCGAAGACAGAATTAAACGCATATGCGACGTAGCCAGTGGCTTCATCTACTATGTGTCAATGAAAGGTACTACCGGCGGCGGATCACTCCTGGTGGATGAGGTTAGGTCTAAGGTTGCAGAGATTCGTCAACAGAGCGTACTGCCGATAGGTATAGGGTTTGGTATTCGGGATGCAGAATCTGCCAGGACGCTGTCTCAGGTTGGCGACGCTGTAGTGGTCGGCAGTGTATTGGTCAATATAATTGAACGCTTGGCCGCTACGCCGGATCAGATTGTTCCGGAGATCTCCCGTATACTGGGGTCCATGCGCGCAGCCATGGATCTCACCTGATATATAGATTCATAATATTTTGTTGTGCTGCAAACGATAGGAGCTGCTAGATGAGCTGGTTTGAAAAGCTGATGCCGAGTCGTATTCGTATCGAAGGCGGCAGTAAACGCGCCGTACCTGAAGGGCTCTGGGATAAATGTCCGGGGTGTGCTGCGGTGCTTTATCGCGCCGAGATGGAAAGGAATCTGGACGTGTGCCCAAAATGTTCGCATCACAACCGGATTGGCGCCAGGCGCCGCCTGGATACATTTCTTGATCCGGAGTCTATGGAGGAGATCGGTGCCGGCCTCTCTCCAACAGATCCACTAAAGTTCAGAGACAGCAAGCGATACAAGGACAGGATAACCCAGGCCCAAAAGCTGACAGGTGAGAAGGATGCCATGGTTGTTATGCGTGGCAGGCTTAAGGGGCTGGATGTAGTTACTGCGGCCTTTGAGTTTAGCTTCATGGGTGGTTCTATGGGATCTGTGGTGGGGGAACGGTTTGTACGCGGCGTAGATGTGGCGATTGAAAACAAGATCCCCATGATCTGTTTTTCAGCAAGTGGCGGCGCCCGCATGCAGGAGTCACTCTTCTCTCTGTTACAGATGGCCAAGACCAGTGCCGCGCTGAATCGTATGTCCAAGCGCGGTCTGCCGTTTATTTCGGTGTTGACCGATCCCACCATGGGTGGTGTTTCCGCCAGTTTTGCCATGCTGGGGGATGTGAACATTGCCGAACCTGGTGCCCTTATCGGGTTTGCCGGTCCCCGGGTAATCGAACAGACGGTGCGGGAAACCTTGCCGGAAGGGTTTCAGCGCAGTGAGTTCCTGTTGGAGCATGGAGCTATCGATATGATCGTTGATCGGCGTGATCTGCGCGATGAGATGGCGAATCTGTTGAGCAAACTCACACATCAGGTTTTGGCATAGTATTAGCTGATCAAGTGTGCTGCGGGTAAATCTATGCGTTTTTCAACTCTCCAGGAGTGGTTGGATTGGCAGGCCAAACTGCATCCAAGTGAAATTGAGCTTGGTCTGGAGCGGGTAGCAGAGGTTTGGCGCAGACTTGGCTATGAACAGTTTAGCCCCGTGGTTATCACTATCGCAGGGACTAACGGCAAGGGTTCCAGCGCGGCCCTGCTCGAGGCCATTCTGCTGGCAGCCGGGTACTCTGTAGGCTGCTACACTTCACCGCATCTTCTACGCTACAACGAGCGTATCCGGGTTGGCGGCAGAGAGGTATCTGACCAAACGATCTGTAGCGCCTTTGATCGCATAGAACGGGCCAGGGACGGTACCAGTTTGACCTACTTTGAGTTCGCAACCCTCGCGGCTCTGGCTATCTTCGCGCCACAAAAGCTGGAGGTAGTGATCCTTGAGGTAGGGTTGGGCGGACGGCTGGATGCGGTGAATATCCTGGACCCGGATATAGCACTAATCACCACCATAGACATAGATCATACCGGATGGCTGGGTGATTCCAGGGAGCAGATTGCCCTGGAGAAGGCCGGAATCATGCGTACCGGCAAACCCGCAGTATTCGGTGGCACCAATCCTCCGGATACCCTGCTGGGGCGGGCGGCGGAGTTGGGGGTGGATCTCTGTCTGCCCGATGTTGATTTCAGTTACCAGCGGCAAGCAAGGGTCTGGAACTGGAGAGGTAGACTGACCGGCTATGCTAATCTGCCAAACCCCAGGATCGACGGAGAGTTTATCTTTCGCAACTGCTCTGCGGTGCTGATGGCACTGGAGCTGTTACATCAGCGCCTGCCGATAAGCGCAGATGCGATCAGAGATGCTCTGCGTAACCTGCAAGTTCCAGGGCGATTTCAGAGAATATCCGGTCCCGTTAGTGTCATATTTGATGTGGCGCATAATCCTGAGGCAGCCAGGGAGTTGGCGGCAAACCTGAGAAAGTTGCCATCAGCTGGCCGTACCCTGGCACTCTTCTCGGCCCTTGCGGATAAGGATATTGCCAAGGTAGTGGAGCCGCTAAGGCAACTGGTTGATCGCTGGTATGTTGGAGAGATCAATGCCGAGCGGGCCGCGAGTCTGGAACAGATGGAGCAGGCAATGACAGCTGCCGGAATAGATGCATCCTATATATCTAGACATACATATCTGTCTGAAGCTGTGACAAAGGCCATGGCAGATGCCGAAACACATGATAGACTCATTATATTCGGATCTTTCTATACCGTGTCTGAGATGATGCAGCATCCTGATATAATGGGGCTGGTCTGATAACTGGATTTAGGAGAAATTGGTGGACGAAGGTCTAAAAAAACGTCTTATTGGTGCCACTGTACTGGTGTCTCTGGTAGTTATCTTTGTACCTATGCTGCTTGAGGAAGAACCGGTAGTATCGACCGAACTCGAAGATAACGTTATCCCGCATAATCCCGGTGGTGATTTCTCATCTAAGGTTCTCCCCTTGGAAACCGAGGATCTATCTAAACCGCCGTTAGCTGAGAACGATCAGGAAAAATCCGCTCCGGAGCCCACCCAGGTGCAGGATGAGGCCAAAACAGAGACTGAGTCAGTCGCGCAGCCGGATGCTACCACTGAGGAGCAGAGTGAATCCGCCACCAGGGTAGGTCTGAGCGCCTGGGTTATCCAGGTAGGCAGCTTCTCCCAGAGCGATAATGCCGACAAGCTGGTGAAGGATCTGCAACAGCATAAATATGCGGCATTTACCGATCAGGTGGATTTGAACGGCAAGATCCTACACCGGGTCTTGGTTGGTCCTGAAGTGGATAAAAAGAGGGCGGAGCAGATGCTGAAAAACCTCAATAAGTACTTAAAGGACCAAAAGCTAACCGGAAAGCTAAAAAGCTACAATTGATCCTTCTGCTGTGAAAATGGCTCTGGTAGAATCAACATTTATCCCAAACTGGTATAAATCAATGGCATCATGATGATTTGGGTGGACTACGCCATACTCGGCATTATCGGCCTCTCATCCCTTGTTAGTCTGCTGCGCGGTTTTATGCGAGAGGCATTCTCCCTGGCAGCATGGATACTCGCATTCTGGATAAGTTGGACCTTTTTCCGTGATCTGTCCGTTCATCTTGAGTGGTTTACCGTTCCGTCGGTGCGGCTTGGAGCCGCATTTGCCATACTGTTCCTGATAACCCTCATTTTGGGGGCCTTGGTCAATTACCTGGTTGGACAGTTGGTTGATAAAACCGGTCTGACAGGCACAGACCGAATGCTAGGTGTGTTTTTTGGAGCTGCCAGAGGTGCGGTACTGGTGGCAATCATGGTGTTGCTGGCCGGTCTTACCCCGCTTCCAAACGACCCATGGTGGCAACAATCACAGCTGATCGGCTACTTTCAGGATTTGGCTCTATGGCTAAAGGATCTGCTACCTCCGGATATTGCGGACAGATTCAGCTTCAAGTAGCTATCCTGGTTTGGGAAAGCGTTTTATCACTACTCAGGGAACATCGGGTCAATTCAGGGAAATCTAAACTATTTTTCGGAGCACCGAAACATGTGCGGTATTGTTGGAATCTTTGGACGCAGTCAGGTCAATCAGGCGTTATACGACGCCTTATTGGTACTGCAGCATCGTGGACAGGACGCCGCAGGAATAGTCACATCCCATGATGGCAAGCTGTTCCTCTGTAAAGGCAATGGCCTGGCTAAGGATGTATTTCGCACCAGGCATATGCTTAGCCTGGTGGGGGATATGGGGATTGCCCACGTGCGTTATCCCACCGCTGGATGTTCATCATCCGCCGAAGCACAGCCATTCTATGTGAATTCCCCTTATGGCATAACCTTGGCGCACAACGGAAATCTGACCAACGCAGAAGAGTTGAAACGTGATCTGTTCATGGAGGATCTACGACATATCAATACCGATTCTGACTCAGAGGTGCTGTTGAATGTTTTTGCCCATGAGTTGCAGGTACAGGGAAAGATCAGAATTACGGAGAAGGAGGTGTTCAAGGCGGTCGCAGGCGTACATAAAAGATGTAGAGGCGCCTATGCCGCAGTGGCGATGATCACCGGGTATGGTGTACTTGCCTTCCGAGATCCCTTTGGTATCCGTCCTGTGGTATACGGTAAGAGGGAGACTGGTGCAGGTACGGAGTATATGATTGCCTCCGAGAGTGTGGCCCTGGATGTGCTGGGGTTTGAACGTATGCGTGACCTGGAGCCGGGGGAGGCTGTTTTTATAGATATGTCTGGTAAGCTGCATACCTTCCAGTGCGCGGCTAATCCGATCCACTCTCCATGCATCTTCGAGTTTGTCTATTTCGCCCGACCGGATACCATCATTGATGATATCTTTGTGCATAAGGCCAGATCCAGAATGGGGGTAGCCCTGGCAGAGAAGATTCAAAAGGAGTGGCCGGATAATGATATTGATGTAGTCATTCCGATCCCGGATACCAGCCGTACGGCGGCTTTGGAGTTGGCGATAAAACTGGATCTGAGATACTCAGAGGGTTTTATAAAGAATCGTTACATAGGCCGAACCTTCATCATGCCAGGACAGACGGTACGCAAAAGATCGGTGCGGCAGAAACTGAACGCTATTGATTCAGAATTCAGAGGCAAGAACGTATTGCTGGTGGATGACTCCATAGTACGCGGTACTACTTCGCAAAAGATTGTGCAGATGGCCCGCGAGGCAGGTGCGAACAAGGTATATTTCGCATCCGCAGCTCCGCCTGTGCGTTTCCCTAATGTCTACGGAATAGATATGCCGGCTGCAAGTGAACTGGTGGCTCATGGGCGTAGTGTGGAAGAGGTGCGTGATATAATAGGCGCAGATAAGCTGATCTATCAGGATCTGGATGATCTGATAAATGCGGTGCAGAAGCGAGGCAAGTCCAAGGTCAAACGTTTTGATACATCGGTATTTGATGGCGAATACATCACTGGTGATGTAAGTGAGCATTATCTGGATCAGCTTGAATTGATCCGCAGTGATGTGGCAAAGCAGGAAAATGAGGTGTCGGATGTAGGTGAGATAGGCCTGCACAACAGCGCATAAATATCTCGATCATGCATAGGATGAATAATGACGATAAATGATGAGGAGTGGTGCTTTACGACGAATGCGGTAAGGGCAGGGCAGTCCAGAACGCAAGAAGGTGAGCACGCGGAAGCAATATTTCCTACCTCAAGTTTTGTATTTGGCAGCGCGGAGGAGGCCGCTGCCAGGTTTTCCGGGGATGCACCAGGGAATATCTACTCACGTTTTACCAATCCGACAGTAAGGAATTTTGAGCGACGGCTGGCAGCCCTGGAAGGTGGTGAATGTTGTGTGGCTACCGCCTCAGGCATGGCCGCAATAACGGCGGTGTGTATGGGGCTGTTGCGCGCGGGCGACCATATCGTCTCATCTCGCAGTATTTTCGGCTCTACTACCATTCTATTCAATAAATACCTGGAGCGGTTCAGCATCCAAACCAGTTATGTTGCCATTGATGATATTGCGGCCTGGAAACATGCGATACGCCCTCAGACCAAACTGCTTTTTTTGGAAACTCCCTCTAACCCATTGACTGAGCTTGGGGATATCGCCGCCCTGGCGGATCTGGCCCACGCAAATGGTTGTATCCTGGTGGTAGACAACTGCTTCTGTACTCCGGCGTTGCAACGGCCACTGCAGCTCGGTGCAGACATTGTGGTTCACTCGGCCACCAAATATTTGGACGGTCAGGGACGCTGTATGGGCGGTGCAGTGGTCGGAGACGCCAAGCTGGTGGGGGAAGAGGTATTTGGGGTGCTGCGTACAGCAGGACCAAGCATGAGCCCATTCAACGCATGGGTTTTTTTGAAGGGGCTTGAGACCCTGGAGCTGCGGATGCGCCGGCACTCCGATAGTGCAGCCGAGTTGGCCCATTGGTTACTGGAGCAACCGTCAGTGCGGAAGGTCTACTACCCTGGCCTGGATTCTCATCCACAGTTTGAACTTGCACAGCGTCAGCAGAGCATGTCAGGAGGTATTGTCTCGTTTGAAGTGACAGGAGGAAAGGCGGCGGCCTGGAAACTAATAGACTCTACGCGCATGTTTTCTATTACAGCCAATCTGGGAGATGCCAAGAGCACCATCACTCATCCTGCCACTACCACTCACGGGCGTCTCTCACCAGAAGAGCGGCAGACATCCGGTATCGAAGACGGCCTGATTCGCCTGTCCGTGGGGCTTGAAGATATCAAAGATATCAAGCTGGATCTTAGTCGGGGGCTGGCGTCCTGAATAAAGTGTCAGGGATTAGACACCAGCTCACCCTTGCAGCAACGACAAAAGTATCTTGCTTTACCTGATCTGATCAGATTGTGTCTTCTGCTGGTGATCTGATGGTCCATGCAGGAGCAGGCGTAGGAGTGTCTGCGGCTTCTCCTTAGCGGTATGCCGCTAAGGTCCAGTGAGTTGGTTCTGGATGGGATGGCCCCGAACTTCAGCATAAGATCCTTCCATTCACGTCCGTGAGGGCGTACCCCTTTGGGGCCATGTAAACAATACATGATGTAATGGGCCACCTCATGTGGCACTGTATTGGCAATACTGTAATCGAAGTGCTTGGCGAATATATATGGGTTATAGCGGATTAGTGTCTGTTCTCCGTGGGCAACAAACATCCCGGATGCCTGTCCCTTGAGATTAAAAAGTACATTGACTGGGTCAAAGGCATGGCCGAAGATATCCTCGGCTTTTTTGGCATATTTTCTTGTCTCAGCAATAATTAACTGTTGTAGCTGGCCCCCAATTGGCGTAATAGTCGACATAAAAATTTTAGTGCTGTTGCTGTTGAGTAATAGTATTGAATTGGTTAAGTGCTTTATCTATGCAAAGAAACAGGAACCGTATGGTGGAACATAATTCGGTTATAAAGGCTGATCCTACTACAGTCTCTATAGATGCTATTCGTGAAAAGCAGCGTCTGCTCAAACGCGTGATAATAATAACACGTGCTCTAGAGCGAATGCAGGATTCTCTCAAATCAGTGCTTATTCTTGGTCAGCCGTCAACAGATATTCCGGATGGGATGTTGAAATACTTTTACCTGCTTAGCAATAAAATCAAACAGAAGCCTACAGATAAGATTCGCAAGTACCTCAATCAGCTGGAGTCGATCATACATGCCAATCTGCAGGCGATAATGGATATAAGCAGGATTGATCATGGTGTTGATTCAGCTGAGCAGGCAACAAATGGGGATGAGACTCCATATTCCGATAAGGCGATGAATCTGCTGCGGGAGTTTAATAGGCAGGCGCAAACGGCGGTTTCATTGAAGATTCTGCTATTGCAGCGAGGGGTTCACACCCCAGCAACTGTGGTTAAGATTCCTATAGACCTGATAAAGGGTCAATTAAGGCGCCTGGCAAAAAAGGAAGAGCTTCAGCGAAATAAAATCAAGACACAAATCTTAGATATGCAGAATGATCTCCAGTTAATGCTGGATAGCAATGAATACAGCGATGAGATGAAGGAGGTATTTCGTAGTGTCATGGTTGGATTGGAGAATGACCAGCGTGCCATCTCTCAGGGAGTAAGAATAGACCAGTTACCATTCTCCTTTGAGGTGGTAGAAACCGGTGACGATAAACAACACATAATGCAGCCCTCAAATAAACTGCAGGAGATGAACAGTGTTGATCTGCCTGAGGAGATAGATAGATCTGATGATATCGATGCGTCCAGGGAGTCAGGTCAGTCTGAAAATGTTTCTCCTTGTCCGCGCAAACGTGGATTTTTTCAACTCCTGTTCAAATGGCTTGATACTCCCTGGAGTGTTACTTGGAAAGCAATTAAGAGAAATAACAGATAAGAGTGGAAGAGGAAACCATATTTATTGCTATTGGTAGTTGTGTTAGCCCAACTATTTTGAATATTGTGATGTTGTCTGGTATACAACAGTTTACCTTTTCAGCGGCTGACATTGATACTTATCTGCCTATTTGTTATTGCCTAAATCAACCACATTGAGAAGCAATATGAGTGGACTTATATCAGATTTTAAACACTATCTGGCCAAGCGATTATTGCATCATCGGAATTATCCGTTTCTTAGCGCTACCATGGCTGCATGTGCACTGGTTGATGCGGCAGATGGTGAAGTTACCTATCTTGAAAGAGTAAGGGTAGATCAGGTTATGGAAACGTTGGAAGAGCTGAAGGTATTTGATCCGCACGAGGGTGTTGAGCTGTTTAACAAATTTATTGATGAGATCAAGGCAAGACCAGATGACGGACGTAAGAGTGTGTTGGAAGCAGTTTTAGATGAAACCGATAAGCATCCGGAAAAGGCAGAGCTACTGATACGGGTGTGTATGGCTGTAAGTGAAATCGATGGGAAGATCCCCGTTTCTGATCAGACAGAGATTATTAGACTGTGTGGCGAATTAGGGGTAAAGCCAAGTGAATGTGGGCTTGAACTCTGCTCAGATTAGTTTCTGATGAAACATTGAGTGAAGAGATAAAGATATTGACTCAATTGATATGTGTCTGAGCAAACTGTTCCAGACCATGAACCTCTATTTCTTGTACGTTAAATTTACTGATCTCCAGGTGCTTGCGTCTTCTTTCCCCCTCAGGGAAAACGCTCTGCATGGTATCCTTGCGAGCATAATACTCTCTGGCAAGCAGTAGCTTATTATGTAGTCGCTTTCTCTTAAGATTATTAATAAACCATAGACCAGCCGAGTTAGGGCGTATCGCTACCAGGCCATGGTGCTCTGTTATCCCCAGTTTTATGTCCTTAATCCTCAGAACATCACAAGATATTATGCCAGGCATGGTCGTGAACGGAAGGCGGAACTTCTTTTCCAGCATCTCTGCTGAAAACCGTCTCAAGTCATCTGGGGTTACTGTTTTCGGCACTCTGGGAATAAAAATCTTCATGGCTATATCATCTTCGAAATGATTTATCTATATAGGCTGAGTCTAGGATAAAAACCAGGACTTGGGGTGGGTATATATCTCAGGAATAGTCTTCCCCATTCTAATGTGCCGTATAATCTATTTATGGCTATTCACATTTATTACCGGATAATCAAGCAAACGCCGCCCTGAAACTATCAGTGCGGCGCTGGTCCATTCGTTGCTTCCATGCTGCCCGTCATTGGGCTGTATGTATTTCCGTATATTCCGACGTGCCTTCAAACTGGCTTGCTTTAAATGAATACTAGTATCAATGTCTCTGGTTTGGTATCAGACAGATCCGTCTTACTTTGTAGGAAAAATCCCAAATTTTAGGAGTGTATGATTAAATGTGGCGGTGTCGAAGCGTAATATGCAAAAAAAAGGGGCTACGTATTAACGTAACCCCCTGATTTCATTGGCTCCCCGGGACAGGCTCGAACTGCCGACCTAGTGATTAACAGTCACCCGCTCTACCGACTGAGCTACCGGGGAATGAAGGCGCGTATATTAATCATCTGGCGCTGTCGGGTCAATAGCAGATATCCAACTCTATTCGCACTCAAGTAAGCTGCCATCATATTTGTTATCAGATAGACGCGCCCGTCCGCTGTTACTAACAATAACTGCCTTGGGATCAATCTGGTTGTCTGTATCGCAAAAGGTGAAGGTGACATTATTACCCATGGAATAGCCATTGGCGTCGAAGATCGCTTTTCTACGCCCAGTTGTTGTGCTTATTCGGATTGATCCATGGCTTATGTTTATGTATCTGAGAAGCTCTTCCTCCGCATCCAGCTTCCCGCTCTTATTGTTGTCTGTGAACATAATGATGCCTTCATCCCATATCATGGTATTTTTGCAGCCCAACCCATCGGATGAAGGGCATACCACTACGTTGACATTGCGTGTTACCGCCTCATTACGGGCAAGATTCAGCTGGGTGGTGATGCTGTTTCTGGCAGTGGACATGCGGTTCTGTTGGATGTTCGACTTGAGAGATGGCACTCCGAGCGCAAGAAGTATGCAGGCTATTGCTAGGGTGGTGATTGTCTCAATAAGTGTGAAGCCGCGAATGCTATATGGATAGCGTGTCTGGGTGTTCATAGGCGATCCCTCGCTTTTGGTCGTATGCGCATATCCTTGCGCAGATATTAATGATGCTACCTTGCCGCTAGCAGACGGCAGGGGTTAATTACAACTTATCGGCTGGAGCAAAGAGAACAATCAATCCGTAACTGTTCCCTTTGCTGCGAACTCTGTTAGGTTAACCTAACCTCTCTAATGTTATTTGGGTCAGCCCCCTAGTGCCTGTTCCAGGCGGTCCAATGCCTTAGTAAGATTTTCCATACTGGTTGCAATGGAAATGCGCGCATGCCCGTGCAACCCAAATGCAGATCCGGGAACAAGAGCTACACCGGCATGTTCAATCAGATATTCGGCCAGCTCTACATCCGTAGAGATGCCGTCAAGTTTATCTATAGCCTTTTGTACGTTCAGGAAACAGTAAAAGGTCCCGTCGGTCGGGAGACAACTTACTCCGGATATCTTGTTCAAGCGGTCAATAACGTAGTCATGCCTCTGTTTGAAGGCGACCAACATCTCCTGAATGCACTCCTGAGGTCCATTGAGTGCAGCCTGAGCGGCAACCTGGGATATAGATGTTGGGTTGGATGTGCTCTGGGACTGAATTTTCTTCATCGCCTTGATGATGATGGCTGGCCCTGCGGCATAGCCTATACGCCATCCGGTCATAGAGTAGGCCTTGGATACGCCATTCATAACTATACAGCGATCCTTAAGTTCAGGGCAGGCGTTCAGGATATTTACGAATGGTTCATTGCTCCAGCGAATATGCTCATACATATCGTCGGTCGCAACCAGTATCTTTGGATATTCAATCAGAACCTCGCCTAACGCCTCCAACTCATCCAGTGTATATGCCATACCGGTAGGATTGGATGGGCTGTTGATGATCACCAGTCGGGTACGATCGGTGATAGACGCCTTAAGCTGATTCGGAGTTATCTTAAAATTCTGCTTTTCATCTGCGTGTACGTAAACCGGTACTCCGCCAGCCAGAATGGACATGTCAGGATATGATACCCAATAGGGTGTTGGAATAATAACCTCATCATCCTGGTCCAGTATGGCCTGGGCCAGATTATAGAAGCTCTGTTTGCCACCGCAGGAAACCAATATCTGCTCTGGGGTGTATTCCAGGTCATTATCCCGGCGGAACTTGTCAATGATTGCCTGTTTCAGGCCGGGAGTACCGTCAACCGCGGTATATTTGGTAAAGCCGTCCTGGATGGCCTTGATTCCGGCCTGTTTAATATGCTCGGGGGTATCGAAATCCGGCTCGCCAGCTCCAAGTCCGATGATATCCTTGCCAGCAGCGCGCATCTCTGCAGCGCGGGTGGTAACTGCCAGGGTTGGTGATGGCTTGACGGCTTGAACGCGAGAAGAAAGTTTAATGCTCATTATTTAGTTGGTTCCAATGTACTGAAGGTGTCGTATAGTCTTCCGTGATAGTAGACTAACTGTTTTACAACGAAGCGTAATCATAGCTAATCCTTTCAGCAAGAACATCCCTTTATGTCAAAAGAATTCAAACTTGTTGCAGATTATGAGCCTACCGGAGACCAGCCTCAGGCCATATCCACCCTGGTGGAGGGGTTGCGGGACGGTGAGGCAGGTATGACTTTACTTGGAGTAACCGGTTCAGGCAAGACCTATACCATAGCCAATGTAATCCAGCAGGTGCAGCGCCCAACCCTGATCCTGGCCCACAATAAGACCCTGGCTGCCCAGTTGTACGGGGAGATGAAGGAGTTTTTTCCAGGCAACGCTGTGGAGTATTTTGTCTCATATTACGATTACTACCAACCAGAGGCCTATATGCCTGCCTCGGACACATTTATTGAGAAAGACGCATCCATAAATGAACATATTGAACAGATGCGTCTTTCTGCCACCAAGGCCATCCTGGAGCGTCCCGATACCATCATTGTTGCCACTGTCTCCTGCATCTATGGCCTGGGAGACCCCAAATCCTATCTCAGTATGGTGCTGCATCTGGTGCGTGGAGATAGCGTGAATCAACGCACAATTCTACGACGCCTGGCCGAGCTGCAATACAGTCGCAACGATGTAGAGCTGCACCGGGCCACCTACCGGGTACGGGGCGAGGTCATAGATATTTTTCCGGCTGAATCCGGTGGAGAAGCGGTGCGTCTGGAGATGTTTGATGACGAGATTGAGGCGATCTCCCTGTTCGATCCCCTCACCGGTGAGGTGCTGCGCAAGGTTCCACGCTATACCATCTACCCCAAGTCCCACTATGTAACACCGCGGGAAACGCTACTGTCGGCGGTGGAGCAGATCAAGTTGGAATTGAATGACCGGCTGCAACACTTCCGGGAAAATGACAAGCTGGTAGAGGCGCAACGTCTGGAGCAACGCACCCGCTATGATATCGAGATGATCCTGGAATTGGGCTACTGCTCAGGGATAGAGAACTACTCCCGCTACCTCTCCGGTCGCGGTCCGGGGGAGCCGCCGCCGACCCTGCTGGATTACCTGCCGGATAATGCCTTGATGGTGGTGGATGAGAGCCATGTATCCATCCCCCAGGTCGGCGGTATGTACAAGGGTGATCGTTCCCGCAAGGAGACCCTGGTTGGTTACGGCTTCAGACTTCCATCTGCCCTGGATAACCGTCCGCTGATGTTTGAAGAGTTTGAGGCACGCACCCCACAGACGATATATGTTTCGGCCACGCCCAGAGAGTACGAGACACTGCACTCTGGTATTGTGGTGGAGCAGGTGGTGCGCCCCACCGGCCTGGTGGATCCTGAGGTGGAGATTCGCCCGGTAAGCACCCAGGTGGACGACCTGCTTTCAGAGATCAATAAACGAGTGGCGCTGGAGGAGAGGGTGCTGGTGACAACCCTGACCAAGCGTATGGCAGAGGATCTGACCGACTACCTGGGTGAACATGGTGTTCGGGTACGCTATCTGCACTCGGATATTGATACAGTTGAGCGGGTCGAGATCATACGAGACCTGCGTCTGGGGGAATTTGATGTGTTGGTAGGTATCAATCTACTGCGTGAGGGGCTGGATATGCCTGAGGTGTCGCTGGTGGCGATCCTGGATGCCGACAAAGAGGGTTTTCTGCGTTCGGAAGGGTCGTTGATTCAGACCATGGGCCGGGCCGCCAGACACATCAATGGCAAGGCCATCCTGTATGCAGACAGGATTACCGGTTCCATGCAACGGGCCATAGCCGAGACAGATAGACGCCGCAACAAGCAGATTGCCTACAATCTGGAACATAACATCACCCCACGCTCAATCAGCAAGGCGATAAGCGATGTGATGGAGGGGGCCAGGGTAGGGGCACCACTGCCGGCAACAGAGTTTGCCAAGGTGGCTGAGGCACAGCTGGAATATGCCGCGCTGTCTGCCGTTGAGATGGGGAAAAGGATCAAACAGCTGGAACAGAAGATGTACCGGCACGCCCGGGATCTGGAGTTTGAGCAGGCAGCCGCAGTGCGCGATGAGATCAGGTTGCTGCAGGCGCGCGGCATATTGGCCTGATGTTGCGGTATTTTGCCTCAAGTAAGTAGATTCCCGGCCGATATTGTCTACCAGCCATAGTTAGTTAAAGGCATTACCTCGGGGAAACAACAGAAAGAAGCGAAATGCAGCATGGAAATCAGTGATTACAAACAGATACTGCTTAACGAGTATAACAACAGGGATGTTGATGCCCTTATTCGTTCAGTCAGGGAGTTGATGCAAAACCCCCAGTTTCCGACTCTGTACAATCGCCTATGCAAAGACAACAAGGTTACTTCCGTCAGTCTGAAACTGGAGGAGATAGCCTCGGGCCTGATTGGTGAGATCGAGCAAGAGGTGAGGGGCAAGGGGGATGAATTTGCCACGGCTACCTACATGGATATATCGACAGAGCTGCGCAAATTGTTTGGGGATAAGCTGGCTGAGATATATCTCAGTACCAAGATGCCAAATGAGTTTCTGCTCCAGGCACGAGCAAATCAGGATAAAGGCGATAGCGAAAGATTATCCGAGGATCTGGTGGCCAGATACAGGGATGAGATGATCAGGCTGGATGAAGGCCGGAAGGTCGTTACGGATATCCTGCAGAAGTTTAGCCATTTCCCAACCGGGCATGCCACGACCATTTCCAGATTGATCGAACGTTTGAGTCGTGAGCTGAAATCCAATTACAAATATCTATCACTAAAGTCGTATTTATTGGCTGTCTATATTACTGCAGAGCCATCCGATTTTGATCCCAAACAGATGCCAGACAAAGATATCAAAGGCCCGGTTCTGTTTAAGCATTATCTGAATACTGGAGAAGAACCATCGATACTCCAGCAGGTGATGTTTCGTATAGCTGTAAACAATCTTTTCAGGCACATAAGGGAGCAGGAGGTTTTTACAGAAGAGAATTATAAGGCCTACGTGAAGATCATCTCCAAGATCTGGGGTTACCGGTGCCCGTCAAAACTTACCCGGAATGCCAGGAATATACTGGAAGAGCTGCTGGCGATGGTTAATAAGGATCAGGCTGCGATATTGAAACGCCTTGCATGTACATTCGTAGATGAATATCTGCATGCACAAGACAAAATGAAGCTGTTTCACAATGGTATTCAGTCAGAACTGGCAATAACCAAGGAGTACCTGAATCACCTGGCATCGGATAGGTCCAGGATAAACGGTGAAGAAGGGGAGAAGATCAGGATAGCCCAAGAGAAAATTATCGGTCTGGAAGGGGTGTTTGAAGTGTCGCCGGCACTGCAACGGGCAGCTGCCAAAAAATCATTCATGGAATTGGAGCGGGTCTCTCTGGGATTATCTACCTCAGTTACAGCTGAACGTTTGACCGAATGGATAAGGATTTACTCCATCCTCTATTCGAACACCGACTTTTTGAAATATGCGGATAAAGGTGAGGAGTTTGATTTTACCATAATGCGTAAATACATCTCAGAGTTGAGTACCTATCATCTGATTCTCAACATTGCTCAGCTGAAAGAGGTGATTGATCAAAGTCTGAGTATCCCGGATGAGGACAAGAACAGCCACTTCAAGATGTTCAATGAGGCATTGAAAAGAAGTTTGCACAACATGGTAAGCAAGCAGCATGAAGAGAAGACGCTCATGGGATTGATTGAAGATCTTGGTTTTCTGGAAAACAAATCACTACAATTTGTGATTGCCGAGACCTTTCGAGGTTTTCAGCAGATAGCTGACGCCTTTAACGAGAGTGCCACAGATTACTTTGTAAATGATCGAGAAACACTGATCAGAGAGTCCAGAGAACTATATAAGCAGATCTGTAACCAGTGTATGAAAAACTTTCTCATCAGACCGACTCGCCACGAGCCGAAGCAGGAGAATACAGTAGTAGACAAACAGCAAAAATCCTGGCTTACCAGGCTGTTTTCCTGATGGTGTAAATTTGCTAAATATCATTAAATCGGCAAATAGGATGCATGTTTCCGTATAAATCTGGCTGTTATTAAGCGACACGGTAAACTAGAGAGATGGAAACTATCTGATTTTTCTATGTAATAGCAAATATCCGTGTGAAATGTGCGTGCTTTCGGTGTATCATTATCGGCATATTTTTAAACCGCGTAAGACGGGTTATTTAAGTGGCATAAGAATTTAATCGGGCGAGCAGTAGAGGCAGCATCGGGGATCTGTACGAGCCTCGTGGTTTGGAATACGGCGATAATAATAATACGGAATGCCTTAAGCGTTGCCCACCTGCAATAGGTGGTTGATGGCGCATCACTTTACAAATATACAAAATAGCTATCCTCCATTTAAAAAGGGTGGGAAGACGGCGTTCTTTTGCCACTCCAGTTATGAGCCCAGGACCCTGGCTTGCATACAATCGTCAGAAAGATGTCCAAACATCGGATCGGCATTTATATTCCATTCGAGCGATTGCATGGGAAGCGATAAATATAAAAAAAATCATGCAAGGATTGTAGATCACTTTAGCGAGATATCGATCAATGATCCAATAGAGGTGCCGGTAGTTTTTCATCACGAAGACGCTCTGATAGAAACCCACGCTGATTCAATTGTTCATGCCTTGAGCGAGGCAGATGATATTGCAGTTGATTTGAGCACATTTACGCGCGGGGTAATGATTCGTCTTGTCGACTTCATCATCAATAGGAAGGGCAATAAACCTCTATATCTTTTTTATTCAGAACCGGATAAGTATGCCACGGAAAAAAATGGGAACAGAAGTGCGTGGTTAGCTAAAGGGACCAGGAATATTATTTCTGTTCCAGGATTCTCCGGGGAAAAACATGAGGGAAAAAAGACCATGCTGGTGGTATTGCTAGGCCACAATGCAGAGCGGGCTATATCCACTATTGAGGCAGTGAAACCTGATATGATTGTTATCGTGTCGCAACGCACTCTCATTTGCAGAAAAAAACTCCAGGAGGTGTTTCTCAAGAGTAGTGCAAGTGTCGTAAAACAGTATGCAGACAAAATTGCCACCATCCTTACAGTGCCACAGCGGGGATGGGAGGAGATGTACGACGTACTTATTCGTATCAAGGGGCTGTACAACAATCAATACAATATTATCGCAAGTCTGGATGGAACTAAGATACAGGTATTCGGCGCCCTGGCATTTTGTCAACGTCACCGCTCGGTAGAGCTGTTGTACGTTGAACCGGAGAAATATAATTGTGACTCTTACTCGGAAGGAGTTGGCGTCTCCTGGTGGGTTGAGGTTCCTGATATAGGTATGTTTAAAAAACGATAAATTACTCAGTACGTAGGGCAGTAACCGGGTCAAGATTTGCCGCCTTGTAGGCAGGTGCGACACCGGCAGCAAGTCCTATAGCTGCGGCAACCAGTTCTGCCGCAACCGCATAGCTCCAGGGGGTATGGGTAGGCAGGGCTGGTATAGCCACTCCCAGCAGCCATGCACCACCCGCACCCAGCACCAAACCAACGGTTCCACCGATACTGGCCAACACGATGGCCTCACTAATGAACAGGGTAAGTATCTCTCTGCGGCTGGCACCAACTGCACGCATTAGACCAATTTCCGGTGTCCGTTCAGTTATCGCTATTGTCATGATGGTCAGTATCCCGATGCCGCCTACCAGGAGAGAAATAGCTCCAAGTGCTCCAACTGCCAGAGTGAGAACATTGAGGATAGAGCCGAGTGTATCCAGCATCTGATCCTGCGTTATGATGGTGAAGTCTTCGTTGCCATGTCTGGTAGTCAAAAGTTTGCGGATGTTCTCTGACAATGAGGTGCTGTTGGTGCCAGGTGAGTAAAGTAGGTCCACCTCCATTAGGCTTTCGCGATTGAACATGGACATGGCCTTTTGTGCCGGGATATACACAGCATCATCCAGATCAAATCCCAGCATCTGGCCTTTCGACTCCATGATGCCGATGATCCGGTAACTCTCACTGCCGATGCGTATACGTTTGCCCAGCGGATTCTCGGTTGCGAACAGCTCGTTTCTGAGTTTGCTCCCAAGGACCGCGAAGGGGCGGGCATGGCCTAGGTCATCTTCTGGTAAAAAACGACCCACTGCTGGCCGCATCGACCAGACCTGCGGTACGGCTGATCCTACTCCCAGTACCATGGTGCGGCGGCTGCGGCGTTCAAATTCAATTGCGGCATTCCCTTGGATTACCGGAACGATATTAAGTACCCTGGGCAATTTCTTCAATGCATCGGCATCGTCCATGCTCAGTGGGCGCACATTGCTTACGACCGCTCCGGATATTCCCAAGGTACTGTGTTTGCCAGGGGTTACCGCGATCAGGTTCGTTCCAAACTGAGTAAATTCCGCCAGAACAAAACGATGTATCCCTTCACCAATGGATGTGAGAAGGATTACTGACGCAATCCCCACAGCAATGCCCAACGCGGTCAGGAAGCTGCGCAACCTGTGGGCTATGACAGAACCGATGGAGAGTTTGAGAAAATCGCGTGTCAGCATAATACTTTTGTATATCAGTGGCCGGTCAGGGCCAGGACCGGATCCAGGGCAGCGGCCCGCCTTGCCGGTAATACGCCAAATAGCAATCCTGTCAGAATGGAGACGGCTACCGCTGCAGCAAATGACCAGAGTGGGATAGAGAGAGGGAACTCGGGAAACATTTGTTCCAGGATCCAGACTCCACCGAAGGCCACAGCGACTCCGATGATGGCACCACCAAGTGAAAGCAGCGCTGCCTCCACCAGAAACAGATGTAGTATCTGTCTGCCGGGGCTTCCCAGGGCCTTGAGCAGGCCTATCTCTGAGGTGCGTTGAGAAACGGCTATCAGCATTACATTCATAATCAGAATGCCGGCAACGGTAAGACTTATGGTGCCGATGCCTGCCACTGTCATCGTTAGGGCGAGAAAGATATCGTCAAAGGTTGAGAGCATTGCGTCCTGGGTGATTACCGTGACATCGTCTTCACCATCATGGCGCTCACGAATGGTAGCAATTACCGCCTGTTCAGCCTGTGGTATCGACTCTCGGCTCCTGGCTTGAACCAGGATGCGGAACAGTGATGTGGTGTTGAACAGGGATTGGGCCGATGCGACCGGTATGATGGCGACATCACTCATGTCTGTTCCCAGGGACTCTCCTTTGGCCTTGAGGATGCCGATCACCCGGAATCTGCGTTCGGAGATGCGAATCCACTGCCCCAGGGCCTTGTTGTTGCCAAATAGCTCCTTTTTTAGCTTGCTTCCTAATACCGCTACGGCGGTACCACGAGTTGGATCGCCTTCCGGTAGGAATTTGCCCAGGCCAAGTTCCATTTGTCTTACCGGAAGCAGATCAGCAGTGGAACCAAGTATATTGACCTCACGTTCCAACTGCTGAAATGAGACCGGGGCAGATCCAACTGAGATTGGGGCAACTCGGTGTACAGAGCGATTTCTTGTCAGGGAGATGGCATCATTCAGGGTTAGATCACGCGGAGTCTCCCCCATGATAGGTGGTGCGCCGCCTGTTGTCTCTTTGCGCCCAGGCAGGACGATGAGCAGATTGGTTCCTAACTGTGAGAACTCGTTGGTTACATAGCTGCGTGCACCTTCGCCCAGGGCGGTCAGGACCATTACAGAGCCCACACCTATGGCCATGGCCAACAGCATTAGCAGGGTACGCTGCGGCGTGCCTGAGATAGAACGTATACCAAATTGAAGCGTATCTTTTGCGCGCATCAGCTGGATTTTACTGAGCTGTGAATAATGTTGCCGTCTTCCATCTGGATACTGTGGCTGGCGCGTCTTCCGATCTCCGGATCATGCGTCACCACCAGCAGAATAAGTCCAGCGCTGTTTAGTTGTTCCAGGGTATCGATTACATCCTGGCCGGATGACTTGTCCAGGTTTCCGGTTGGCTCGTCCGCCAGCAGTATGGTCGGTTGCATGATCGTAGCGCGGGCTATGGCCACCCGTTGTCTCTGGCCGCCGGATAGTTGATCCGGTCTATGGTGGGCGCGATCCAGTAGTCCGAGTGGCTCCAGTGCCGCATGTACCCTCTGTTTGCGCTGTTGTGGATCTATGCCTGCCAGGGTCATGGGCAACTCAACATTTTCCGCGGCGGTGAGGCGTGGCACCAGGTGAAACGACTGAAATACAAAGCCTATCTTGTTGCGCCTGACCTCGGCACGTCGCTCCTCCGCCAAAGTTATGGTGTCGATATCGTCCAGCCAGTAATTGCCTCTGTTGGGGCGGTCTAACAACCCAAGTATATTCAGCAGGGTAGATTTCCCGGAACCGGATGGACCCATGATTGAGCAGTAGTCACCTTTGCTGAGCTCAAGATCAACATGATGCAAGGCATGGACTGTTTCATCACCGACCTGGAACTCGCGGGATATACCTTCTAGTCTTATCATGGTTTCTTAGTGGCTTCCAGCTTTGCCACTGCCTGGTCTTTAACTCCGTCCCGGTCCACGGATGTGACCACCAGCTCTCCAGGTTTTACTCCAGCCAATACCTCGGTCCAGTCCCAGTTCGACATGCCTTTCTCTATTTTTCTCTCCTCCAGCAATCCATCTTCCTGGTTAAATATAAAGACCCTGTCTCCTTCAAGTATCGCTTCGGTGGGGATGCGCAGGGTATTTTCATGACTGTCCAGTATGATCTCCACATCCGCCGAGTAACCTGCAAGTAGCTGGCTGATATCTTCCTTACTGCTGAATTCTACCTCTACCTCTACGGTTCTGGCCTGCTTTTCCAGATCCAGGACATATGAGGCGATCCGCCTCACTTTCCCGGGGAAACGCTTCGCGCCAAAGGCATCCATGCTGACCCTTGCAGTCCTGCCAATGGTGATCTTGGGTGCATCTACTTCGTCGATAGGTGCCGCGACATAGAAGCAGGAGTTATCTATCAGGTCTACGGCTGGCGGAGTGGGGATGCCGGGCGGGGATGGGGTAACATACTCGTTAAGCTCACCGTTTATCTCTGCAACCACCCCATCAAATGGAGCGATGAGTTGAGTACGTTCCAGCCTGGACCTGGCTACAGCGACGCGTGCGGAAGAGACCTTGGCCATGGCATTGGCCGATTCACAATCTGCCTTTTTGGCCTGTGCCGAAGTTACGGACTTATCCACTGACTCCTCAGATACGGCCCCGGTGCCTTTAAGTCGCAGCAGACGTTTAGCCTCTCTGTCGGCGACGTCGGCCTGAAAACATGCAGCGCGGGCATTGGCCAGAGAGGCCACAGCTTCACTCTCATTCAGGGCGATATCGGCACGCAGGTCCTTGTTCCAAAGCTCCAACAACATGGTTCCTGCCTTGACCTGATCCCCCTCTTTGATGTCTAGGATTGCAATCTGTCCGCCTATACCCGGAGATAGTTTTGCCCGGCGGCAGGCCTTTACCGTACCTGCCCTGGTGTTGGCAACGGTTTGCTCCACACTACCGGTTTCAACTGGCTTTACAGTTACCTCGACCGGTTTTGGTTTGGAGGAATACCAGGTAACCAGGCTTATCATCAGAATTACTGCCAGCGTTATGAACAGACCTTGGTGACGTTGCGGCATCAAATTCTCCATTACTGTTGGTTGTTCAATGATTCTAATTACTCGAATGTTGTTATCCGTATGTTGCCGCCAAATATGGTTGATCTTTATATTTTGTAATCCTCTGGCAGTAACTATAGTAAAGCTAAACAGAGCTGAAGCGATTTGACAATAAAGCCAGATGAATATTTCTTGGTTCTTCTGTTATATTTTTCTGGAGGAGGTTTGTTATGCCAAAAGATAAGGATTTAACTGGTAGTTCAAGATTGGATCTGATAGTTGCCGATGCCAGAACCAGAAGGGAGGAGCGCGAACAGAGCTACCGGGGACGTGCCTTAAAGATGTTTCCATGGATCTGTGGGCGTTGTAGCCGCGAATTCACCCAGGCAAATGTACATGAGCTTACGGTGCATCACCGTGACCACGACCATGACAATAATCCGGAAGATGGTTCCAACTGGGAGCTGTTGTGTATTTATTGTCATGATAACGAGCATTCCAGGTATGTCGAACATGAAAGGCATGGAGGCGGAAAGAGTGCTGACAGTCGATGTAATACAGCAACCTCCAGGCCATTTTCTGCCCTTAAAGATCTGTTAAGTGATCAGGATAAATAGAGCGTGCGGCGTCTGAAATAATTGGCGGATTTCTACCAGTATAAATGGCTATTTTTGATAATTATCGGCGGATTTCCACACATTATCTAATTACTATGCTAGTTTGTATGGTAGGGCAAATTGTACTTATAACCGGTGGTTGTGGCTCAAACCACCTGATATTGGAAAATTGGCCTCTAATTTGCTCCATTCCTCACGTCCCAGGTTCGAAACCTGGATATCTTTAGTGGCACAATTACACATATTTGGAGGATAGCCATGCGTTTTCGTTTACTAACAGCGGCAATTGCCTTGTCGGCAATGATCTTGGCGGCACCGGCCTTTTCTGCAGAACCTATTGTGATCAAGTTTTCTCATGTTGTTGCTGAGAATACTCCAAAGGGACAGATGGCCAATAAGTTCAAAGAGCTGGTTGAACAGCGCCTTCCCGGTAAGGTTAAGGTAGAGGTATTCCCCAACTCTCAGCTCTTCGGAGATAACAAGGTGTTGGAGGCGATGTTGCTTGGTGATGTGCAGATAGCGGCTCCTGCGCTCTCCAAATTTGATCGATACACCAAAAGCCTGCAGTTGTTTGACCTGCCGTTCCTGTTTGATGATATAAATGCAGTTGATCGTTTTCAGCAGAGTGCGGCAGGGCAGAAATTGCTTACCTCCCTGGAGTCAAAAGGTTTGGTCGGTCTGGGTTATCTGCATAATGGCATGAAGCAGCTCTCTGCCTCATCTCCGATCAGGGTGCCGGCCGATGCCAAGAATATGAAGTTCCGCATCATGACATCCGATGTGCTGGCAGCTCAGTTTGAGGCAGTTGGCGCCACTCCGCTGAAGAAGCCTTTCTCTGAGGTGTTTACCCTGCTGCAGACCAAGGCCATCGATGGCCAGGAGAACACCTGGTCCAACATCTACTCCAAGAAGTTCTATGAAGTACAGCCTTATATAACCGAGACACAACACGGTGTGCTGGATTATATGGTCGTAACCTCAAAAGAGTTCTGGTCCAGCCTGCCTGATGATATTAGGGTTGAGCTAAAGAAGGCTATGGACGAGGCAATCGCCTTTGGTAATAAGGTAGCCTTGGACAAAGATGTCGCTGACAAGCAAGCCATAATCGATTCCAAGCGGTGCGAAATCATAGAGCTTACCAAGGCACAACGCGCCCAGTGGGTTGAGGCCATGAAACCTGTTTGGAAACAGTTTGAAGGCGAGATCGGTAAGGACCTTATTGATGCAGCCTATGCGTCAAACCAATAATATCAATAGTCGATTTTTCTTAGACTGCGAGTGGGCCAAGGATGGTCCATCCTCGTATGTTTTGTTCACTGCTTGGGGTTAGGAAGATGCTGGTGCGTATCCTGAATAAAGCCGAAGAGGGCATAATCTCATTCCTTCTGATTGCCATGACCCTGCTGGTTTTTATTGAGGTGGTGTTGCGCTTCGGCTTCGGTTTCGGATTTATGTGGAGTCAGGAACTAACCCTGCACATATCTGCGTGGTTTGTGCTGTTTGGTGCCTCCTATGGATTGAAGGTCGGTGCGCATATAGGTGTAGATGCCTTCGTAAAGATATTACCCCCGCTCCTGCGTCGTGCTGCTTCCGTCATTGCGGTACTAGGTAGTCTGCTCTATTGCGGGCTGTTTTTTTATGGTTCATGGATCTATCTGGCCAAGATAAAGAAGATCGGTATTGAACTGGAGGATATCCAAATACCGGCATGGATTGCACACAGTATCCTGCTGATCGGTTTGGGTCTGCTCGCTTTTAGATTGCTGCAACTGCTCTGGGATATTCTTAAAGGTGAGGCGGAGGGTTTTCATCATGTAGATGAGGCTGAGGAGAGTATGCATCTGGCCAAAGAGCTGACTCAGGGCGTTCAAGAAGAAAAACCATCAGATTCCGCCGGGGATCCAAAATAATGACCACCGCTACTCTCTTTATTATCCTGTTTGGATGCATGCTCCTGGGTATGCCTATCGCGTTGGCGTTGGGACTGTCCAGTATCACTACGATACTGCTGTTTTCCAATGATTCTCTTGCTTCAATCGCTCTGAAACTGTTTGAGTCGCTGTCAGAGCACTATACCCTGCTAGCCATCCCATTCTTTATTCTGTCATCATCATTTCTCTCCACCGGCGGGGTGGCCAAACGTTTGATCCGTTTTGCAGTTGATTGTGTCGGCCATATCCGTGGGGGTCTGGCTATGGCATCGGTTATGGCCTGTATGCTGTTTGCGGCAGTCTCAGGTTCCTCCCCAGCTACTGTTGCGGCCATTGGTACCATTGTTATTGCTGGCATGGTCAAGTCCGGATATCCGGAAAAATATGCTGCCGGTGTTATCGCCAACGCCGGAACCCTGGGTATCTTGATCCCTCCCTCCATCGTGATGCTGGTATACGCGGCTGCAACGGAGGAGTCAGCCGCACGCATGTTTATGGCAGGTTTTATCCCCGGACTGATGATGGGGCTTATGTTGATGGTAGCCATATATATATCTGCCCGGATTATTGGTCTCCCATCGCAGAAATGGCCTGGATTTAAAGCACTGTTAGCCTCGGGTTTTAGCGCCTCAGGTGGTTTGATGCTGATTGTTATCGTACTGGGTTCCATCTACGGTGGTATCGCCAGTCCGACAGAGGCAGCGGCAGTATCCGCGGTATATGCCTTCCTGGTATCTGTGTTTGGTTATCGCGATATGGGTCCTCTGAAAAACCAGCCATGGCGGTATAAAGATGAACCTATAGGCAAGATGTTGGGACGTAACGCCTGGCAAATCGCCATCGCCTTTCCTAAATGTATTACCGACGATGAGTTGAACAAGACGGTTCTGGATGCGGCCAAGGTCAGTATCATGTTGCTATTCATCATTGCGAACGCAATGCTGTTTGCACACGTTCTGACTACCGAGCGCATTCCCCATGTTATAGCCCATCACATCGTTGAGTTTGGTATGGAGCCATGGATGTTTCTGATGGTGGTCAACCTGTTGTTGTTGGCAGCGGGTAATTTTATGGAACCATCCGCCATCCTGTTGATTATGGCTCCTATCCTGTTTCCGATTGCGGTTAAATTGGGGATTGATCCGATTCACCTTGGCATCATCATGGTGGTAAATATGGAGATCGGGATGCTTACTCCCCCGGTTGGTCTGAATCTGTTTGTAACGGCAGGAATTACCGGAAACAGTATTGGCTGGGTTATCAAGGCAGCATTGCCATGGCTCACTCTGCTGCTGATCTTCCTGATGCTTATCACCTATATCCCTCAGATATCACTGTTCCTGCCTGAGTTTATTGATCATCTTAAGGGCTATAATTAGGGCTGCAAACCACGGTCACCAATCCACTGTCATATGGGTTGGTGCAGTTCCGAAATCTTTTATGAGGGATAGATACAATGGGTATCCCAAACTACAAAAAGATCCTTTATGCCACTGATCTTGGAAGAAACATGCGGCCGGTATTTCGGCATGCCATAGGTCTGGCCAGGCAGTATGATGCGCAGATTGTAATGCTGCATGTGGTCGAGCCGCTTGGTGCTGCAGCCAAATGGGCGCTGGAGGCGTACCTTCCGAAAAATACCGACTTGGATCTGAGAGAGGGGAACGGCCTAAGAAAGGTGCTTGCCGTTATGCAGCAACGCCTGAAGAAGTTCTATGAGGATGAGATGTCATCCGATCCGGATAAGGATGATCTGGTGTCGGATATTGTAGTTGTAGCTGGCAATACCGCTGAAGAGATCCAGGCGCAGGCTAAGAAGTTAGAGGTGGATTTGATCGTTGTAGGCACCCACACCAGCTCAGGCATGGGGCATGGTTTTATCGGCTCGGATGTCCGGCGTTTGATCCATATCACTGACCGTCCAACGTTGGTGGTGCCGGTAGTAAAGAGCCAGTAAGAAGTTAGTCCTCCCGGTACGCTTAATACAGTTACGGCAGCATAATGCCACGGATAGTAAAGTAGAGCAGGGCGGCCAGCACACCGGACACGGGGACTGTAATCACCCAGGCTGCAACAATCTTCAACAGCGCTGAACGTTTAACCAACTCATGCTTATATACACTGACCAGGCTTTTGCGTTCCTTCTTGGTAAGGTTGGCATCGGTTGTTCTCTGCTTGAGCTGCTCCAGCATCATGCTCTTTTCATTTAACGACGCCTTCTTGAACTCAACCAGAAATGCCTCCACAACCTCTGGATGGTCATCCTGGTGGTGTTGCTTAATTTCATCAATCATCTTGGCATAACTGGTCTTGAGGAACTCACGCAGAAAGCCGACACCAAAGATCCCACCAACTGCGATATGGGTGGAACTGACTGGAAGGCCAAGTTGGGTCGCGATGATTACAGTAACGGATGCAGCCATAGCAATACAGTAGGCCCGCATCTTGTCCAGTTCAGTTATCTCTGAACCAACGGTACGTATCAATTTGGGGCCATATAGAGCTAATCCTAGGGCGATACCTACTGCTCCCACCATCATTACCCACATGGGGATACTTGCCTTACTCTTGATGCCGCCATTGAGAATCGCATCATTGATTGCCGCCAGAGGACCGACGGCATTAGCCACATCATTCGCACCATGGGCAAAGCTGAGTAGGGCCGCAGCAAAGATCAGTGGTAGGGTAAAAAGTTGATTTATGCTCTGCTTCTCATTCGGTAATCTATTGGCAACCTTAACCAGCAGCGGTTTCACCACGGCATAAACGATGGTTGCAAAGGCCAGGCCCAATATTGCCGCAGTGCCTAAATTAACCTTCCATATATGTTTGAATCCCTTGAGTAACAGATAGGTCATGAATGCCCAGGCCATAATGGCCACAAACACCGGGACCATGCGTTTGGCTGCGGAGATCATATCAGCCTGATAGGTGATGGTACGTTTTATCGTATAGAGGAAACCGGCCGCTATTATTCCACCCATGACTGGTGAAATAATCCAACTGGCGCTAATAGCACCCATTCTGTTCCAGTTGGCTATATCAATCCCGCCTGCTGCGATTCCTGCACCCAGAACGCCTCCAACTATCGAATGGGTAGTGGAAACCGGGGCGCCCAGGGCGGTGGCTATATTCAGCCAGATAGCTCCAGCCAACAGTGCGGCCAACATTAGCCAGATGAAGGTGTCAGCGTCGGCAATCAGAGCCGGATCTATGATCCCTTTTTTTATGGTTGTAACCACGTCGCCACCGGCGATCAGAGCGCCTGATGCCTCGAATATAGCTGCGATTATGATGGCGCCGGTCAGGGTAAGGGCCTTGGAACCAACGGCCGGCCCCACATTATTGGCTACGTCATTGGCACCTATGTTCATGGCCATGTAGCCGCCTATCAGGGCTGCTATCATCAGCATAATATGGCCGGGGGTATTCACACCACGCATGCTGATGAACAGCATGATCCCAATCATAAACAGCAGGGCTACCCCAATTCTGAGTAGCTCTTTGCGTCCTTTATCGGTGGCCTTTTCAAGTTTCGCTATGTTTTGGAGTTCCATATAAGTAACTGCTTAATTATTATTAAGTTTGTTTTAGTAATGTTGTTGTAGGCGAATAATAAAGCGTATGCGGCGTGAACTTTAACAACTCTGTAGTAAAACTGTAACAACTGAGGATAAATATTTTATGTTTTAAGCCATATATGTCGATGTGAACATCTGCTGATCCCAAAGATTGACCTTGATTTAGGTAGGGATAAACCGGTATTATTCGCCGTCTTCAAAACTTCTGTTGTTTTGAAGTAGTAATATTTTAGGCGCGTAGCTCAGTTGGGTGAGTCACGGTGCCGAAGGCGGAAAAAGCCATTTAACATGGCTTTTTCAGTGACGAACGCGAGGCCGTGGATGGCCGAGCTGGACCCAACCTACATGGATGTAGCCGTCAGCAACTACTGCTGTCACATCTTGATTATAGGCGCGTAGCTCAGTTGGTTAGAGCGCTACCTTGACATGGTAGAGGTCGTTGGTTCGATTCCAATCGCGCCTACCAAATTTTGTACCGGGTCACCATGGTCCGGTTTTTTTTCATGTGGCCTTTCGTATGGGTCACCACTGATGAGGATGTATGATATGCCCGTAATTACTCTCCCCGATGGTTCCCAGCGAAGTTTCGATCAGCCGGTATCCGTGCATCAGGTTGCCGCCTCTATAGGCGAAGGTTTGGCCAAGGCCGCCCTGGCCGGCCGGGTAAACGGTGTTCTGGTTGATACCTCACATGTTGTGGATGCCGATGCGGAGTTGGCGATAGTTACCGAGCGTGATGAGGATGGTCTGGAGATTATCCGCCATTCCACCGCCCACCTGTTGGCGCAGGCGGTAAAAAGATTGTTTCCAAGCGCGCAGGTTACCATCGGCCCCACCATCGAAGATGGTTTCTACTACGATTTCTCGTTTGAACGTCCATTCACCATGGATGATCTTGCTGCCATAGAGGCCGAGATGAAGCAGCTGGTGAAGAGTGACCTGCCGGTTGAACGTCAGATAATGGGGCGGGATGAGGCGGGGGCCTTTTTTCGCGATTTGGGTGAGGAGTACAAGGCGGAAATCATAGAAGATATCCCGGCAGACCAGACCCTTTCCCTGTATAGACAGGGAGATTTCACCGATCTTTGCCGGGGGCCACACGTGCCAAATACCGGCAGATTGAAGGCCTTCAAGCTGATGAAGGTGGCTGGTGCCTACTGGCGCGGTAACTCGGATAACGAGATGCTGCAGCGTATCTATGGCACTGCCTGGAGGGATAAGAAGGATCTGAAGGCCTACCTGTACAGGCTGGAGGAGGCGGAGAAACGGGATCATCGCAAGATAGGCAAGTCCCAGGATCTGTTTCATACCCAGGAGGAGGCTCCAGGTATGGTGTTCTGGCACGATAAGGGGTGGCAGATCTACATCATCATTCAGGGCTATATCCGCAATAAGCTGCGCTACCACGGGTATCAAGAGGTGCATACCCCGTCGATATTGGATCGCTCTCTGTGGGAAAAGTCCGGTCACTGGGATAAGTTTGGCGATATGATCTTCTCCACTCAGTCGGAGAATCGCGAATATGCTATAAAGCCGATGAACTGTCCGGCTCATATTCAAATCTACAACCATGGCTTGAAGAGCTACCGCGATCTGCCTTTGCGTCTGGCAGAGTTCGGTTCCTGTCACCGCAATGAGCCATCCGGCACCCTGCACGGTCTGATGCGGGTGCGCAATTTCGTGCAGGACGATGCCCACATATTCTGCACCGAAAATCAGATTTTGTCCGAGGTCATAGCATTCAATGACCTGTTGTTCGATGTGTATAGGGATTTCGGTTTCGACGATGTCCTGATCAAACTCTCCACCCGCCCGGAGAAGCGCGTAGGTTCCGATGAGACCTGGGACAAGGCGGAGAAGGCGCTGGAAGATGCCCTTAATGAACAGGGGTTGGATTGGGAGCTGCAGCCGGGAGAGGGTGCATTCTATGGTCCCAAGATCGAGTACTCTCTGCGCGACTGCCTCAACCGGGTGTGGCAGCTTGGTACGATTCAACTGGATTTCTCCATGCCGGGACGCCTTGGAGCACAGTATGTGGCTGAAGATAACAGTAAACAGACCCCGGTTATGCTGCATCGAGCCATCCTTGGTTCCCTGGAGCGTTTTATCGGAATTTTGATTGAACACTATGCCGGCGCGCTACCCTTATGGTTGTCTCCGCAGCAGCTGGTGGTGATGAATATCACCGACAGACAGGCAGAATATGTGGAAAAAGTTGCCTTAAGCTTGAAAAAACATGGTTTTAGGGCAGAAATGGACTTGAGAAACGAGAAAATCGGCTTTAAAATTCGCGAGCACACATTGAGTCGGGTACCATACCTGTTGGTAGTTGGTGACCGCGAGATGGAAAATGGTACCGTGGCTGTACGAACCCGCTCCGGCGAAGACCTTGGAAGCATGACTGTCGAGGCGTTGCTGGAGAAGATAGGTAAGGAAGTCTCGGTTATTGAATGATACTAGAGCTTGTGCTGCCAGTGGCCGCTGTGATGTAGGCCTGTGGCGCAGCGCAGGCTTTACTTGTTTCGGAGGAAACTGTTATCGCCGTAAAAAGAAAGAATCGCCTGAACGATGAGATCACAGCCACTGAGGTTCGAGTAATCGACCAGGAAGGTGAACAGGCTGGGGTCCTACCTTTGGAGGAGGCGATTGAAGCAGCGTCTGCGGTCGGTCTTGATCTGGTTGAGATTCAACCCAATGCCGAGCCACCAGTTTGCCGGATTATGGATTTTGGGAAGTTTATATTTGACCAGAAAAAGCAGACACAGGCGGCCAAAAAGAAGCAGAAACAGGTTCATGTGAAAGAAGTGAAGTTTCGGCCAGGGACGGGTGAAGGGGATTATCAGGTAAAACTACGCAACCTGATACGTTTCCTGAATGATGGGGATAAGACCAAGGTAACCATGCGGTTCCGCGGTCGTGAGCATGCACACCGCGAGCTGGGACTGGAGGTGCTAAAGCGCATCGAGTCCGATTTGGCCGAATACGGTCAGGTCGAACAGCAGGCCCAGATGGAAGGAAGGCAGATGGTGATGGTGCTTGGCCCCAAGAAAAAGTAGATGTAATTAACTTAAAGATAGGAGCCTTTGGTGGCTCCTCAAAATTGCGGAGTTATGAGAAATGCCGAAGATTAAGACAAATCGCGGCGCGGCAAAGCGTTTCACCAAGAAACCTTCCGGGTCGTTTAAGCGTGGCCAGTCCCATCGTAGCCATATCCTGACTAAAAAGAGCACCAAGCGTAAGCGTCAGCTACGTTGCCCAGCTCAAGTGCACAAGTCCGACGTGGCAGCTGCCCGTCGTATGTTGCCCTACGCCTAACAGGACTGGAGATTGAATCATGCCTAGAGTTAAACGTGGTGTAACAGCACACGCCAAGCATAAAAAAGTGTTGAAAGAGGCCAAGGGCTATTACGGTGCCCGCAGCAAGGTCTATCGAGTTGCCAAGCAGGCTGTCATCAAGGCCGGTCAGTACGCCTATCGCGATCGCCGCCAGAAGAAGCGTCAGTTCCGTTCCCTCTGGATTGCCCGTATCAACGCCGGTGCCCGTGAGAATGGGCTGTCATACAGCCGCATGATTAACGGGCTGCATCTGGCCGGTGTGGAGATTGATCGCAAGATCCTGGCCGAGCTGGCCATCTTTGACAAACCGGCTTTTGCCGCGCTGGCAGAACAGGCCAAGGCCAGTCTCTCCAGCTGATAGGGGTTCAGGCCTCGTATCGCTTGTCATCATCCACCGTACAGTCGGTAGAACAGTGACATACAAAGGGGGGAAGGCCTAAGCCTTCCCCCTTTTTGTTTTTGAAGAGGGTCTGAATAATTACGTTCTTTGGTTCTCAGACGTTAATTTCCAGACCGCGGAAATCAAAAAGTGTGATTTTTGATTTCCATCATTTTCAATCATCTATGGTGATTGGAAATGGCGGCACATCCCTGTGCCGCGGGAACAATTGAATTTATCAGGGGTTCCTTCAATTAATTTCCGATAAGGAACGGCAATAATGGGTGTTGATTCACCGCTTGATATTAAAGGGCTTGTCGCAGAGGCGAGCCAACAGATTGCCCAGGCAACCAAGCTGGCGGAACTGGATGATGTTCGTGTCCGCTTCCTGGGCAAGAGTGGAGTGCTTACCGCACAGTTGAAACAGCTTGGCACGCTGGCCAAGGAAGAACGCCCGGCCGCAGGTCAGGCCATCAATCAGGCCAAGCAGGAGCTGGAAGTGGCTATTTCCGGGCGCAGGTATTACCTGGAGCAGGAAGCGTTGCAGGAGCGTTTGGTATCAGAAAGCGTGGATGTGACCCTGCCTGGACGCGGGCAGGCTACCGGAGGTCTGCACCCGGTTACCCGTACCCTGAATCGGATCAATAAGCTGTTTGCCAATGCCGGATTTAAGGTGGCAGAGGGTCCGGAGATCGAAGATGATTATCACAACTTCGAGGCCCTGAATATCCCGGCCCATCACCCTGCGCGTGCCATGCATGATACCTTCTATATCGATGAGCATCTGTTGCTGCGCACCCATACCTCGCCGGTACAGATTAGAGTGATGGAGAATGCTCATCCACCGTTAAAGATCATTGCGCCGGGGCGGGTCTACCGTTGTGACTCTGATTTGACCCACACCCCCATGTTCCATCAGGTTGAGGGGTTTCTGGTGGACCTGGATGTATCCTTTGCCGATCTCAAGGGTGTGATCTACGATTTTCTCACCAACTTCTTTGAGCAGGATCTGCAGTTGCGTTTTCGTCCGTCCTACTTTCCATTCACCGAGCCTTCGGCCGAGGTGGATATAGAGTGTGTGATGTGTAGCGGCAGTGGCTGCCGGGTGTGCGGGAATACCGGGTGGCTGGAGGTTCTGGGCTGCGGCATGATCCATCCTGAGGTACTCAAACATGTAGGCATAGATAGTGAGAAGTTTAGCGGCTATGCATTCGGTATGGGGGTGGAGCGTCTTACCATGCTGCGCTATGGCGTGAATGATCTGCGCCTGTTCTTTGAGAACGATTTGAGATTTCTGCGGCAGTTTGCGTAGTGATTTATCCGCTAATGAACGCAAATAAACGCTAAATAAAAAACATCAGCAATATTTGCGTCCATTCGCGTTAATTTGCGGACTAATAAAATTTGGGAACAACAAGATGAGATTCAGTGAAGCGTGGTTGCGTGAGTGGACAAATCCCAAGGTAACCACTGGTGAATTGGCGGATCAGTTGAGCATGGCCGGCCTGGAAGTGGATGCCGTGGGCCCGGTTGCCGGCGATTTTCAGGGCGTGGTTGTTGGAGAGGTCCTGACCCGCGAGCCACATCCAGATGCAGATAAATTAAGCGTATGCACGGTTAATGCAGCTCAGAAAGAGCAGTTACAGATCGTCTGCGGTGCCAAGAATGTCGCTGCAGGCATGAAGGTGGCGGTGGCCCTGGTAGGGGCTGTACTGCCTGGTGGATTCAAGATCAAGGGTGCGAAGCTGCGTGGCGTAGAGTCCATGGGTATGATCTGCTCTGCCTCGGAACTGGGTTTGGCTGAGACGTCAGACGGTATTATGCCGCTTCCGGTAGATGCTGTGGTTGGGACCGATATGCGCAACTATCTGGGGCTGGACGATAGCTTCATTGAGGTGGATTTGACCCCGGACAGGGGCGATTGCCTTAGTATTGCCGGTATCGCCCGGGATGTAGGTGTAATCAACCGGTGCAGTGTGGCTATACCTGCCATTGAGCCGGTCGCGGCACAGATCGATGATCGTTTCCCGGTAACACTGGAGGCGCCTGAGGCCTGCCCGGTGTACGCATGTCGGGTCCTTCGTAATATCAATCCTGAGGCCCAGGCACCGCTATGGATGAAGGAGCGTCTGCGTCGTAGCGATATCCGTAGTATCAGCCCCGTGGTCGATGTCACCAACTATGTGATGCTGGAGCTGGGACAACCGATGCACGGCTTCGATCTGGCCAGACTGGATGGCGAGATCAGGGTACGTATGGCCAAGTCTGGAGAAAGGCTGACACTGCTAGGCGGTCAAGAGCAGGAGCTGCGGGAAGATACCCTGGTTATCGCTGACGCCAAAAATCCGCTGGCAATGGCTGGCATAATGGGGGGCGAGGACTCTGGCGTTACCGGTGAGACCAGAGATATCCTGCTGGAGAGTGCGTTCTTCGCTCCCACGGCAATCGTTGGCAAGGCACGTAGCTATGGTTTGCACACAGACTCGTCGCACCGCTTTGAGAGAGGAGTAGACCCGCAACTACAGGTCAGAGCCATGGAGCGCGCTACCGGGCTGTTGCTGGATATAGTAGGTGGTGAACCTGGTCCGGTAGTGGTTGTCTCGTCTGAGCAGCATATCGAACCACGTCCTGAGATCCTGCTGCGGCGTGCCAGGCTAACCAAGATCCTGGGGGTGGAGCTGGCAGATGAGATGGTGGTGGATATCCTTACCCGCCTGGAAATGCGGGTTCATACGGTCGCAGAGGGCTGGAAGGTGGTGGCCCCAAGCTGCCGCTTCGATATCAGTATCGAGGAGGATCTGATTGAGGAGGTTGGACGCATCTACGGCTACACCGAAATCCCCATCAGCCATAGTAGTGCAGCGACGGTAATGCAGTGTGAACCAGAGATGGCGTTCAGCCTGCAGCGAGCCAAAGAGCTGCTGGTGGACCGTGGCTATCAGGAGGTAATCACCTACAGCTTTATCAGTCAGGAGATGCATGATCTGATGGATACCCAGCACGCATCGGTGAAGCTGGCCAATCCCATATCTTCTGATATGTCTATTATGCGCACCAGTCTTTGGCCAAGTCTGCTGCAGACAGCGGTATACAACCAGTCCAGGCAGCAGGGTAGGGTAAGGATCTTTGAGTCAGGCCTTAGGTTTATCATGAAACCATCTGATATCAGACAGGAAAGTATGCTTGCCGGTTTGGTATCTGGTGAGATAATGCCGGAACAGTGGGGAGAGGCTAGCCGCAGTGTGGACTTTTTCGATCTAAAGTCAGATCTTGAGTCGATTCTTGATCTGACCGGGTCTCCAGATGACTTCACATTTATGCCTGGAGATCACCCCTCACTGCATCCCGGACAGTCGGCCAGGATTCTGCGCAATGGCGAACCGGTTGGTTGGATGGGCATGTTACATCCCAGGCTGGAAGATAGGTTTGATCTTGCAGGGAAGACCTTCCTGTTTGAGATTGGCCTGAATCAGCTGTCTGGTGGTTGTCTGCCTGCTTTCACCCCGCTATCCAAGTTTCCGTCCATCCGTCGGGATATAGCCATTGTGGTCGATGATGAGGTGAAATACAGTCAAATTTATGAATGTATTCGGCAGGTTGCACCCGAAATCTTACAAGACATAAGGCTTTTTGACGTCTATACTGGAAAAAATATAGATTTTGGTCGAAAAAGTCTCGCTTTGGGCTTGATTTTACAGGGAACTTCGCACAATCTAACAGATGAAGACGCAGAAGGGGTGATGAGGCGTGTCCTCAAGGCCCTTTCTGATAAACTCAACGCACAACTGAGAGAATAATAATTATGGCACTTACCAAGGCTGATATGGCCGAGAGACTCTTCGATGAGCTGGGTCTGAACAAGCGTGAGGCTAAGGAGATGGTTGAATTGTTCTTTGAGCGGACTCGGGAAGCATTGGAGCACGGCTCTCAAGTAAAGCTTTCAGGATTTGGCAATTTCGACCTACGGGAGAAGGGTGAGAGGCCAGGACGCAATCCAAAAACAGGTGCGGAGATACCAATCACCGCCCGCAGAGTGGTAACGTTTCGTCCCGGTCAGAAACTAAAGGCGAGGGTGGAAGCTTATGCTGGAAGCGAGTAGCAGTACCGCCGATTTACCTGCAATACCAGGTAAACGCTATTTTACCATCGGTGAGGTGAGCGAACTGTGTGGGGTAAAGCCACACGTGCTGAGATATTGGGAACAGGAGTTTCCACAGCTCAAACCGGTCAAAAGACGCGGTAATAGGAGATATTATCAGCGGCACGATGTATTAATGATCCGCCAGATCAGAAATTTGCTGTATGAACAGGGGTTCACCATCGGTGGTGCAAGGCAGCAGCTGACCGGAGCAGATGCGAAAGAGGACTACAGTCAGAGCCAGGTTATCATCAAGCAGCTGCGGACTGAATTGGAAGAGATTCTGCAAATTCTGAAACGATAGTTCACAGGTATAGGCGTTGACATATATGGCTTCTACGCCTAGTATGCGCGCTCTTGCGGAGCGTAGCGCAGCTTGGTAGCGCACCACAATGGGGTTGTGGGGGTCGGAGGTTCGAATCCTCTCGCTCCGACCAAAAGAACCAAGGCTCCCACAGGGTGGGGGCCTTTTTTATTCGGGGTTATAATCTGATTCGAACCTCCGACTCAAAGGCCGGTTCGACCAGGACCGGAGGTCCGCAGAACGAATGCAAGGCGTGAGTAATCCTCTCGCTCCGACCAAAAAGAACCAGAGGGCCTACGTTAATATGTAAGCCTTTTCTATAGCACGATTCCGAGGGAATGGTCACCGGTTAAGCCACGCACATTGGTGTTGTACGGTTCGTGTTATCTTGATGTTTTTGTAGTAGTTTTTGCTGGTAACTGCAGTATTCTCCTACAGAGACATAGCGCGCATCCTACATAGGTTTACTCGCATTGTGGATTATACTTTTCAAAGGCAAAGCGCCAAGGAATCCACGGAATACTTGGTTTGGATGCCTAAGGGAAGCGACGAGTACCATACCGGTACTGCAAGGAAGCAAAGCATGGAAGCGTTTATTACAAACAAAGCCGATCACAAGGAGTGGTGATCGGCTTTATTTGTTTGTTATGTCACCCGAGTAACATCTCCTGCACCTCTTCAATTACTTCCGATACTCCATCGATACTGATCACCTCAATCTCAGGTTCCAGCCCGATCTTGGCGAAAGATGGTATCTGGCTCCAGTCAGATTTAGCCAGGAAGTGGTCTGGTGGAAGGGTTTGAAGTTTTGCGACTATTACCAGATCTACATAGTCTGCCTGAGTTCCACCGTCATATTTCAGATTTTGATAGTTTTTGGGGATTTTGGTCATAGTGTCCGGAAAACCCCACTCGGTCAGGATAGTTTCACCAATGAACGGACTTATGGTATCAACCATATGTCTGAGCTTGATCCCATCATCGATGAGCTCGGGAAAATCCTCTGACATCACTAACACAGGTAGGCAGCCTATGTTGTGAACCAGCCCGGCCAGCATGGCCTGTTCAGCTTGCAGGTTCGGTACCTGCTTGGAGAGGGCCCTGCAAATTGCCGCCACCTGGACACTCTCTTCCCAGGCAGCGTGTAGTTGCGAATCCATGGTGTCGGAGGTGGCCTGGAATATCTGCTTCATGGCCAGACTGGTTATAAGGTTACGTATCAGCTTGGTACCAAGCCTGGTTACTGCCATCTGAATGCTGTCGATGGTAACACGGCCACGGTATAGCGGGCTGTTTGCCACCTGGAGCAGGCGGGCAGACAGGGCTGCATCTGTTGCCACCATCTCAGCTATCTTGGTTGCACTTGATTCCTCTTGTTCAACCGCGTCCCGGATGCGGAGGGCCACCTCCGGCAGGGTAGGCAGGGTAATGGTGTTGTTTTTGATGGCTTTATAAAGTTTGTCTTTGAATTCTTGTTCGCTAACCATTTTGCCTGATACTCCAGATGCCTTAATAGCCAAATAGTAGACTAGTAATGTGATGCATATATCGGCAATGTCGGAAAATAGTTGAGAGCTACAAAATATTCCATGCGGCTGGGCGATATTGCACTATTCATCGAATGCATATGGCATGGGTAGAAACTCCAGTAGCGGTCCAGATATATGCTCAAGGTGCAGGGCTTTATCCTGAAAACTGCTGGCCGCAACAACCGCCAGTAGTTCGTATCCACCCTGAGGTGATGGGGCCGACATTACGATCCTGCCTATCCCCTGCCCAGATTGTTCATCTGTGTCAGAGAAGAGCTCATCACCTGGTTGTGGTTGTCTCTCCGTATCTACCCTGGCCAGGTACATACGTCGTTTCAACTCACCTAGATACTTCATTCTGGCAACAACCTCCTGCCCGACATAACACCCTTTGGTAAAGCTTACTCCATCAATCAACTGCATATTCAGCATCTGTGGCACAAAGGCCTCTGCAGTGGTGGAATATACTGTCGGAACAGCTGCTCGAATCTCCAGAAGGGACCATACAGCATGGTTTGTGGTTCTGGCCCGGGTTGATAGCTCCTCCCACATGGACTGTATAGTTGCTGTTTGACCGATTATTTCGTAGCGGGGATGCTCTCCTGGTAGAGATAACAGGCTCATGCCACTCTCCTCTACTGCGGCACCAGGGATCTCCGGGATGGAGCTGAATCTCTCTCCCAGCAGTGCTGTTGCACACTCTCCGGACAGTCCGATGGCTACCATACGGTCACTTACGTCTTGTATATGGACCTGGGATCTGAGCACGAACATGGAGAGGCGTTTGATCAGCGCAGCGCTGGTATCATCCGGAGTCTGTAGAATAAAGGCTCCGTCGTGGGAAAATACCCTGAAGTTAGCAAGCATACGCCCCTTGTGGGTGCAGTGGCTGCTCATCTGGTGGTGTTCGCTGTTTACCTTATTGATGTCGTTGGTAAGCTGACCCTGGAGAAAGATAGCCGCATCGGCGCCGGTTACGCTGATCAACCGCAAATGTGTGAGGTCAAAGATAGCGCAATCGGTGAGTTGGTCGCCCTGTTTGAAGCTGATCTCACCTGAGTCACCAGTGGTTGCCGTTTGCGATTCGAGAAAGTTGGTCCATTGCTGGTTCATCTTAGCTCCTGTGTGTGGGTCGTAACATAAAACTGTATCATACCCGGATTGTTCATCCATTTGATTATAGGTCCGTATGAGTTCTTACACCCTCCCAGATAAACCAGCTCCAGGTAACCTGGTGTTATATAAGATCAGGCCAGCCATCGTTACTGCCGTAACCGATAAGATAGATATCTTACTGGAGGGGGGCAAGACCAAACGGGTACGTCCTAAGGATCTGCAGCCTCTGCATCCAGGGCCATTGACCGATCTTTCCATACTGGTGGAGAGGGACGGTAATCTGGAAGAGGCCTGGGAGCTGTTGCTGGATGCAGAGAGCAATCTGGCAGAATTGGCAGAGTTGTTGTATGGCGAATATACCCCATCCTCAGCCTGGGCCGCCTGGCAGTTGCTGTCAGATGGCATCTATTTTGAGGGTAGCCCTGACTCAATCCGGGCCAGGAGCGCTGAGCAGATCAAGGCTGACCTGGAAGAGCGGGAAACGAAATTGGCGGCAGCACAGGCCTGGGATGGTCTGTTACAGCGGCTGCGGCAGGGCCGGATTGAGCCTGATGACCGGGAGCAGCTTATTGAGGTGGAGAGGCTGGCGTTGAAACAGTCGGAGCAGAGTCGCATCCTCAGCGCACTGGGGTATCAGGAGAAGATGGAGAATGCGCACCGTCTGCTGATCAATGTCGGTTACTGGGGGAGGGACTACAATCCCTATCCCCAGAGACAGTCGTTGCCGATCGAAGATCCAGAGCTGCCGCTGCCGGAGTTTGCGGTTGAGGAGCGTATTGATCTAACTCACCTCACCGCCTTTGCCATTGATGATGAGGATAGTGAGGATCCGGACGACGCCATCAGCCTGGAGGGAGATTATCTCTGGGTTCATGTTGCCGATGCCTCGGCACTGGTGACGCCGGATTCTGATCTGGATCTTGAGGCCAGGGCGCGGGCGGCCAATCTCTATCTGCCGGAGAGGACTGTGCATATGTTGCCGCAAGCCCTGACACACCGGCTGGGACTTGGGTTACAACAGCTATCCCCAGCCATCTCTATCGGCTTCAGGCTTTCTCCGGACGCATGGATTACAGATACCCGCATCGTCCTGAGCAATATCCGTGCAACCAGATGTAGCTATAGTGAGATAGACCAGCGTATGTCGGAACACCCTTTCGCTGATCTCGCGGAAATGACTGAGCGTTACCGCCAGCGCAGGGAGCGTTCCGGGGCCAGCAGTATTGATCTGCCGGAGGTGAGCGTGCGGGTAGTGGCTGGAGAGGTTACGATTCGTCCACTTGATCGTATGGGGAGTAGGGATATGGTTATGGATGCTATGGTGATGGCGGGGGAGGCGGTTGCCAGGTACTGTTTGGAGCAGGGTATACCCATACCGTTTGCCACCCAGCCACCACCGGACACTGAGCTGCAGTCGGCAGGTTTGGCCGGAATGTATGCATCGCGCCGCAAGTTCAAACCCAGCAGAAACAAGACCATGGAGGAGCCACACTCTGGCCTGGGTTTGGAGGTCTATAGCCGGGTGACCAGCCCGCTCCGGCGCTATCTGGATCTTGTGGTGCATCAGCAACTCAGGGCTCATCTCCTGGGGAGAGATCTGCTCAGTAGCCAGCAGATCTCTGAACGTATTGCCATAGCAGATACTACCAGTGGTTTGGTGCGCAAGGCGGAGAGGATGTCTAACAATCACTGGAAGATGATCTATTTGCTCCAGAATCCGCAATGGAAGGGGAGAGGCGTTGTAGTGGAGATGCAAGAGGGGCGAGCCAGCGTGTTGATACCGGAACTGGCATTGGAGACCAGGATTAGAACAGGCCAGCAGCTGGAGTTGGATAGTGAATTGAGTCTGGAGTTGCAGGAGGTGGATATACCTGATCTGCTGGCACGGTTCCGTGTGGTGAAATAAGCGAATACTGCTGCCGGTCGATTTTTCACTGTGCCCTATCTATACTGTCACTCCGTTGTTCTTATATAAGATTGGTATCCATGGCTCAGCCAAAAGATTCGTACAGCTCCTGTGCCTTTTGCCGTTTTATGCGGAGTTTGGCATTCAGTGCTATCGGTGCCGGAGTAGCCGGTTATTCAGCGATCTGGTTGGGGGTGGAGCGCAAGGATGCCATCATCGTGGCCTTCTTCGGCGCCTTGGCTGCTGTGGTCTGGGTTAGTCGCAAGAAACAGAAGTGACTTATCCCTTCCCGGTTAAATCGGTGCCCCTAGCTTGAAGCCGGATCTACCCGTAAACACCATCCTGCCGGAGCTGTGTTCGCTGCTGGCAGCTTCTGCAACCGCGGTGCTCTCGGCTCCACCCGGGTCAGGAAAGACAACTGTGGTGCCGCTGGCGCTGCTGGATCAGGAGTGGCTCAAGGGTAAAAAGATAGTGATGCTGGAACCGCGCCGTCTGGCGACCCGGGCATCTGCTGCCCGTATGGCTACGCTTCTGGGTGAGGAGGTGGGAGAGCGGGTCGGTTATCAGGTGCGGTTCGATCGTTGTGTCTCCAGCAACACCAGGATAGAGGTGGTGACCGAGGGGATACTAACCCGGCGTATGCAGCATGATCCCGATCTGTCTGATGTGGGTCTGATCATCTTCGATGAGTTCCACGAACGCAGTCTGCATGGGGATTTGGCTTTCGCCCTGGCGTTAGACGTTGTATCCAACCTGCGTGATGATCTGCGTATCCTGGTTATGTCTGCAACCCTGGATACCCGGGCGGTCAGCACCACCCTGTCAGATGCGCCAGTGGTGACAGCAGATGGCAGAAGCTATCCGGTCGCGATCAACTACCTGACGTCTGAGCCAACACAGCGAATGCAAGAATATGTGTCTGCAGCGGTATTGCAGGCCTTAAGCAACGATTCCGGAGATATCCTGGTGTTTCTTCCCGGTACGGGTGAGATTAGGTCAACCCATGATCTGTTAGTTCAGCACCCGGATTGTTCCAGGATTGTACTCTGTCCACTGTATGGTGATATGAGCCGGCAGGAGCAGGACCGGGCGATACTGCCAGACCCACAGGGCAGACGCAGGGTTGTTCTGGCTACATCCATAGCTGAAACCAGTCTCACCATCGAGGGGATATCCACAGTGATTGATAGTGGCTGGTCGCGCCTGCCGAAATTCGATCCAAACAGCGGCCTGACCAGACTGGTAACCCAGCGTGTATCTCAGGCTGCAGCCGACCAACGTACCGGTCGTGCAGGACGCACGGGGCCTGGGGTCTGTTATCGCATGTGGAGTGAATCTACTCAATCCACTCTCCAGCCATTTGTGCCTCCTGAGATAAATGAGTCGGATTTGGCGCAGCTCATGCTTGAACTGGCGCAGTGGGGGGTGGCGGAACCATTGGATCTGCGCTGGCTTACGCCGCCTCCGGCGGGTGCGGTGGCTCAGGCGAAAGAGTTGCTGCAGGGGCTGGATGCCATCGATAGCGGCGGACGCATCACTCCGGCGGGTAGGGATATGGCCGGAATGGGGGTGCATCCGCGTTTGGCCCATATGCTACTGATCTCCAGGGATAGGGGCCAGGAGCAGCTGGCTGCGGATCTGGCGGCGTTATTGACAGAAAGGGATCCGGTCAATAGCGCGTATAGAGAGTCCGTAGGTGTGGATTTGAGTCACAGGCAGGAGCTGCTGAATATCTTTCGACAGCAGGGCGCCTCTGCCGCACGGGATGCGGGTGCGGAGGTAAATGTATGTCGCAGGGTGATGCTTGCCAGCAGAGAGCTGTTACGCAGGATGAAGCCGTCCAACAAACCGACTCTGCCACACCTGTCGGTAGCCGCACTGCTGGCCTCCGCCTATCCTGACCGTATTGCACAGTGTCGGGGAGGGGATGGAATCGGCTACCTGCTGAGTTCCGGGCGGGGGGTGCGTCTGCCGGAGGCTGATCCACTGGCAGGCAGTGAGTATCTGGTTGTTGCGCAGATGGATGCCGGTCGCAGGGATGGGAGAGTATTTCTGGCAGAGCGAGTGACAAAGAGTGATATACAGGAGAGCCTCTCGGCTCATGTAAGGCGTTGCTCGTCCATAGAGTGGGATAGGTATAGCGATGCTGTAACTGCATACTCTGAGGAGCGTCTGGGTTCTCTGGTGTTGAATAGAAAACGACTACATGATCCTGATGCGGAATTGGTAAAGGCCGCCATGCTGGACGGCATCAGGGATATGGGTCCGGATGCACTGCCTTGGAGTGAACAGGCGAGGGAGTTACAGGCACGGGTGTGCTCTTTACGTATGTGGCAGCAGGATGTTGCCTGGCCTGATCTGTCCGATGCAGCCTTGATGCAGACCCTGGATGACTGGTTGGGTCCATGGTTGGATGGCATTACGGCTAGAGACCAGCTGCGGAGAGTGAATCTTACCGCTATCCTGCGCACTCTCCTGGGGTGGCAGCAGCAGCAACTTCTGGACAGGTTGGCCCCAACCCATATTCAGGTACCAAGTGGTTCCAGGGTAAAACTTCAATACCGGCCGGGAGAAGAGCCGATTCTGGCCGTAAGATTGCAGGAGATGTTCGGGTTGGTGGATACACCTAGCATATGCGATGGCAGGGTTAAGCTGGTATTGCATATGTTGTCGCCAGCGCGCCGGCCGATCCAGGTAACAGGGGATCTGCGTGGATTCTGGGATCGTACCTATGCGGAGGTAAAAAAGGAGCTAAAGGGGCGTTATCCCAAGCACTATTGGCCGGATGATCCGATGCAGGCGCAGCCAACCTCCAGGGTACGGCCCAAGAGCAAATAGCTATTCCCTGCTTAACCGTCCCTCTATCAGCTCCTTCTCTTCCGGGGTATTCACATTGATGAAGGCATCTGGCTGATCGGAGAAATCGGCTAGCGCCAGCCTCTGCCGGGACAACCATAACTGCAGCTTGCGTTCACCTGCGTGTAAATAGCTATATATCTCCTGGAGTATCTCACGTCTGAACAGTGCGAATACCGGCTGCATCCGTTCTCCATCATGGGCAACAGATACCGTGGCAGAGTTCTGATCCAGACTATGTTTCAGACGTGAAACCAGATCTTCCGGTAGCGATGGGCCATCACATGGTACCGTGAGTATGAGTTTTGTAGTTGCCGCCTCGATTCCGGCCGCTACCCCAGCCAAGGGTCCGGCATAGTCAAAGCTGTCTTGTATTACCGGGAAACCGTAGCCCGCATACAACTCAATATTGCGGTTGGCATTGATCACTATTGCATCCACCTGAGGGTGGATGGCATCGATTACGTGTTCGACCATGGCCCTTCCGGCCAGAGTCTCCAGGCCTTTGTCATTGCCGCCGAAGCGGCAGGATTTGCCGCCAGCCAGTATCACACAGGTTATGCCGTTCGATACTTGGTCCAAGATCATCTCCGCAGGTGAAGGCTGGTTGGCCGTGGTTAGCGTAAAATTATACGCGCTAAAGCTGTATGGTCTAATATAAAAAATAACGTTATAAAACAATATGTAATATTGTGTATTTAATATGTTTTATTAAAAATAGTCTATAATCATATGAAGGTTTGAATTTGAAGTTTTGCTGTCACTTTTATTTGATAGATCGCTCATTTTTGCTATTGCCACCATCAATTCCACCGCACTAATATGGTGGCACGGAATATGTACCTACAAGTGTACTCTTCACAGAGGGTATCTGTTATTGGCTGGCTAAAGGTGATCAAAATGAATATGAGTAGTCAAAGCATCATGGAAAAAGCGAACAAAAATAAGCACTTATCTATTAGATTTGAGCCTGAATACCGTGCGGTGTGGAGCGCCCTGCAATATCCCGGAAGACCATGTATGAGTATGGAGCTGCTGCGTGAGACCCAGCAGGCACAGAAGAAGATAGAGCAGATTGCCAGATCTGGCTATGAAGATAATAGTGAATCGCGTCTGCTTTATCAGATTATCATGTCAGATAGGCCCGGTGTCTTCAGTCTTGGTGGCGATCTGAAGTATTTCACCCAGTTGATCCGTGCCAAGGATAGGGAGCGACTGTTCGAGTATGCCAAACTCTGTATAGATATTGGGTATCCTGCGGCAACCAGCTACGGCGTGCCCTTTACCACAATAGCCCTGGTGCAAGGTGAGGCCTTGGGAGGAGGTTTTGAGGCTGCTCTATCCACCAATGTACTTATTGCCGAACGCTGTTCCAGATTCGGCTTTCCCGAGACGGTCTTTGGGCTGTTTCCGGGAATGGGTGCGTTTAGTTTCCTGGCAAGACGGCTTTCACCCTCCATGGCCAAGCGCATCATCACCAGCGGGAAGGTATATACTGCGGAAGAGCTCTACGATATGGGGGTGGTGGATGTTCTGGCTCCAGACGGCAAAGGGAAGCAGGCCGTATATGAATACATTGAGCACAGACAAAATCGCAACCTGGGATACCAGAGCATAGATATTCTGGCAGATCAGTTTAATCCTCTGACCTACAAGGAGTTGCTGGATGTTGTGGTACTCTGGGTGGATATGGCGATGCAACTGTCTGACAAGAATCTCAGGTTGATGGAGTATCTTATTCGCGCCCAGGAGAAACGCTGGGAAAACAGCTATGAGATCAGCCGTCAGGTGATAAAAGCCGGTTAATTGGCGGTTGGTTCCTGTAGGCCAATCTCTTTTGAGAGGATGGTTTTGGCGCGTGCGAATGCCTGTCGCATGTCCTTTATACGCTGGCGGCCATTTGTCTTGATCTCTGCGTCAGACATATGTTCTCCCGTGGAAGCGAGGTTGGAGAGCTCAACCATCCCTAGATATGCCGACGATCCCTTGAGTGCATGACACAGCTCCTTGAAGTGGCTGAAGTCGCTGCATTTCAGGGATTCATCCATGCCTTGAAAGAGCTGCTCGCTGTCCCGTTCGAGATTTAGATATAGTCTGTGGAGAAAATCTTTTTCTTGGGATAACCCGATAACATCATCAAGGACATTGAAGTCAATTATTGAATTATCCACTCTCCTGCGCTTGTTCCCTGGGTCAGAACTTCGCTGGTTTTCTGTTTCTGGTATGCCTGGCAGGTGCGATGTGGCACGGGAGATATGATCAATGAGTTTTTGGGATGAAACCGGCTTGGTGAGAAAATGCTTTATCCCGACTTCACGGCACTCTTTGCGGGCCTCCAGCGTGGCGTTTGCGGTTAGCATAATGAATGGAATTGGTTCCTCACTGGCATGGGCGAAGCGGTATATTTTATAGGCCTCAATCCCGTTTACAACAGGCATATGCATATCGGAAATCACCAGATCAAACTCTTCCTCTTCCAATGCGTCCAGCAGCTCCTGGCCATTTTCAACCAGCCGATGTGAATGGCCGTTGCGCTCCAGTATTCTTCCGATCACCATACGATTGACTGGGTTATCTTCCGCCACCAGGATCCTAAACTTCTTCTGTACCTGATGCTCATTAATGAAATGGTCTGTAAGGTTGATGATGTCATCACCCTGGTAGCGAGCTGCATGCGATGCATGTAACGCGTTAAATAACAGGGCCTTATCCAGAGGGTCTGTCAGTGTGTACAACTGGTTGGGGCCTGTTTCCAGGGGGGGTATGGTTTGTCCTGGTTGCTGTAAAACAAGGATAGTTACGCCTGGAAGAGCGAGTTCCTTTCCCACGGACTTGATAAAGTTGCAGATCTCTTTATCCAGAGGAATACCGTCAATCAGCAGTACTTCGAATGGTACATCATGCGCTGCTGCATCCATTAGCAGCCTGATGGTATCGCGGGTATTAGTAACATTGCGATAAGGGATATCCCAGCCAACTAGGGCATTGGTGATGCTGGTTTGAGTATTAGGTTTCTGCACTAATCTGAGTACCTTGCAGTTTTGCAGGGCAGCAGCATCCAGTTCGTCAATGGTCTCTGTCTGGCGGGTAAATTCGATATCGAACCAGAAGGTTGACCCGATATTTGGTGTGCTTTGAATCCCGATGCGCCCACCCATCAACTCAACCAGCTGTTTGGTTATGGCGGTACCCAGTCCGGTTCCACCGAAGCGGCGAGTGGTGCTTTCATCGGCCTGGGAGAATTTGTCGAAGATGCGATCCTGAACCTCTTCTGGGATACCTATGCCGGTATCAACCACCTCGAAACGTATGAGTACTTTTTTATCATCATTGCGTTTTACGTGACAACGCAGTTCCACCGACCCCTTTTCGGTGAATTTGATGGCGTTGCCGATGAGATTGTTCAGAATCTGCCGGAAATGGAACGGATCGCCGACCAACTTATATGGGGTATCCAGACCGATCTGGCACGACAGATTAAGCCCTTTAACCTCGGCCCGGCTGGTGAACATCTTAACCGTGGAGCGTAACAGGTTATGCAGATCGAAATTGGTTTGTTCTATGGTGAGCTTTCCGGCTTCAATCTTGGAGATATCCAGGATATCCTCAATAAGATGCAGCAGATTGTGGCCGGAGGCATATATGGTATCTGCATACTCTTTCTGTTCCCGCCCCAAGTTGCATGACTGGAGAAGTTCACTGGAACCTATGATCCCATTCAACGGGGTGCGAATCTCATGGCTCATCCTAGCGAGAAACTCACTCTTGGCCCGGTTGGCCTCCTCGGCGGTTTTTTGCGCCGCGGTGAGACGCTCCATGGTCTCGGTCAGTTTTCGAATCAGGGTGGAGACGTATCCTGGTAGGGCGATCAGTGATACAAGTAGACCTATGCCCAGGGTGTAGTGTGATAACCAAAAGTCGTTTGTGAACAGAATTGCGCCAAAACAGACGAAGGCATAGGCCGATGCGAGATATAGGTATTTTTCATTGTATCTGAAGCCATAGCCCAGAATCACCCAAAGATATACCGGCCACCATGGGGCACCATGTTCACCCATGGATAACATAAAGACACTAAAGATGCTTATATCACCAAATAGTGAGAAGACACGCCTGAGCGCAGATTTTCCAGGATGTATGAGGATAAATATGAATATTCCAATGGAAAATAGTAAAGTGCATGAGGTAAAAATTATCCAGTAGTGTTTTTGCGAACTATCCCCTAGGAAAAACAGCCAAGCATAGGATAAGGTGGATATGGCGATGAGTATGCGTACAATAGCCTGTTCATGTTCACTATCCTCACGTCCACTAAGGCGCGCTGATATTGGAGACATTAAGTTAGAGCACTTATGTGTTAGTTTGGATATGATAGTTAACATAACTTGCTAATTATACTACAATTCGTAGCTGTTGTGCGATAGTGGGTAAATAGCGTAATAATAAATCAACAATGGAACTGCCAATGAGTGAAACAATAATAAACAGTGTTATTAAGGCGATCGCGAAGCAAAAACACCTGGAACCCGGATCTATAGAAAAGACTTCTTCTCTGGCGGAGCTGGGGATAACCTCCTTGGATGCGATAACTATCGTCTTCGATATAGAGGAGGAGTTCGGTATCGAGGTGCCAGGGGATGAGCTGGAGGGGTTACAGACGGTGCAGGACATTGTGGAGTCTGTCTCTAATTTAGTTAGTGTCAGAGATGCCTAAGCGAGTTGTAATCACCGGTCTGGGCGCCATATCAGCACTTGGGCATAACACGAATGAATTCTGGACGGCTCTGCGCAGCGGTCATTCCGGTATCCGCCCATTCCAAAATATCTCTACAGAGCTGTTAACAACGACTATCGGCGCCGAGGTAGTAAACTTTAATCCGGAGAGATATATTTCGCCCAAGGATCTGTCGCTATTTGACCGGTTTTCGCAATTTGCCCTGGCCGCATCGCGGGAGGCCATAGATGATGCTGCACTAAATACGGATGAGATAAGGTCTGCAGCAGCAGTTATCGGCACCTGTCTGGGGGCGGAGCATACATATGAAGAGTCCTACCGGTCTCTGTATGTCGACGGGAAGAGGCGTGTCCATCCACTGACAGCGCCGAAAGGGATGCCTAGCGCCGCGGCCAGCCAGATCAGTATGCAGTGTGGAATAACCGGACCGGTATTCACTGTGTGCAGTGCCTGCTCCTCCGCAGCTCACTCCATTATTCAGGCGGCGCTTATGATAAGGAGCGGCCTGGTCGATGTTGCGGTTGCGGGTGGCGCAGAGGCCCCATTGTCTTTGGTGCTGTTGAAGTCATTTGAAGGATTGCGGGCACTCTCGAACGATACATGCAGGCCATTTTCGGAAGATCGGAGCGGGCTTGTTCTAGGTGAGGGTTCTGGCGTGGTAGTTCTTGAATCTTATGAGCATGCAAAGCGGCGCGGAGCCGATATCTATGCAGAGCTGGCGGGGTTTGGAATGTCATCCGATGCGGGGCATATTACTGCACCAGACGTGGATGGGATCAGCCGGGCAATGCATGCTGCACTGCTGGATGCCGGGGTAGCTACAACAGAGGTGGATTATATCAATGCCCATGGTACCGGTACCCAGGTGAACGATGTCACGGAAACTGCTGCCATCAATAGTGTTTTCGGCGATCACGCAGCAGAATTGGCGGTATCCTCCACCAAGTCCATGCATGGTCATACATTGGGGGCTGCAGGCGGTCTGGAACTGGTTGCTACCGTTCGCGCAATTCGGGACAGGGTAGTCCCGCCTACGGTAAATTTCACCAAGGCGGGTGAGGGGTGTAATCTGGATTATGTGCCGAATATTGCCAGGGATATGCAGATAGATGTGGCGCTTTCAAACTCATTTGCATTTGGCGGGTTGAATGCGGTGTTGGTGGTGCGGTCATTAAGCTAGGAGCTCATTCTCCAATCCAGTTTTTTGTTTAATAGCTTATCCGCAGCAGAAAGCTCAAGATTGTCTGGCAACGGAGCCAACTCAATATCAAAGTACCTTCTTCTTAGCGCGATATACTCATTAACATGATCTAGTTTTATCTTTCCCGTGCCACCTGACATCGGGTGCATGCCCTGTTTTGCATAGTGTCTGAATGCGAGGGCTGTGGTTTTGTTATCATCTGATAATCCACCCTTCTTTAACTTTGTGGTGTAGAAATCTATATAACAGCGAAACAATAACTCTGACATATCTGATGATGAGATCGTAGGGTGATTCCAGGTCAAGCATGTACTGTCATATCTATCTAGATTTTGTTCCACCAGCAAATCTGCATTCCTATAATCTTTATACTGCTCGGTTCCTGGTACTGGAGTCAGTATATAAAAAGATGAAATTGAAGGGTCGAGGGCTTGAATTGTATCCAGCTGATGTTGGATAGACTTCTTAGTGTCATCTGGGAAACCAATTATGTTTGAAAAGTGTGAATTTATACCAGCCTCATGGCAAAGATTATTTATCACCTGGTAACTACTAGGTTGGTTATGAAACTTATTTGCCTGTTTGAGAGTGTCTTTGTTAAACGACTCAATACCGACGAACATTTCGTGGCAACCTGCACGACCAAGAAGATCGGCAAATTCAGGCTGGCGGGCAATTTGTGCGTCGCATTGACAAGTAAACGGGATAGTCAAATCACGATTAATCATTTCATTTAACAGATCAATCGCCTCAGGATATTTGTTAAAATTATCTGATACAAAGAAGATAATCTTTATGCCTGCTTTTTTTGCTCTGTGTAAACTCTCAAGGGTATATTGAATCGGGGAGCTACGCAGCTGTTGCCCGGATATTTTAACGACAGAGCAATAGTTGCAATTGTACGGACATCCTCTGACCGGATATAGACCAAGCAGTGGAAGTACGTAATGCCCCAGCTCTTTCTGGCTTGGTGGTTCAACAATTGGTCCGTTAATTTTTTCGGACCAGCGATGGTCCTGGCCATATACAGGTTTAAGTTCACCTGCCAGGGCATCTTCCAGTACCTCGCCCCAGATTACTTCGGCCTCGGCGAGGGCAAAGCTGACTCCGCTTCTATGGAATTGGGTGGTATCGCAGGTCATGGGGTGGGGGCCGCCGATTATGCAGTGGTTTACTCCACTGTTTTTTGCGAATGCGGCAAGATCAAGGGCGCGTTGGAATTGATGGGATTGAACCCCAACCAGGGCAAGCAGGGTGATACAGTTGGTGTCGGGATCGGGCTTAAGCAGATCCAGATAATCCAGTTCATCCCAAACATACTCGTCTATGGTATGGGTAATAACCCGTACCGAGTTGATGTACTTCGGGGTCAGTCCGGCAATATGGTACAGGGTGGCGTTAGGCATGTAGCCGGTTTTGAACCTGTCCACATAGCCATCGACTGCATATTTACTTGGTTTGAGTAACACCACTTTAAGAGTGGTCATAAGATTTTCCGTGAAGGTTGCCTGTTAATAAACTTTATTCTTGTTCTGTAGCAGAGTTACCGCTTTTTATCGCATATTCTCTCAAGGCCCGCATCGTTTTTTCAAGGGCGGTATGGAGCTCATCGAGCAGAGTATTACCCTGTTGTTGGAATTCGTTCTGGTTTATATGCAGGGCCATTAAACTCAATCTATGCAGCGAGACAGCTCCAAGATTGCTGGAGGTATCCCTTAAGGCATGAGCAAAATCCTGGAACTCTGTGAATTGAAGGTTAGCAACGGCTCGTTGTAGGCCTGCAAGCGTTTTGTCCATGTCTTTATGAAAATTGGAGATCATACGTTCCAGAAATACCTCGCTGGATGATAGTTTTTCCAGTTGTCGTAGAGTATGAGTATTAAGAATAGGGTCATTACTCTCTGCATTTATGCTATTACTGCCACGGATTGGTTTTGGGGTGCTGTGAACCGTCTCTATTTGTTTTGTCTTGGAGGCTGCAATATCTGCTACTGTCATTAGCAGTTTCTGCTCACTTACCGGTCTAACCATGATGGCATCTACCTCTGCCTCTCTGCAGTGGGAAAGGGCAGATGGTGTAGCTTCGTCCACCAGGGCTATGAAAGGTACCCACTCCTGATTTAGGTAGGTATAGTAGTAAAGTCTGATTACATCCTTCCCATCAATATCTGGCATCTTAAGATCGATAATCACCATGTCAAATTGGTGGGTGTTAAGTGCATCCAGCGCTTGAGAGCCTGTGTTTACTGAGTAAACACGCTGGCCATCTTTTTCCAAAATGCTGCGAAACAAGGTTTGTTCTATCGGATTACCAATGGCTAAAAGTATATCAGATGGCTGTGTCGAGTTTGCCTTGCCTGCGTAACGACTTAATAGTTTCGTGACATTTGAATCTCCGTGGAGCTCTGTGGAGGAGCTGTGCAGGGCATCGAACAGCATTGTTTTATCCAAGGGTATAGATATTAGCTTGGAATATCCCTTAGCCAATAGTTGAGCTTCTTGTTCCTTGGATTGTCCCGGAGATATATGTATGAGATTGATATCACTCAGTTTATTTTCTAAACGCAGTGATTTTGAAAACTGGGATGGGTCCATATCGAGATTTAATGAATCGACGATTACTGTGGTGTACCCGGCCCCATTATCTGCAGCATGTATGAGTTCCGCAAATGCTCTTACGCTACTGTTGCAGATAGTTACAGGTATTTCCCATGAGTCTATATGATTCAATACCATATGCCGATCAATCGAGTCCTGAGTAATTAGTAGAATCTTCATGCCCGTATTATGTTCCGTATTCTGAGATGGCTGTTCCGTGTTAATTACTTTGGTTGTATCTCTTTGCATATGTTTCGAGATGAGCATGGTCATCGCGACCATTCCGAACAAAAGTCCAATACTCAGGCTTAGTTCTGATTGCCAGAAATCATTAAAATACAGGACACAGCTAAACCCAACTACTGAGAGAGCGGTGCTAATTCTAAATTCGCGCTCGTGACTATTTAGGCCGTTACTGAGAATTAACAGGTAATAGGTAATGCACAGCGGTGCAACATATTTCCCACCAAAGAACAGCAGAAGTGTTGCAGCAAAGATATCTGCTGATATCGCTATGGACCTTCTCATACTTGAAGAGCCGGCTTCCTTCCATATGCTGATAGCAAGGAGAGTTGCAAACAGGAGATAGCCAACAATTATTGCTAGGACAGTATTAGCAAATGAAATAGTCCCAGGGGTATGGTTCAACCAGAGAAATGTCCCAAGCACACCGAATCCGATCATCAGCCTGATTACATTCTGTTCCGCTTCTGACAGCTGGTGCCCGGTTTTATTCAACAACAGCGACAAGTCTGTATGCCTCCATTCTGGTGTTAATCGAATATCCTAATTATTCATCTCTTTTGGTTGGTCAGGCCATTGATTATGGATAGCGATAATCTCAGTCAGTCGAGTGAAGAAGGCATCTACGCAGTCCGGATCAAAATGCTTCCCTCTTTCCTGGGTGACGTAATCCAGGGCTTTGTCCATACTCCATGCCTTTTTATAAGGACGCTCAGATAACAGCGCATCGAAAACATCCGCTACTGCTACGACTCTTGCCTCAATCGGGATATTATTGCCTTTAATTTTGTAGGGATAACCCGTGCCGTCGTAACGCTCATGGTGAGCAAGGGCGATGACGGCTCCTGTCTGCAGGTAATCGGAGGGGCTGTCTCTGAGTATTTCATATCCGATGGTTGTGTGGGACTGAATTATGTTTCGTTCCAGCGGATCAAGTTTTCCAGGTTTCAGGAGGATATGGTCAGGGATGCCAATCTTGCCAATATCATGCATTGGGGCTGCGTGTCTTATGGTGTCGCACTTTGTATCGGAGAATCCAAGTTCCTCGGCGATTATGGTCGCGTATTGGGACATCCTGGTAACGTGAGTACCCGTCTCTTCATCGCGGTATTCGCCTGCTCTGGCGAGACGCAGCAGGGTCTCTTTCTCTCTCTCTTCTATATCCGACGTCTTCTGGTTTATCTCCTGTTCCAACCATTGCGCACGATCCTTGATAATTGCTTGCTGGCGGCGCAGTTTAAGGAGATTACGGCAGCGGGCTTTACATTCATAGTGGTCAAATGGTTTGGATAGAAAATCTGTCGCGCCAGCTTCCAGGGCACGGTAGCGCACGGTCTTCTCATTCATGCAGGTTATAACCACAACCGGTACATCCGTGCATGATGGAATTTGCCGTAGCCAATGGGTAAATTCAACACCATCCATATTTGGCATTTTATAATCTGTAATTACCAGGTCATGGGGATTATGTTTTGCCCAATCCAGAGCCAGAACGGGGTCGGCGAATGATTCAATGCGGATATCGGCATCAATGGATTGTACCAATTCCTCCAAAATCATGCGGCTGACCGATTGGTCATCGAGTATGAGTACTGTCGACATAGCTATCTCTGGTCTAATTCCAGCCTCCACTTAGTCGATGGAAATGAGAACTTACCATAAGATAAGCTCGTAAGCCACTAAGTTGGTTATTATTAAGTGAATGGTGGTTGACAAGTTTGTTTGTTGTTTGACCATTCATAGTTCCTGTTGCCACTTCAGTTCCAACATGCAATCTCAGCCAGTTGTTCTTTCGGGATGCTGTATTTTTCGGCTACTGCGCCAACCTGTATCGGTAGGATGTTAAAAAACTTTAATTATTTCTTGAGGATAGACATGCAGAAATAGACTGCCGAGGTTTGCTGGCATTGTAGTTAAGTATAAATGCTGTGCTGCCTAAATTAGAGTTCTCTGTTACTGGCCTCGGTAAAGGCAGTGCGGAACTCCTGGTAGTCGGTTACAACCGGGTACTGGGGGAATTCGTCAATAACATTCTGCGGTGGACGGAATAGGATGCCACGGTCGGCCTCTTCCAGCATGCTGGTGTCGTTATAAGAGTCACCGGCAGCAATGACACGGAAGTTAAGTGATTTAAAGGCCTTTACCGATTGGCGTTTAGGGTCTTTTTGTCGCAGGTGGTAGTCTGTCACGAAGCCATTTTCGTCCACGCTTAGTTTGTGGCAAAGCAGGGTAGGGTAACCCAGCTGGCGCATCATGGGTGCGGCAAACTCGTAGAAGGTGTCTGACAGAATAACTACCTGGAATCTCTCGCGCAGCCAATCTATGAATTCACGCGCGCCATCCAGTGGCCCCATACCGTTGATCACCTCCTGAATGTCAGGTAATCCAAGTCTATGCTGCTCCAGGATCCGCAGGCGCTGGCGCATGAGTACGTCGTAGTCGGGGATGTCGCGCGTGGTCGCCCGTAACTCCTCAATACCGGTTCGTTCTGCAAAATTTATCCAGATCTCTGGAATCAGGACCCCTTCCAGGTCAAGGCAGGCGATCTCCACACTCTCTCTCCTTACAACTGTCTGCGTATAATTATGAAGGGCACAGGATACTATACCTTTTCGTTTGGTGGCAGTTTATTGATAATCTTGTGTGATTGTTTTCGCGTAACTCCTATCTAGTGTAATATTCGCGCTTCGCCACTGTTCATTACAAAGGCTTAAATTATTTAGATGGCGGCAGAATTTGCTGCCGCAGGAATCTTAATCTACAAAAAGGTGATTCCGCAACGAGGTAGAACATGCAGGACATAAATCCGATAACCAATAAAATCAGTGACTTGCTTGGGCGTAGTGACTCCCTTAGGGGGTATCTTTGACTACGACGGCAAAAAAGAACGGCTGACGGAAGTACTGCGTGAGTTGGAAGATCCCAATGTGTGGAATGATCCGGAACGGGCTCAAGCATTAGGGCGGGAACGGTCAGCATTGGAATCAGTCGTAGTTACCCTGGAGCAACTCGGGGGTGGTTTGGCAGACGCATCTGATCTCCTTGAGATGGCAGTGGACGAGGGTGATGAAGAGACCATCGACAGCGTTATCGCTGAACTGAATGGATATGAGAAGCGGGTCTCTGAGCTGGAATTTCGCCGTATGTTCTCTGGCCCTATGGATGCCAATAACGCCTTTTTAGATATACAGTCTGGCTCCGGTGGTACCGAGGCCCAGGATTGGGCCGAAATGATCCTGCGCATGTACCTGCGTTGGGGTGAGTCCAAAGGCTTTACTACCGAACTGATGGAGGTGTCTCCAGGTGATGTGGCCGGGATCAAATCAGCTACCATCAAGTTTGAGGGTGATTACGCCTTTGGCTGGTTGCGTACCGAGATAGGGGTGCATCGGCTGGTGCGTAAATCACCCTTTGACTCAGGTAACCGCCGTCATACCTCCTTTGCCGCCGTATTTGTATCGCCTGAGATCGATGATTCCATTGAAATAGAGATCAATCCGGCCGACCTGCGGATAGATGTCTACCGCGCCAGCGGGGCAGGTGGCCAGCATGTTAACAAGACCGAGTCGGCGGTTAGAATCACCCACCTCCCGACCAATACAGTTGTACAGTGTCAGAATGACCGTTCCCAACACAAGAATAAAGATCAGGCAATGAAACAGCTGAAGGCCAAGCTTTATGAGTTGGAGATGCAGAAAAGGAACGCTGACCTTAGTGCCATTGAAGACTCCAAGTCAGATATCGGATGGGGCAGCCAGATTCGCTCCTACGTTTTGGATCAATCCAGGATCAAGGATCTGCGTACCGGAGTTGAAACCGGAAATACTCAAGCCGTGTTAGACGGGGGGCTGGATATCTTTATTGAGGCCAGCCTGAAGAGTGGCCTGTAACCAATGGTTGTACCTGGGTGCGACCAGCTGTCACCATGTAACTCAAACTAAAAAGATAGATGAAATGACTGAACAACTTGACGAAAACAAATTGATTGCCCTGCGGCGTGAAAAACTTGCGGGAATGCGTGAGCAGGGGAACGCCTTCCCCAACGATTTTCGTCGTGACTGCATGGCAGGCGAGCTACACGAAAAATATGATGAAATGGATCCTGCTGAGCTTGAGGCTGCTGGCCAGCGTGTAAGGGTTGCCGGGCGTCTGATGAGTCGTCGCATCATGGGCAAGGCCAGTTTTTCTCATATCCAGGATATGTCAGGACGCATTCAGCTGTTCATCCAGAGGGATAGTTTGCCGGAAGGGGTGTATGCAGAGTTTAAAAAGCTTTGGGATGTTGGTGATATTGTTGGCGGCGAAGGGCAGCTGTTCAAGACCAAGACCGGGGAGCTTTCGATCAGGGTTGATGAGATTCGTCTTCTAACCAAGTCCTTGCGTCCATTGCCGGAGAAGTTTCACGGTCTGACCGATCAGGAGCAACGCTATCGCCAGAGATATCTTGATCTGATCATGAATGAGGCCACGAGAAATACCTTCCGCATCCGTACCGATATTGTGCAGTTTATCCGGAACTATCTTAACCGGAAGGGATTTCTCGAGGTTGAAACCCCGATGATGCATGTAATACCTGGTGGCGCTGCGGCACGTCCGTTCATTACCAAACACAATGCCCTGGATATGGATCTGTTCCTACGCATCGCTCCGGAACTCTATCTGAAGCGTCTGGTAGTGGGTGGGTTTGAACGCGTGTATGAGGTCAACAGAAATTTTCGCAATGAGGGTCTGTCTACCCGGCACAACCCGGAATTTACCATGCTGGAGTTCTATGAGGCCTATGCCGATTACCATGATCTGATGGACCTCACCGAAGATATGCTGCGCTCTATGGCGCAAGAGATACTAGGTACCACCAACCTAACCTATCAGGGTGATGAGTACGATTTTGGTAAACCGTTTACCCGTATGACGGTAAAGGATTCTATTCTACATTTTAATCCGGATATCAGCGCAGCAGAACTGGAGAGCCTGGATTCGGCCAGTGCCATTGCGCAGCGTTTGGAAATACCAGTTAAACCGAGCTATGGTCTGGGTAAGGTGCTGATCGAGATCTTTGAGAAGACGGTGGAGGATCGCCTGATGCACCCGACCTTTATCACCGCCTATCCCACTGAGGTTTCCCCTCTGGCCAGACGCAGTGATGCAGATCCGTTTGTCACCGACCGCTTTGAGTTCTTTGTGGGTGGGCGTGAGATAGCGAATGGTTTTTCCGAGCTGAATGATGCGGAAGATCAGGCAGAGCGTTTTCAGCAACAGGTTAAAGATAAGGATGCCGGCGACCTTGAGGCGATGCATTTTGATGCTGACTATGTACGGGCACTGGAACATGGTCTTCCACCAACCGCTGGAGAGGGTATCGGGATTGATCGCCTGGTGATGCTGTTTACCGATTCTCCTTCGATCCGTGATGTTCTGCTGTTTCCGCACATGCGGACTGAATAAGATTAATCCGGCAACCATTGCCTGTGGGACACGCCGCCTTGACCAAAGACATTCTTGAAGCCCTGAATATGATGTATTAGGTTGTCGGGTTAATAGGGTAACTCACAGATACATATCAACACCTGAGCTCCAGTTGAATGCATCGACATTACTGGTAGTTACCTGATGTTGTTCGAACGCTATTCCTTCGGTATCGGATAATGGGATCATCCTGTCGACACAGGCACCCCAGGAATTTATTGGTTGTCCGGAAAGAAGCTTGGTCATCAGGTCGTCGATCATATCCGTTGAACCCTGAACATAGCAGGAGACAGTTCCGTCTCTAAGATTGCTGGCAGCAGCCTTTAGACCTCTCTCCTGACAGCCGCGGATAAAGGTCTGGCGAAACATTACCCCCTGTACCTTTCCGGTCACCTTGAACGACAGTTGGTTTTTTCTCATTCTGAATGTCCTTGATCTGCGACATTTGTTATGTGGTTACCTGACAAAACCATGCAATTCTATTTTTTCGCTGTTTGCTATCAGCAATTCTTTGCGCTTTTTGCTCATCTGTTTGATCGCATACTCTCTTTTGGCCGCCGCAGAATGGGTGACGACTTTCTCCGAATACACCAGGAATACCGGACCTCTGGATCTGGTATATTTCGCCGCCGACCTACCACCGGAATTGTGCTCCGCCAGACGTTTTTCTAGATCTTTTGCAATTCCTGTATAGAGGGTTCCATCAGCGCAACGCAGGATATATATAAACCAATCATCTTCCACTTGTAAATAACCTATTGTTTTGCCACAAGAAACATTCCATATTTTTACGGCATTAATGATGTGATCTGGTAGACATTATTTACTGATATTAAACAACAATATGGTTAATAGGGGTTAACTTTCTGTTGATTTTTCCATTAGAATGAAACCGGTTGCATAGAGGTTTGGATATTTTGTTTGCCAATAGTGGCTCACATTATCACTCTTTTGATGAATGCGACTAAACAAAAAATTATCTGTATTTGTTAGAGGTAGAATAAATGGTTACTGGTACCGTCAAGTGGTTCAACGAGTCAAAAGGCTACGGTTTTATATCCCCTAAGGATGGAAGTTCAGATGTATTCGTGCATTTTTCATCCATTGAAGGAAGTGGTTTTAAAACCCTACAAGAGGGACAGACTGTAAACTTTGATGTTGAAAGCGGTCCTAAAGGTCCACAGGCTGTAAGAGTTTCTACAGAGGCTTCATAAGAAGCAAACTCTTCCGGCTTGCTGTTGACGACCGGGTTCAACGGCTAACGTGGACGCGGCTAAGAAGTATAAGGATCTGGCTGTTCCCTCAAGCCTTGACGCGATGTTAGGGGCAGCATTATGGCAACCTTATCGGTTGACCGGGCATATCAATTGATGTGTCCGCGAATCTCTTTATGCAAATGTATTTTAACTTTATGTCTTCGTAGACACCTGGCACCCACATTCAAAGTGTGGGCGCCAGGCGGTTTCTATCTCATGTAACCTCTATGCGTTTTGGTGAAACATCTTTGGTTTTGGGTAGCCGCAGTGTCAGCACCCCATCCTCGATTTTGGCAGTGATACCTTCCTGATCTATTTCGTTAGATAGGGAAAAGCTGCGCCGGTAATGACCAATATTGTATTCAGTATACACAGGACTTAGACCGTCATATTTTGCGTGGTTTATCCTGCCCTCTACTGACAGGATGTTTTTCTCCACATTGATATTGGTGTCATCCCGGTCGACACCTGGGATCTCCATGACAACCAGTAACGCGTCATTAAGTTCGAAGATATCTGTATACGGGGCATAGTGTTTCCCGGGAACAGTCTGTTCCTGCTCTGTTGCAAGTTCCTTTTTTTCAACTGTATTCAGTACATTCGAATCTTTCATTTTGACCTCCTCAGTATGATCTTTAGGATCAACTAAGATGTTCTGCTTTAGTTTATCTGGATGTTCTTTGCGCGGTCTTTTTCAGCACGCGGCAGAAACAGTGATAGCACGCCATCCTGCAATTCCGCCTTGACACCTTCCGACTCTATCTCCAGGGGTAGGTTGAAGGTGCGATCAAAGGTACCGGCAGATCGCTCTTGCCGGTGGATACTTATATCATCGCCGTAATCTATCTGTTTCTTCCCGGAAATGCGCAGTTGGTTTCTCTTGATAGATATTTCAAGATCATCCTTTTTTACCCCGGGGATTTCAGCGGTGACGATAAGGTCTTCACCCTGTTGGAATACATTCACCAGTGGATATGAACCGTAGCTGGTGGTGGTGTGGCCCGGCCAGTCGCTGAGTCTGGAGCGATCCAGCGCATGTTGAATATTCAGTAGGGCCTCAAACGGATCTGAAAAACGTGTGATCATCTCGTTACTCCTGTTGTTGAAAAAACCAATGCTGATGTACTGGCTATATAGGAGCGGTGTTTTTGCTTTTCAAGATATTGAAAAAGGGATAATTTGCCGCCATATACCCCGATAACCGTGTTCTGAGGTGAGCGCTATCTGATACCTGACATGCCGTGTGGGGTAGGGGGAATGATTGTTATTTGCAACGGCTATGGCAATAGCCATAGCCGTTGCGCTGTATCAATTGAATTGAATTGCCAGATTCTTTATCGCAGCCTGGGCCGCTGCAAGCCTGGCAACAGGAACCCGAAATGGGGAACATGAGACATAGTCTAGGTCTGTATTGTGGCAGAACTCAATGGATGCAGGGTCGCCACCATGCTCACCACATATGCCGATCTTGAGATGGTCACGTGTAGCCCTTCCTTTCTGTGCGCCCATTTCCACAAGTTGTCCCACACCTGATATGTCCAGAGAGACAAACGGGTCACAGCTCAGGATCTCTTGCTTGATGTAGTCAGGCAGGAAGGTATTTACATCATCACGGCTAAAACCGAAAGTCATCTGGGTGAGGTCGTTGGTGCCGAAACTAAAGAAGTCAGCATACTGAGCAATCTCGTCCGCAGTCAGGGCGGCACGTGGTATCTCGATCATGGTCCCAATGGGTATATGCAGCTGCCCTTGATAGTTATTTGCCTGCTTGACCGTTTCTATGGTCTTCTCGACCTTGGAACGTAACATGGCAAGCTCTTTGGCACTGCCTACCAGGGGTATCATGATCTCCGGCTTGGCGTCGATACCGCTGTTTTTGCACTCAATTGCTGCTTCAGTTATGGCCTTGACCTGCATCTCCAGGATTTCCGGGTAGGTAACGGACAGGCGGCAGCCGCGATGGCCCAACATGGGATTCGATTCATGTAATTGCACCAGCCGTAGCTTTACCTTTTCGAGCGAAATACCCATATGTTCAGCAAGTTCCTGCTGTATCGCCTCCTCATGCGGCAGGAATTCATGCAGAGGAGGGTCTAGCAGGCGTATGGTTACCGGCAGGCCATCCATTGCTGTAAGGATGCCGATGAAGTCTGAACGCTGGTGTGGAAGAAGTTTATCCAGGGCGGTGCGGCGCTGTTGTTCGGTCTCCGCCAGGATCATTTCACGCATGTCGGTTATGCGCTCCTCCTCAAAGAACATATGCTCTGTACGGCAGAGACCTATGCCCTGGGCGCCAAATCCCCGCGCTTTTTCAGCGTCTTTTGGGGTATCGGCGTTGGTTCTCACCATGAGTCTGCGGTATTCATCCGCCCACTCCATAACTGCGGTGAACTCTTCAGACAGCTCCGGATCCTTGGTAGGTACTGAGCCGGCCATGACCTCACCGGTGGTACCATCCAGACTCAGAGTGTCATTTGGTCCAAAGGTCCGTCCATTGATCGATACCGTCCGGTTTTTTTCGTCGATATCTATCTCGCCTGCACCTGCTACGCAGCATTTTCCCCAGCCTCTGGCCACTACGGCAGCATGACTGGTCATGCCCCCGGTGGAGGTCAGGATGCCGACAGCGGCATGCATGCCACTGACATCTTCCGGACTGGTATCCTTGCGCACCAGAAGTACAGCTTCGCCCTGTTTGGAGCGTTCCACCACCTCATCAGCGGTAAATGCGAGCATGCCGGAGGCGGCGCCAGGAGATGCCGGTAGTCCTGTGGTCAACACATCACGTGTCGCCTTGGGATCGAAGGTGGGAAGCAGCAGCTGTGTCAGGTCATTTGCCGGTATACGTACCAGGGCATCCCTTCTGGTCAGGCGCCCCTCAACAAACATATCGACCGCAATCTTGACTGCGGCCAGTCCGGTGCGTTTTCCTGTTCTGGTTTGGAGCAGATAGAGGGTTCCAGTCTCTATGGTGAACTCGATGTCCTGCATCTCACGGTAGTGATCTTCCAGAATCTGCTTGATTTCCAGGAGTTGGTCATAGATATCTTTGCGCCATACACTCATGGCATCCAGGTCTTTGGGGGTGCGGATGCCGGCAACGACATCTTCACCCTGGGCATTGATCAGGAATTCACCATAGAATTTGTTTTCTCCGGTGGATGGGTTGCGGGTAAAGGCAACGCCGGTTCCGGAATCTTCACCCATATTGCCGAACACCATGGTCTGGATGTTGACTGCAGTGCCCATAAGCCCGGTGATTTCATTAATCTCACGATAGCGCACTGCGCGGGGGGTGTTCCAGCTGCTGAATACCGCCTCAATGGATTTCTCCAGCTGCTGGTATGGATCCTGTGGGAACTCCTCACCAGTGTGTTTAAGGTAGACACCCTTATAGGCTTCAATCAGCTCTTTCAGGCCGGTTTCGTCCAGGTCAGTATCCAGTTTCGCCCCATATTTCTCCTTGATGCGATCAAACTCCTTCTCAAATTCCTCGTGGCTAACCCCCATTACCACATCACCGAACATATTGATCAGGCGACGGTAGGCGTCCAACGCAAATCGTTCGCTCCCGAACGCCCTGGCCAGTCCGCTGAGGGTCTGGTCGGTCAGTCCCAGATTCAATACAGTATCCATCATCCCCGGCATACTGACAGCGGCACCGCTGCGGACAGAGACCACAAGCGGGTTATTATCGCTGCCGAAATTCTTCCCGGTCTCTTTCTCAAGCAGCTCCATATTGGTATGGACCTCCTTCATCAGGAGTTCAGGAAGTTGGCAGCCAAGCTGATTATATTCAGCGCATGACTCGGTGGTGATGGTGAATCCAGGTGGTACGGGAAGTCCGATAGAGGTCATTTCTGCAAGGTTTGCCCCTTTGCCTCCCAGCAATTCCTTCATTTCCTTTGAGCCCTCCGACCTTGTTTTGCCGAAGTAGTAGACACGTTTTTGGGGATTTATCGTCATTTTTCCAACCTTATCTTATGGGTAGCGCACAAAGAGGAGAATGTACCTCAGGAACCGGATGTTTGGAAAAAATTAGGCTTAATTATTATTAATCCAAATTATTCCAAATATTAATATTCGAGCGCAAATACCCCGGCACTATACTATATATTTGAACAAAATGGCTTCAATCCAGATGGGTTTTTCTGAATTACCCTTCGTCGTGAATGGTAATGATGGCACTAACCAGAGTATAGTCTAGGCTGGTGCATGGCAACGGGATTCCCACTCCTCTAGCCATGCGCCGAAATCCTCGGCCGGCATTGGGTGTCCTACCCAGAATCCCTGAGCCCGGTCGCAGCCTAGGTTGTGCAGGGATTTCCAGGAGGCAAGGGTTTCCACCCCCTCGGCCACAATCGACATATCCATCTCATGCGCCAGCATAATGGATAGTTTTGCAATGGTATTTGAGACCGGGTCTTTACCCAGATGCCGGATAAATGAGCGGTCAATCTTGAGTTCTGTAAATGGGATTCTTGCCAGTTTTTCCAGGGATGAATGTCCGGTACCGAAATCATCAATCGCCAGCTTAAAGCCCTTCATACGGATTCGGGTAAGGATATCCAGAGATCTGGATAGGTCGCTGATAGCTGAGGTTTCAGTTATTTCCAGAACCAGGTTCTTTGGTTCAATCTGATAGCGGTTTGACATGGCAAGAAGTTTTTCCGGAAAGGCGTAATCGCTGATGGTTCTGGGAGATATGTTTACAGAGACATCCATGGACATTCCGGCATTATTCCACTGTCTGCACTGCCTGATTGATCTATCTAATACATAGTCGGTGATGTCATCTATCAGATTGGTGTTTTCCGCCAGGGGCAGGAAATTGGCAGGTGGGATAATACCTCTGGTGGGGTGGTTCCAGCGAATCAGTGCTTCGGCCCCTACCAGCCTGTTAGTGGAAATCTCAATTTGCGGCTGATAATGGACGATCATCTCATCATTGTGTATGGCCTGGTATAGTTCATCCTCGCTGATTTCGTGTTTGGCGGAGTCATCAAGTAGGAGCCCGCCATCCGGCCGTTGTTGCGACTGTTCCAGCAGACTAACCAACTCATCTTTCCGGAAAGGCTTGCTCATGGTGCCAAGCAGATGCAGTCCAAGTTCGAGGGCAAGCTCTTGCGCGGAGTAGAGTACGCTTTTATCAACTCCGCTCATTAGGATTATTGCCGCGTTACTTTTGCGTCTACCCAAAAACCTGATCAATTCAATACCGTCAATATCTGGCATGAACAGATCAAGTATGATTACCCGCGAGTCATCGCGGTATTGGGTTACAAACTCGGTTGCATGTGTGGCGTTAACAGCTTGAAATCCATGCTTGATTGCTACATTGCAGACAAACTCGCCCATCTCAGGTTCGTCATCGACAACTATAAGCCATGGTCGGGTCATAATTTTTCCTTATCAGAATCAAGGGTCTTGCGGACGTGAATAATAAGCTCCGTTTTTCGATAAGGCTTTCTAAGTAAAGACTGACCGGCTTCTCCATATTGCTGTTCATTGGTTTTGTGGGTGAATCCAGACGCCAGCAGCGTCTTGATCTTCGGGTATTTCTGTTTGGCATATCTTGCGAGTGCAAATCCATCCATACCGCCTGGCATTACGACATCACTGAAAAGAAGATCAATCTCAGGGTGACTATCGAGGATTTTAATCGCTTCACTGGCGGTACTGGCATTCAATACCCGATAGCCATATTTGCTTAGGGTACTTTCAGCAATCAGTGCGAGATCTGGTTCATCATCTACCACCAGAATAGTTTCATAACCACCCTGTTGCACAATCTCCGTATTGATCCCGGATTCCTCAGAGGAGGAATCCTTGTCGGAGCGGGGTAAAAATATCTCTACCGTTGTGCCCTTTCCGAGTTCCGAGGATATGTTTATATAACCACGTACCCGTTTGACAAAGCCGTATACCATACTTAAGCCCAGGCCACTGCCTTTGCTTCCAGGCTTGGTGGTGAAGAACGGATCAAGTACCTTTTCAATCACCTCTTTGTCAATCCCGGATCCGGTATCATGTACACTTATCAGAACATAACTTCCGGCCTCTGCGCCTGTATGCGATTTAGCGTATGCATCATTAAGTACGCGGTTACTGGTCTCAATGAATAACTCGCCACCATTGGGCATGGCATCTCTCGCGTTAACTGCCAGGTTGATTATTGCATCTTCCAGTTCTCCCTGGTTTATATCTGTAAGCCATAGAGAGTCATCCAGAGCTACTTTCACGCTGATGGAAGCTGTAAGGGACTTTTCTATCAGGTTTTGCATGTCAGTTATAACCTGATTTATGCAAAGGGGCCTGGTCTCAGGAGTGGATTTTCTGGAAAATGCCAGGAGTCTTCTGGTTAGATCCGAGCCACGCAGCGCGGCTTTAAGCGCTGATTCTGTGTGTTGCTTGGCCGGTCCGTCTTCTAATTCGTCTTTCAGAAGGTCAAGGTTACCTACGATAATTCCCAGCAGGTTATTAAAGTCGTGAGCTATCCCACCGGTGAGTTGGCCGATGGCCTCCATCTTTTGCGCTCTTCGCAAGGTGTCTTCGGTGCGCTTGCGTTCCGTGATGTCGGTCGCAACGTTGCATATGGCATATGGCGTGCCATCATTGCGTGTGAGGGTGAATTTGACCGAGAGATAAGTATGCAGGCCATCATCCTGCATTATCTCTTCAATAAATTCCTGCTGTGAATCAGACTCCAGAGCCGCCATATCATGGGATTTGAATACAGCGGCCTGGGTTGCTGGAAAAATGTCGAAGTCACTTAGACCAAGAATGTCGTAGCTGGATATATTGAAGATCTCTTCAAAACGTTTGTTTACCAGCATGTATCTGCCATCAGGACTTTTTAGAGTAATAACTGCTGTTGTGTTATTAATAATTGCCTGCAGGCGCTCCTCACTCTCTCTCAGTCCCGATTCAGTCTTCATGCGGTCTGTTATATCCTTGAAAACAACAACAGCTCCTTCTGGTGTTCCATTTTCAACTATCGGGGTAACGGTATATTCAGCCTGGAAAAAACTGCCATCTTTGCACCAGAAAATGTCATCCAGTACATGGTGCGTCTCGCCCTTATTCAATACCCAGATGATTGGGCAATCATGGTATTGATATGGTGAACCATCATCTTTTGAATGATGTACAATTTCATGAATTTTCTTCCCGATCAGGTCGTTTTCGCTCCAGCCGGTTCTGCGTAACATGTAATTGTTTACAAAGGTTGTTTTACCATTACAGTCCACGCCGAAGATGCCATTGCTTGTTGAATCAAGTAACAGGCGTCCATACTTGCTGCTTGATTCCATATGCTGTAGTGACTGCCGGTACTTTTCAATCTCACTGTGTAATTTTGAGCGGATATCTTCGAACTCTTTTTCTTTCTGTTCTATTGCCTCAAGTTGTTTGACATTACTAAGTTGTAATGACTGTTTTGATCTATGCGCTTTAATCAACATGATCAAAGCCAGGATTAATCCAGCTGTAAGTGTAATAGTTGCAGATTGATAAGCGCTTAATATGGAACTGATATCTTCGGTCGGTTGTGGTGATAAAACATTACTTTCATAAGAAGTGGGTTGTATCTCTGGCGATATTATTTGCGTGTTTGTGCCGGCAGTGCTGTTCTTGGAAGTGGCCGAGTGACAAGTAACAGATGATATCGCTAAGGCAATAGCGATAATCGACGGCAGCATATTTGTTTTTGTAAGCGGTCGTCTAGGTTTCATAATCCAATAATTCCCTTATGCGTTTAACCATATCATTACGGCGGTATGGTTTGCATAAGAAGCCATATTCTGATGTATTATTCTGGTTGGTATGCAACTTGTTGGTAAATCCAGATGCCACTAGCACTTTTATTTTAGGATAAAGCCTGGTCACTTCATCTGCCAGGGCATATCCGTCCATCCCCCCAGGCATAACTACATCGGTAAACAGCAGGTTTATCTCTGTTTGTTCTTTAAGCAGCTTCAATGCTTCATTCGCATTTCCTGCTCTGCAAACTTTATATCCGAGCTTGTTTAACACATCCTCAGCGATCATGGCGAGATCCTGTTCATCATCCACAATCAGAATGGTCTCGTGGCCATATAGACTAGCTTCATTTTGTGGATGGCTTATAACCACTGGTTCGCTCTTTCTGGTCGAATGCGGAAGAAAAATTTTAAAAGTTGTACCGATTTCTGGTTCGGAATACAGGATAATGTGACCATGTGAACGCTTCACAAATCCATATATCATAGGGATTCCAAGGCCGGTTCCTTCACCGGTAGGTTTGGTTGTGAAAAATGGCTCAAAGATGCGGTCTTTTACTTCGTCCGGAACACCGCGTCCGGTATCACTGACGGTAAGAAGAACGTATTCGCCCGGAGTTATATCGGGATGTTTTTCAATAAATGTGTCATCGGTGATGATGTTTTCTGTCTCAATAATGAATCTACCGCCTTTGGGCATGGCATCTCTGGAGTTTATTGCCATATTTACAATCGCATCTTCCAGCTCGCCAGAATTGATATCTGTCTGCCAGAGATCGTTATACAGAATAGTCTCAACGCTTATGGATGCGGTGAGAGATTTCTCTATCATGTTGCGCATGCCGTCAACCACCGTATTTATATTAACCGGGCTGGTATCAGGATCAGATCGACGTGAAAAAGCCAGAAGTCTTTTTGTTAGATCAGATCCACGCAGTGATGCTTTCAATGCAGAAGATAGCTGACGTTTGGCAGTATTATTAGCCTGTGAAAATTCATCTTCCAGTAGATCAAGATTACCGATGATGATCCCTAGGAGATTGTTGAAATCGTGTGCTATACCTCCGGTCAGTTGGCCAAGAGCTTCCATTTTGTGAGCTCGGCGCAGTATCTCTTCTGTGCGTTTGCTCTCGGTTAGATCCTGCATGGTGGCAATAAAATGCCTGTGTGGCACCCTCTCCTTAGAAGTGGGAGATTGCTCAAGTATATACATTTCACTTAGCGAGATTAGGTGAGGAAAAACAGTGCCATCTTTCCGCTTCCCGGTTATTTCACGTGTACTTCCAACGATGTTTTTTTCTCCATGTTCAAGATACGCGTGGATATATCCATCATGCAGATCGCTTTGAGGGGAGGGCATAAGCATTGAGACGCTTTTACCTAAAACTTCATCCGTGCTGTACCCAAACATTTTTTCAGCGGCAGGATTGAAGCTATCTATTATTCCATTTTCATCTGTGGTTAGAAGCCCGACAACAATATTATCAATTATGGACTTTAATTTTCTCTCACTTGCCGCTCGCGCCTGTACCTCCTTTCTATATTCAAGGGTGCGTACCCCCACCTCTCGTTCCAGGTCACTGCTATATTTTGATAATGTTTTATTGGAGCTTTCGACTGTATCGGCCATGGTATTGAATGTGTCTGCAAGTACCTGCAGTTCATCACCGGTATCTATCATGATGCGTGATGTCAAATCACCTTGCGTGATCTTTTCAGCCCCAATACACAGCTTATTGATTGACTGAAGAAATCCACGTGATAGCCAGAGCACCAACATGAGCGCAATAATGGTTCCCCCGAGAAAAAAGAACCAGACCTGTCGATATATATTGTCAATCGACTCCTGGTATCGTTCCTGTGGATATGAAAGCAGTAAAGCTGCTGCCGAGCTTGGATCAATATTGCGTAGTTGTCTTAAGGCGTGGATGAATGAGGTATTGAATATAGTGCTTGAAAGATCTCTATATTGTGGCTGCAGATTATGCTGCGATGCATCTATATTGATAGGGATATTTGCGTGATCCACATCAGATTGTTTCATTGTTGTCGCGAGTATCTGCTGTTTACTGATTATGGATATGTCCATAATTGCGCCTGGTTTGACATGTTGCAGTATGGAAGCATCAATAGGGAATCCAACCAATACCACTGCTGCCGGATTGTTCCGGTCATTTTGCCCTTTGATTAGTGCGGATGAGAGGGAGAAAAGATGGCCATCAATCTCTGTTAAATATGTTTGTTGAGAAGATGTTTTAATCGTCTGGTTAAATGCTGCTAAGTCCTTGAATGACCTGCCGGCGTACCTTCCATATGTATCTATAACAACCTGACCGGATGAATCAAGAATAAGTATAAACTTGGTACTGGCAGATGCAGTGTATCGATTCAGTATCACATTTATAGTGGCAGCATCTTTAAGGTTATTGCTTAGCCTTCGGCCCTCTTTCTCTGACAGCAGCTTGGCCCAGTATTTGGCAGATTGCCCCATTACTCCAAGGACACTATTTATACTGTTCGTGGTTGAGTCAAAGCGCTCATTCAAGGAAGAGTCCTTGACCTGTTTGGTGGAGGAGACACTCAGCCAGCCTGTAATCAGAGAACATACTGTCAAAAACAGCATCAGGACCAGGATAAACCTAAATCGTAAACGCTTGGTAAAGGACGGTTTCCTCACAGCGAATACTCTCAGGAAATCGTGCTGCAGGTGTTGTTGGGTAATAGCTTCCTGTCACTGATCAGTAATTGCCATACTGTCAAGGTAACAAACTGCTCTATCTCTTCTGATAACACTGTACTGACCATCTCTTTTTTATTCTGAGGCACAGAAGCAAGCCCTGGAAAATACCAGATAATCACCGTTTATCGTCCATTTGACGATTATCTTTAAGATTTATTCTGTTTTGTGAAAAGACGTAAATTACAGGACCGTATGACGGCCTGATCTCTCTCTAATTATAAATATTCTCTATCCACCAGATGTGGTGTTAATCAATGCTACCAGAAAACTATAAATTCAGGTGTTATTACGGTCACAAATATCTATAGATGATAGGAAGATATGCCGTTGTTATAATTCGTCCCACGGCTCTTCATATGATGCGATGTCATTTAAACCGTCCGCACCCATAGATTCATCCATAATTTCGTCGCTCTGATACCCCTTAAATTCATATGCCGCACCTTCCCAGTCATCCGAGGCGCTGTCCGAGACGTATGAACCAAGATCATCAATCTCCGATACATCAAGTGCGCCAGAAATATCCTCAGGTGATTCAATTTGCTCAATATCCATCAGATACCAATCATCCAGATCAATCTCTTCTACGTCGCCATCAAAGTACTGGATCTCAACCAGAGAATCATTGTTATCCACAGCTACAACCTGAAACTTTTGACCTTTATCCAAATGTTTATACCAGATATCAACAATGGGGTCCGCTTCAATAGCCATATTCTTACTCCCATATGTAAAGTTGCTCGGATCTAACGATTAGGTAGGCCGCTCCTATATCTCTGAGTATATACAATAGAGCGAAAAGTATAGGGCTTTTTTTAGCCTATTATTCAATAGAGAGAAAAGAGAATAAATATCCTACAAACAACGCGTTACGTGATTCTTGATTGATGACAAGACATGGTGGCGGCAATTGTTTTATCTGGTTGTAAAATAAAGAGATATATTTGCGTGAAACATGTAGCGAATTACATCTGAATGGTGGTCTATTCTTAATAGTGTCGCTATCTTGTGTAAGATGCATTAGGTGCAGGTATGGGGCAGGGTAATAATGATGTTGCGCTGATATAGCCGTGCATATTTGAGCTGTTAATTAAGATGATCATCTATTAAGGGGGTTAAAGATGGCAATTGTAAAAACAGTTGAGTCCTACCTGGCAGAGCATGGAGTAGACTATGTTCTGATTCTTCATCCCCATACCGGATCCAGTATGGAGACAGCTGAAAGGGCTCATGTGCCAGGCGATAGACTTGCCAAGGGCGTGGTTCTGAAAGATAGTGATGGATATCTACTGGTTGTTATCCCATCTGATTACCATTTGAATCTGGAACTGATATGTTCTCTGTTAAAGCGCGAACTGCATTTTGCAGATGAGAACAGTCTGGGTGCCCTGTTTCCTGATTGTGAAGTCGGCGCCATACCAGCAATTGGGGAGGCGTACGCGCTTAAAACAGTCTGGGATCCTAGCTCAAGTCTCGGTAAGGTGGATGAGGTGTTTTTTGAGGCAGGAGACCACAAGGAGTTGGTGTGTGTCTCCGGTGAAACCTTTCACGAACTTATGGCATCTGCAGAAAGAATGAGCATTAGCCAGCATATTTAATGCGATTAAATCTCAACCGAATACTCAAGAGATTTTGCGTATATGCGACCGGGTATGTCCGGTATGTGGTCATTTCTGGTTTCTGACAACATCAGCGTTGTGCCTGCCAGTCACTCTTGAGTACCAGCCTTTTATTGACTCTGTTTCAATATATTTTTCCTCGCGAAAATTATTTGTAAAGATTTGCGGTAAGTGAACGATAACTCTTCCAGATGCAGTGCAACATCTTGTAATTGTACTGTTATCTGGTAAAAATAGGCGCCCCAGATCGTGATAAATTAGGTGGATTGTTCAACCTAACTCTTGATTAATACGGGGAAAGTCCCTCCTGATGCCGTCTGCAGAAGCAATCGGCTGTATCAGCAAAGAGTTCGTGATTACTGATTATTGTCATTATTTGTCAGTTATCACTTAAATATTATCGATCTGGGGAAGTGTTTGTTAGCTATATCGGGGTTAGAGAGCAGCGGACCGAAGTGATGATGGAGAGGTCCGCAAATAATAAAAGGTGAAGGAAATGCGTGCTGTTCATACTTTAAGTTTTTTTGTGCTTATGCTAGTTGTTCCCCTGGCATCTGCTGATGTGGTTGATGTGACTGTCGACATATCCAAGCAAAGCATGGAAGTCTATGTTGATGGGTTTCACAAATACACTTGGAAGGTATCAACGGCTCGGGATGGTTACTGGACTCCAAGGGGGGATTTTAGACCTCAATGGATCTCACGTATGCACTACTCGAAGAAATATGATAATTCACCTATGCCTTACTCCGTATTTTTTTCCGGTGGATTTGCAATTCATGGCACGAATGCGATTAGGCGACTAGGGCAACCGGCATCGCATGGTTGTGTTAGGGTTCATCCCAATAATGCCCGTAAGCTATATAATCTGGTTAAAAAGTATGGTAAGGATAATATCAACATCATGCTTAGGAATAGGATTGATGGTGCTGTGGCAGGGCATTTCAGAGGCCCATATCTGATGATGGATACTCAGATTAACTGAGGTCAGGTGGTCTGCCGCTGCATTGAGACGCTTTCCTGCACAAACTTCCACAAGAAGAGCTGCGCTTCAGCATCCATGCCAATAAAGACCACCCCATGGTGGAATTTGGAATTCCCGTTTTCTTGCACTTCGCGTATATATCTGATCATGCAGCCGATACTGGTATATCCCGGTTCTGCTCCGGCCTGAATTTCGATCTGGAATTGATCGTCCATTACTCCTAACCGTTTATCTGCTACCAGACAGGCTCCAGAGCAGCTGACATCGTATATCAATATAGTGGTTCCATCATTCTCGCTTTCCATGGGCAGACGTATCTTTGCTGGCGCTGCCGGTATGCGATTACTTTTTCTGAGTGAACCGGATCGTATATTCTCAGGATAGGTTGTATGTATATGTGGATAGGGGCTGTTTAGAACGGCAACCACCTGTGTTTCGAAGGTAACATCAGCATCCCCCTGTTTCAGGCTGATAATAAAACTATCACCTGGGTTTACCTGTACCGGGATGTTGTCCTTTTTGGGATGAGTCATGATTATGCTTTGATTCTGGGCAAAACCAATAAGCTCAGAATAGAGGTTCTTCAGGTCACCATTAGATGTGAACTCAAGTTCAAGGGGTGATCCAACAGCAAGGTTGAGAGCAATGTCTGTCATATCCCATAGTCCCATATTAGATTGGTAGCTATGCTACTAGGGATAGTCTGGTGAGGTCCAGAGCTAAACGACAAATAGTTTGATCAGTGCGGTTGTGTTGGAAGAGAGTAATTAGGATGATATGACTTGATGGCTAATAGCTCAGCCAGACGGGTTAGATCAGTTCATCAATTGTAGTGTCACTGGGCGTTTGCAATCTTCCGGTACTTTGGTAGCTATCTATGGCCCTGGATGGCGATGGTTGAAATTCCTGATCTGCTTGTAGTTGCTGCTGAACAACTATCTGCTGTCTTGCTTGCATGGCCATGCGCGCTGCAGCAGCTGCAACGGCTCGGTCCTGGGGGGAAGGATGAGCCGGCGCTAGTGCCGCATGTCGAATCGTTTCTGCCTTTGCCAACGTAGCCTCGGGTGTGTTTGCCGGGGATGTGTCAATCGATACCTCGCCACCAGTTGCATATAACACTCCATCCGGTCCACGCGCATAGCTTAGTTTTGCACCACTACGAACAGTGGATCCACCGGCGGCAATATGTGCGGCCTCATGGGCGCGTACCTCACGATCACGGGCTTTCAGTTGTCTTATTTCACTGATTTCGCTATCGCTGAGTGCAGCTTCACTTGAGGTTTGTTGCGACTTTTCGGCCGAACCGGAGTCCCTGTCCTTAGTTGGAGCATAGATAGGGGATACCGCTCCCTGTTGATAATTTATGGAGCCAATATTCATTGCAATAGAATTTTCCTTTCCTCTATGTCTTAAAGTATGTCAACTCCATATGCTTTTTCCAGGATTAATATCTCATTTTTTTAAAAATCCGGTTAAATAGGAAATGTGTTCCTGTGATTAAGTAAAATAAGGAGGTAAATTCCCTGATTAATTCAGGTTAATCTGTTTCTGGTAAGGATGGCAGGCAGAATGGACTTATGCCTTCTACGCATAAGAGCAACGAAATTAATACGGACACCACAAAAAACCGCTATCAGAACTAGGTATGATACGTGAATAAATCCCGGTAAATTATTCAGATTGCTTGAATGATTTCCCGGGTTTTGCCTTACGTTTTCCGGTCTTTTTGTGTTTGGTACGGCTTGGTTCCTTAAGCTGCAGTTTTGGTTTGCCACTTGGGCCTGTATCAGGAGTCGCGCCATCTATGGTGATATTAAGTTGCCGTCCACAAACCCATACGCGTTTTAGATGTTTGAATACATCTTTAGGCATGCCGTCTGGTAGATCTACCGTGCTGTAGTTTTCAAAGCAGTTGATACGACCGATATAGCAACTGTCCAGTCCTGCTTCATTGGCTATTGCGCCGACGATGTTCTTGGGTTCAACCTCGTGGATCTTGCCGACTTCGATGCGATAGCGAACCATACCTTCTTCCGGTTTTGAATTTGTCGGTGGTTGTTTTTCGCGTTTCGGTCGAGTTTCGCTAAACGGTTTCTGTTGTCTCGGTTTGTCTTGGTGCGCCCTTTCCTGGCGCTGAATGGATGCGCTTTGGCGCACTTCTCTTGTCTCCTTGTCTGCCTTGGGACGCTCCATAATTTGTAGTGGTCGGTCTTGTTGATTGAGATAGGCCAGGGCGGCGGCTATCTGGTTAAGCTCAATATTGTGCTTCTCCTGATAGTCCGCAATCAGCTCCTCAAAAAAGCCGAGATCCTGAGAATTTATGGCATCTGTTATGGTCTGTTGAAAGCGTTCAACGCGCCGGCCCGTGACCTCCTTATGGCTCGGCAGTTGCATTTGGGTTATTGGCTGTCTGGTGGCCTTCTCAATTGCATAAAGCATACGTTTTTCACGGGGAGATACAAACAGAATAGCGTCGCCTTTGCGCCCGGCACGGCCGGTTCTGCCAATACGGTGCACGTATGCCTCGGTGTCATTGGGGATGTCATAATTAATGACATGGCTTATTCGTTGTACATCCAAACCACGAGCGGCGACATCGGTGGCAACGATTATGTCCAGCTTGCCGGATTTGAGACGTTCAACCGTAGATTCGCGTGCCGACTGGTTCATGTCTCCATTCAGGGGAGCACTGGAGTGGCCCCGGGCCTGAAGTTTTTCCGACAGCTCTACCGTGGCAGTTTTGGTCCGCACAAAGATAAGCAGGGCATCGAACTCTTCCACTTCCAGCATTCTGGTTAAAGCATCAAGTTTGTGTAGACCAGTTACCTGCCAGTAACGCTGGGTTATGGTGTCAACCGTGCTGGTTTTTGTCTTGATATGGATCTCAGCCGGGTTATTCAGATAGCGCTTGGCAACACGTTTTATCTGAGTTGGCATGGTTGCTGAGAACAGGGCGGTCTGTTTATCTGCTGGAGTATGCTCCAGAATCCATTCAATATCTTCAATGAAACCCATATTTAGCATCTCATCCGCCTCATCCAGAACCAGGCCGGAAAGGTTGTCGAGAATCAGGGTTTTACGCCGGATATGGTCCATGACCCTACCAGGGGTGCCAACCACAACATGCACACCACGGCTCAACTGGCGTAATTGCACCCCCATAGGCTGGCCGCCATATATAGGAAGGATGTGGAAACCGCGCATATGTCTGGAGTAGGTCTGCATGGCTTCTGCCACCTGAATGGCGAGTTCGCGCGTCGGAGTAAGAACCAATACTTGAGGCTTGATGTTCGATAGGTTGAGACGGCTCAATAGGGGCAGGGCGAATGCCGCAGTTTTCCCTGTTCCGGTCTGGGCCTGTCCCAGGAGGTCCTGTCCCGCTAGCAAAGGGGGTATGCTCTGCAACTGGATGGGAGAAGGTGTTTCATAACCAATCTCTTCCACAGCTTTAAGTACTGGGGTGGATAGCCCCAACTGGGCAAATGTTGCGTTGGTTTCGGTGGACATTAAGCGCCTGCTATTTAAAGATTATGACTGGGCTGGATGGAAACAAGAAGGTGCGAGATTCTACATTATATGCTGTATATTGCCTAATGGTATCTGGTATCAGTTCATCCCGGTAGGGTAATTAGCAGAAGATTTGATTGGATATTGGTATATGCGTCAGGTGCAAATGAGAACTTAATTCTCGAAAAATTAAATATTATTGCGTCTGGTGTTGGTAATTTACCCTGTTGATTGAGGTAAATCATGTTGCAGCAAGATATCGTAAATTATTGGATATATAAGGTTAGAGATCGCATTGATATGCTGTAGCATACGCTGCTCATCAATATGCCGGATAAGATTACCGTAACACATGGATAAGCCATGGAGCTGGATAGAAGTTGAAGGATTAAGCTATGCGAATTGAAGATCATATGGAAATAACCAATTATGCAGTCGATCTTTATTGGATGTTTTCTTCAACGGATATGGCTGAAAAATACAGGGAAAATGTTAAAGAGATACAAGAAGGTGCAAGGTCGGCAGGTAATCGAATCATGCAGTCCGGTGCACGCAATCTGCACTACTATAACCGCGGAAACAGACTGAAACCCAGGAAAATAAAGCTGTTAGGGTTAATCCCACTGTATACTCTCTACCCGTCATCGGAACATTGTCTGCGTGGTTATATCAATGAATTGGAGCAACAGATGGCTCAAGGTATGTCAGCTGATACCTACGTGCTTATTGGAAAAATCCTGCATCTTGTTCAGGACGTGAGCTCGCCTACGCATGTAGCGCCTATTTTGCATAGCTTTAACTCCAGAGATAGTTTTGAAGACAGATTAAATTCCAGGATTAAGCTCTATATAAGTAACTACACACTGAGTCAGGACGGTTTTAATCAGATTTGTCACGAACAGGAACGCCAGCGTGAACCACAATGTATCGAGTGGATCTACCAGGATGCTGCGAACAGAACCATCGATTATATTAGTGATAAAAAATCACGATTTGAAGTAAAGGTTGATGGTGAAATAACGCAAGGCAGTTGGCAACTATTTTGGTTGAATCATGAACATATGCAATCTGGCACTATCTACGGCAAAAGACCTAAATTCCATGGGTTTGGAGGTTATGGTCCGCTGGGGAAGCACTTTGGTCATGAGCGAGTAACGGCATTCAGAAAAGAATACGAGATACCTAGAAATGTTTACGAGGGATTGAGTCATTTTGTGGTTAGAAAGTCGATTGAAGATAGCATTAGAATTCTAAATTGCATCGGGAAACAGATTGAGCAATTAAGGCAGTAGTAACCATCAGCAGTTTTGTTTTACGCGGGAAGCTGCATATGCCAGAGGTATGGCTTTCCTGTCCTCGCGGTAGATGGCTGTATGGTGCAGAGTAGTAAAACTCCAGGATAACCAATCATTTGCTTTCCGCATGATCCGCTTATATATTGAGCATGACACCGCATGCCCTGGGTTTGTATCTGATGCTTTATACGGCCTCTGCACGGCGAAAAGGTAAATATAATTGTGACTATGAGGTAACAAGATATATGAAAGAGTGGGAATCATTAGACGAGATATTGGATTTTGCCATTGACCAGGAGCAGGTTGCGGCAGACTTTTATGCCAAACTTGCAGCAAGGGTAAAGAATGATGCCATGCGAGATGTGCTGGAAGGGTTTGTCCAGGAGGAGCTCAGACACAAAAGTAAGTTGATTGCCATAAAAGAGCGTGGAGCTGGCTCCTTGGTAAATATTCGCACGGTGCCAGATCTAAAGGTTGCCGACTATCTGGTGGATGTTGATCCGACTGATGACATGGGATATGAAGATGCCCTGGTGGTGGCGATGAAGATGGAAAAGAGGGCGTATCAACTTTACACCGATATGGCGGCAAAGACTGAGGATGATTCAATCAGGCAGTCCCTGCTCGCACTGGCCAATGAAGAGGCAAAACACAAGCAGCATTTCGAGATTCAGTACGACGACTCACTTAAAGAGAATTGAGGCCGCGAAGTTTCAATACAGAATACCGGTTGTTGAAGATGGAGTATTTTTTACACCCCTGAAACACCGGGGCATCATCGTATATATTCAATTTATGACTAGCATCGAATTTGTTTCCTCTCATCAACTGCTTTGTGTCTATCCTTCAATGTATGCATGAATCATGGCATCATAATCACACCGCCCGCTAACTAACGGGCAAATCTTTGTAATCTACCGTTTGCACAAATTGACATGTGATACTTTTGTGATTTTATCGTGACGCTGCCGGGAGCTATTAAGTCTTTAATTAAGGTGCGTTCATACAGGATTGTCCTGTATCGGGTAACTTAAGGAGATCAGAAATGACCATGTCTATGCAAAAATTCACCATGCTTATCTGTTCCTGCCTTATGTGTATCAGTCTTGTTGCTCAAGCTGATAATATGAGGAAAGAAGGGATGATGGATAAGACTACCACTACTACCATGGATAAGGTAGGTACTACGGCTAAAACCATGACGTCAGATAAAGATGGTATGGAAAAGGATGCGATGGATAAGAAGGGGATGATAGATACAACAAATGACATGAAAATGGATACCTCTGACAAGATGCATGATGGGGCTGACGGCAAGATGATGGATAAAAAGATGTAGCAGAGATGTACCGTAAGGGGCCAACCTCATGCTGAGGTCTGGTCCCGGGTGCATCATCTCGAGCAGACAGATCGCAAGGCGAATAACCATATGGCGCGAAAAGTTCTGATTGTTGAAGATGAGCCGGATATTGCAAAGCTGGTTCAGGCACATCTGAAGGATATTAACTGTGAGGCTGATATTGCTCATGATGGGCGCAGTGCCATGGAGCTATTCATACAGGGTGGCTATCAGTTGGTGGTATTGGACCTGATGCTGCCTGATACTGATGGACTTAGCCTGTGTAGGAATTTTAGGGAGCAGGGCGGTTACGTGCCGATTCTGATGTTGACCGCCAGATCAACAGAATTGGACAGGGTTATAGGTCTGGAGATTGGAGCGGATGATTATCTGACCAAGCCATTTAGTGTTCCGGAACTTTTGGCCAGGATTAAGGCCTTGTTTCGGCGTGTGGAGGCCCTGCAGAAACACTCACAGGCGCACCGGGAAAATTCGGAGACGATAGAGTGGGGTGACCTAAAGATAGATTCCGGCAAGCGTAGTGTAACCGTTGCCGATAGGACTGTTGAGCTAACTGCCCGTGAGTTTGATCTTTTGCTTTTTTTCGCAAAAAATCCTGGACGTGTCTTCAGTCGGGTTCAACTTCTGGACAAGGTCTGGGGTTATAACCATGATGGTTACGAACATACCGTCAATTCTCATATTAACCGTCTACGCTCCAAGATAGAACAGGATCCATCAAATCCACAATATGTGATTACTGTTTGGGGCGTGGGTTATAAATTTACCGACAGCAAGGGGTGACCATGTTTCGTACCCTGTATGCCCGCCTGGCAACTGCCCTGGTCATTCTGTTCGTGATAATCGGCTTGTTGTTTGTTTTGATCATATCGGGTATCAATGAGCGCCATCTACAGGAAGTAACACAACACTTCAACCGCAATTTGGCACAACGTATCGTTTCTGATCGCAATCTTGTGATCGACGGCAAGATAGACCAGCAAGCACTCAAGAGTACCTTTAGTGCCTATATGGATATCAATCCAAGTATTGAGATCTACCTGCTGGATAAGAGCGGAAAGATTCTTGCCTTTTCCGCTGATCCGGGCAAGGTAAAACGTCAGCATGTGGATCTGCAACCGATTAAGGATTTTTTAAGCGGAGAGATGTTCCCGTTACTGGGCGATGATCCGCGTTCACATGACCGCCGCAAGGCCTTCTCTGTTACCAGTGTACCTGCCGGTTATCTGTACGTAGTGCTAAGGGGTGAGCAGTATGACTCGGCACAACAGGCGGTGCAGGAGAGTTATATTCTGCGGCTAGGTGCTTGGGCCCTGCTGGGTACCTTGGGTTTTGGTCTGCTCGCAGGTCTGATGCTGTTTCACCTGCTGACCCGCAGGTTGCAAAGATTGTCAGACGTTATGCAGAATTTTCAGCAGAGCGGCTTTACACGGCATCAGGATTATACCAAGCAACAGTCCAGGGTTAAGGATGAGGTAGACCGTCTTGGCGCCACCTTTGATGAGATGTCGGAAAGGATCATAGACCAATGGGGTGAGCTGAAGAACAAGGATCAGCTGCGCCGTGAACTGGTGGCTCAGGTATCACACGATCTGCGAACTCCCTTGTCTGCTATCCATGGATATTTGGAGACTCTGGATATGAAGATGGATGATCTCAACAATGATGAGATACGAGAATATATTGATATTGCACTGCGTCAGAGTCGGCGTCTGCGGCAGATGGTTGAAGATCTGTTTGAGCTTGCCAATCTGGAAGCGCGTGAGATGGAGCCTGAGTGTGAGCCAACCGCAATTGCCGAGTTGGTGCAAGACGTGGTACAGAAAAACAGACTACGAGCTGAAAATGCCGGGGTAGATCTTAAGGTTGAACATCCAGCAGCTCTATCTATGGTTATGGCGGATATTGCTATGACCGAGAGGGTATTGGATAACCTTATCGGTAACGCTATAGACCATACACCGTCAGGTGGCACAGTAACCCTGCGACTGGAACCGGGGGATGATAGCGTACTGGTATCTGTTGCTGACAGTGGCCCTGGTATTCCCGAAGAGGATTTGCCGAATATATTTCTACCTTTTTATCGCGGGGTTAAGACAGCAAAAGATGGTAGCCACGCTGGTTTGGGTTTGGCAATAGCAGACAGGATGATAAAACTACAATCAGGTCATATTAGAGCTACGAATCTTGTCCATGGAGGTGCAGTATTTACTTTTTCACTTCCTATTACCAGTGGTGGCTAATACCTGCATTACTCTCTCCTGACTGGATAGCAAGTTATATGAAGTTAATAAACAGAGATAAGCAGGTAGTATTTTCTGCTGGAAGTGGTAGAAGTGGTACCACAACGCTAATAAAATTCATCCAACATCATGTACCTGATTGCACTGCATTGCATGAACCAAACTTAAGGTTGCATGGGATTAGAAAGTATCTATGTAGGTTGCAACTGCCGAAAGGTTCCACACCGCTGGAGGCTAGAGGATTTGGACAGGCTATAGATTGGTACGACGGATATACAGCCCAATATAAACAATTAATCGACTATCGTGCCCATACAATAAAATTACTGCCTGGATCTATATATTTCGAAGCAAATCATGCCTTCTTAAAGTCATTATGCGATGGTATGGCCAGCTCGTTTCCTTCGATGCGATTAGTTTATCTGTGTCGTCATCCTTTCGAGGTTTCACGTAGTCTCTGCAACAGACACTCTGACTTATCAGGACCTGAATTTATTTCAAGATTCAATAATTGGAATATACGCCCGGGCCTGCAGCGTAACGTGTTACCTATTCCATCAAAGGATATGAGCGGATTTCAGCTCTATTTGTGGGCATGGATTGAGCTGGAGTTGCGGTATGTAAGATTTAAGGAACAACATCCGGATATTCCTGTTTTTGAACTTGAGATAGCTCAATTTAATGATAGAAATTCCATGTGGAAATTACTGGAGTTTTTGGGTGTGAGAATTCCAGAGAGTGAAGTAATTCTTGCTGGAAGAAATAACACTAATTTAAGGACTACAGTGGTGACGGAAGAAGATATAGAGGAAGGTATTGCTCTACTGCGTATTATCCCCGAAGAGTATCTTTATCGTCTAACTAGTCCTTATAATCTACTGGAGCTGAAAGCAACATAGTAGAAAGATTTCTATGTAATGCCTTCTCTACTTACAGGCTAAGTTGTTTATTGCGGTCTCAATCCCATTAATTTCTGAGACTGAATTGGCGAATATGATTCCGGTTATAGCACTTTTGGCATCAGTGTCAGGATAATGTTCATGGAATTTATCCCGATCAAAAAAGCGGGTGGGTACAATTACACCAGATCTTGCAAACGGAAGCAGGCGTTCCAGAATGGTGTTAAGCGGATTATCGCTAAGAATTCGGAATGATTGACTGACTTGTGCGCCAATACGCATAGAGGCTGCATCATGGATAAGTAGTTGTGCGGTGCTGCCATTAAGTCGGAAATTCAGGTCAAAGACGAATAACCTATTGCTTCTATTAACACCTATATCAAACCCGGCAATGCCGCGGTATCCTCTTTGATGCGCAATATTTGCAATTGATAATGCCAACCGGACTGCTTCGTCTGGGATGGCAAAGTTCGGATCAATGCGGTTGCCACTTTGCTTTCCTGGTTTGTTGAACAGTTGGATTGATCCCCCCAGGTATTGGCAATGGTCTTCCATGATGGATACTCCAAGACACCAACAAGTAGCGACATCAATTGCCTCCTCAATTACAAGGGAGGACAACTCAGATTGCCTGCTCTGATATGCGGTAATCGCTGTACGCCATGCCGTGGCATCAGTGCAATATTCCACACCAACACCAAAACCGCATGCCCCCTGGACTCCTGCCTTTATGTAAACCGGATTACCAGGAGGTTCCGTAATAAGTTTACCGATCTCTTCTGCCGGAATAATCCTGCGTTTTGGGATATATTTTTTATCAACAAACTCGTGTATGCATGACTTGTTATTGATGGTGTTGTAGAGAGATATCGGAACGAGTAGACCTTCATTTGCATCTAAAGTAGGGGATGGAGGGTAGAAATATACCAGTTTAAGGCCTGATCCAATCAGACCTTGTGCAAGTGATAATGCTTCGTCCTCCGTGCCGTAAGTATGTAGAATCTTAGGTGTACTCAACCCGGAAATTGTGATGAATTCCAGTGCCGAAGGTGTAGCCGCTGCTTGATGACAGACAAGAGGCATCTCGCCCATCAATCCAAGCGTTGCGCCAGTTACAGCTTCTACCTGATATTCATTAGATAAGACCCACTTTGTATGTTCTATGGTTGTGCGTGGAGCAAAAAATGTTCCTTTCGAATGAAGGTCTGCATAGGTTCTTGTGGTTAACTGTTCAATAGTCATTTGCAGTGATGTTGATCATATATATGAACGAATTCCCTGAGCTAGATTATGGATATTGTTGCTTGGAGTGTCAGTAGAGGTAGAAATTGTCGGTGTTTTATTTACATCAAGAAGTATGGCTTTGCCATCAATGATTACATAATCGAATTTGCCGAAATCAAAGCCAAGCCTGCTGCGTATTATACGAAGGTCTTCCGGCACATCATTTATATATTCATAGCGCACCAGATTTTGCGCCTTCACTATGGGGTTGGTGCTCCAGATTCTTGCCCCATATTCCCGCTCACCGAAGAATAGCCAGATACGTAAAACATACAGATCACCGTCCATTTCCGGAAGGAATTTTTCAACAATCAAGTCATCACGTTTCCAAACCCATTTGGGAACAGCGGATGGATGATCAAGGACAGGATATGTGCCAGGCAGATCGTGAGCCCAACGCCAGTCGAATCGCTTTGCCAGGCGTTGTCGCCACTTATGTAGTTGTTTCCAGGTCTGATATTTCCGCTCAGGAATACCAAAGCAATTGGCGTTTGTTTTGATTATGACCTGGCCGGCATAGCTGGTATGAGGATCCAGGATAAGATTACTGAATCGACGTTTCGATATATCAAGTACGTTTCCATTGAGTAACTGTTTTCCATTAAGGTCGCTGGGTAAATCCTCGCTCCTCATCCATGTCTGATCTATATGTAAAATGCCTATATCTGCGTCCAGGTGATCTGTCGGTCCAATAATTACCTCGTAACCAGTTTGTCGCCAGATCGTCACCAGGCGGCTGATCAGATAAGAATCCTTGAGTTTTTGGTCAGTGGCGGTAACCACTTGAATCCTATTTGTCATGATAAATGCCTGGGTTAAGGTCAATGTGTTCTGGGTACGAGAATATGTATGACTTTAGGTCGGCTTGGACTTAAATACTGATATGACTGTATTGAAGCCTGGAAACACACTATCATGACCTGATTCGCTACAATCTTCGGTCCCTGAATGTACAGATCATTTATGCGATATGTATATACGCTATTTCCCTTATTGTTAAAATAGATACTGGCCCAATCTTACCTCAAATGTTCTGGTTATGTATCAATTCAGTATCTGGATCAAAAATTACGCGTAAAAGTATGGCGTGAGATTGTCTATACTTCAGATCACAGAAGTTCAATAATAGTCGTAGCGCTGAATGATAATTGTCGTTTAATATTCATTTTACAACTGGCCAAATGCTGCAAATTAGATATAGCCTAATCTAGGGGTATGTATAGCGCTTGGTAAGCATTATTAGTCTTATGAATCAGTAAGTTATCACAGATCTACTTGTGTGAGATTTGTTGCAAATAAGGGACTGCTATGGACAGACCGATCACAAAAGTTCCTGTTATCCTGGATGAAAACCACAGGAGAGTATTGCTCGAATGTAGAGATCTGTCTCTGGTATTTTTCACCGCAAATCTGAACGACATGTTCAGTAACTCGAATGACGCTCTATGGGATTTTGCCGATAAGGCGGAAACAAACGAATTTCAGCGCCGTTTCATAGATGCTGCGACTATTGTCACGGGGGGAAGATCAGATCTGGAATTTGTTTTTCGAGAATTGATTTCCAAAGGCTTCAGTGATTTTGCCGCAGGCCGCCATATTGCTGACATGTTTGATAACGTACCTCAGGAATATTCTGACAGGGTAGAGCTTGAGCTAGTTTCGAAAGCCGCAATTGAAGAGTATGTTGCGATACAGAACATCGTCGATAAAACTAAAAGTAATTGCTATCAACAGCTTTATGCACTAAGCCAGAGGTTGTCGCTTATCCGTGGTGGCGTGAAGATCAATGATTTTGATATACCTGCCGGACCATTGCACTCCGTATATTCATTCAGTAAGGCAATTGAGTCCTTCGAACTTGCCATGGATGTCAATCTGGTGCTTTTTTTCCTATTTGAAAAATATGTAATGAAGCAAATGGGAGGCATGTATGAGCAATACAATGAATGTCTCAAGGACGCTGGCATATTTCCTAATCTGAAATTTGTGGCGCCCAAAGCGCCACACAGTAAATCACGTAAGAAAGGTGATCGGCATAAACGCTTGGATGAGCTTGTCTCGGAAGGTGGTGATGAGGCAACTGGTGATGCAGCTCAAGCTCCGGGGGCAGGGGAGTCTGGTGGTCAAGCAATATCTGTGGGTGAAGAGATTTTCGGATCCATATGCAGCTTGCTTGCATCACGCAGGAAGAATGATCCACTGTATAGGCAGCATCCGGATCTGAATCCGAATGCGCCACCGGTAGTAATGACTACCAAGCCTGCTTTACTTGCAGCCATTGGCGATATCCAAAATATCGTAAGTAATAGTTATGTCCCGGTGTCGCCGCATGGAGTGGATGGAGATCATAATAACCCGATAAATCCAATAGTCCTGGAACAAATCAGGAAAATACCTTTTGAAGAGCAGAGTAAATTATTTGATGGCGTTGATCGTCGCAGGATTCCATCTGCAGATCTGGATACTATCGAACTTGTGGGGATGTTGTTTGAATATGTGCTAAATGACAAAGAAATACCCAACATTGTTAAGGCCCTCATCAGTCACCTGCATACTCCCTTTCTGAAGGTTGCCGTAATTGATCAGAGATTTTTGGTGAATGACCAGCATGTAGCCCGTAAGCTTCTGGATCTCATGCTTAATGCTGGCAGGAACTGGGTAGATGAAAAGCAGCTTGCGCAAGGTGCCTTTTATCCGATGGAGCGGCAGGTTGAAAGAATAATTCATGAATTTCAGGAAGATATTACTCTGTTTGATGAGATACTGGAGGATTTCAGCAAAGACATACATATGCTGGAGCAGAAGGCGTTATCGACCGAAGAGAGATCACGCGAGGCTGAACGTGGACGCGATAGACTTGAAGCAGCGCGTAGACAGGCTAAGAGTGTGATCGTAAAGCGCATCGGTACACGTGAGTTACCGGATGCGATGAAGCGTTTCTTGTTTCAGATCTGGATGTATCGAATGACGCTTATGCTGGTGCGTAATCCCAATGCAGAGGAGACCGATGCCTGGAAGAAAACCATCATGATTATTGATACTCTGTTATGGGCATTGGATGCTCCGAAAGATAAGCTCAAACAGAAAAAACTATGCGAAATATTCCCGGCGCTTAAGCGTCAGATAGAGAAAGGTTTGGCCACGGTCAGCGATTATTACGAGCCGGAGGCGCAAACCCTGTTTGATTTGCTTTCGTCCTATCAAGTCGACGCCGTTTCAGAGCAGCACGAGGTTGTTGACCAGAGTCAGGAGCAAGAAGGACAAATGTCTGAAACTGCTGCTGAGGATGTGTTTGATGATCTGATGCCGCTTGCAGAGAGTGCAGATGATATGCCCGTGAGTGAAGAGGCCGATGAGACACTGTCCCACGAAGAAGAGCGTGTGGCACTGCAGTTACGTAACACAGAGTTTGGAACCTGGTTTGAAATTCTAGATTATACGACTGGCAGGCCTATTAAGGCCAAGCTCTCCTGGTTTAGCCCTTTAACCAAAAGATATATGTTTGTGGACCGTAATGGTATGCAGGTGGCGGTCAGACCTCTTAAGACATTAGTAAGTGAATTGCTGGAAGGTACCGTACAAATTATTGATCCCCCAGCACGCTCATTTTTTAATCAGGCAATGCAGTCGATCAAAGATATGCTGGAACGCGCAACAGTCTAGTAAAAAAGGCCTTAGCTATGGATGAGAAAAGAGCAAACAAACGCAGATCGACCAAAGGATTGATCGAGGTACTGGATGTAATAAGGGGACAAACCGTCGGGCATCTGGCAAATATTAGTGTAAATGGATTTATGTTGGTTGCTCGTGAGCAGGCAATTCAGCCAAATATGGTATTCCAGTTTCGTTTTTATTTCCCCAAGCCAATATTGGAAAGAGATACTATAGATTGTGGAGCAGAGAGCCTGTGGAGTGATCCGGCAGTGGGAGAGCATGGATACTGGACCGGGTTTCATATTATAGATATATCTGATTCAGACTCAGAAATCATAAAATACCTGGTGGGTAATATCTGATCCGGTTTTCCAGGTTGTTGCAATAGAAATAGCCCTGCAATATGCAGGGCTATTTTCCAGCAGACGGTTGTTAGAACCCACGCATCCGTCTTGGATTGATCTGATCAGCGATTTTCTGCTGTTCAGGCGTAAGTGTCTTATACATCTTATCAATGGCATTGGCCATCTGGGTCATCTGCTCAGCACCATCACGCAAGAGCTTTACCCTTTCAGATACTGTCTGCTGAGCACCGCGTTGCAGCATGCGGTCCCGCATGGTTGCAGTTTTGCTGCTGACGGCATCGGTAAACTCTTTCCAGGCCGGTTCCTGCTCACCTGTTATCCCTAATTTGTACTTCATATAGCCAAGCCTGTCCTGCATCCTCTGTTCCATCCAGGTACCTTGCTGGTTCGCCATACCTGGCCCTTGTTGCCAGTAGCTATAGCCGTTGTTACAGCCACCAAAACCGCCGTGGCCACGGGCAGAAACCATGGAGATAGACGCGGTGCTGAGGATTAGAACCGCAGCGGTACTGAGTAAAACCTTTTTTGAACCTTTCATGTCGTGCTCCTCATATCTTTAAGATGCCAGACCATCTGTCTGGCGTGGATACATAAGAACATTTGAATGTAACTGTTGGATGTCTGTATCCAGGTTTTTTGTAATTAAATGTTACAGAGTGGATATTGTTACATTGAGTTACAAAAATGGGACTGAATCTTCTGTTATATCGGTATAACATAGCCGCATGGATAGACAGCAGCACATACTAGTAGTTGATGACGACCGGGAGATAAGGGATTTGTTGCAGGAGTACCTTACTCGCAACGGTTATCGCACCTCCGCTGTGGGCGAAGGCAAAGGCATGTGGCAAACCCTGCAGAATGGCCACATAGATCTGATTGTTCTGGATCTAATGCTTCCTGGCGATGATGGTCTGGAGTTATGTCGGAATCTGCGGGCGAACTCCAAGGTGCCTGTAATCATGCTTACCGCCAAGGGCGATGATATGGATCGTATCCTCGGGCTGGAGATGGGCGCTGATGACTATCTGCCAAAACCATTTAATCCACGTGAGTTGTTGGCTCGCATCAAGACGGTTATGCGTCGTGCTTCGACCATGCCCTGGAATGAAGCGGAAGAGCCAGAGCATCAGCCGATCTGTTTTTCAGGTTGGAAGCTGGATCCGATCACACGTCACCTCACCGGTGAAGATGGACTGGTAGTCCCATTGAGTGGGGCAGAGTACAAGCTACTAAATGTACTGCTTATGCATCCAAACCGCATTCTCAATCGTGATCAACTGCTGGATCTTACCCAGGGGCGTGAGTCAGATCCATTTGACCGCAGCATCGATGTCCTGATCAGCAGACTGCGCAAACGTCTGGGTGACGATCCCAAGACACCACAGATCATCAAAACGGTCAGAGGCGAGGGCTACATCCTGTCGGTCAAAGTTACCAGAACAGGAGTTGAATCATGACACTACTCCCACGTTCACTGTTCTGGCGTTTGATACTGGTGTTGGTATTGGGGCTGATACTGGCGCAGATCATCGGCTCTGTGATCTTGTTAAGGGATCGAGCCGACCTGCTGCAATACAATCTTGGTAGACATCTGATCGATCGTGTGACCACGGTGGTGAGGCTGATCAATGAGAGTAGACCGGAGGACAGGGCAAGGATTATACAGGCCTTTGATTCACCGGAGTTCCAGGTATCCATGAGTGATCAGCCCAGACCACGGGCGGAGAATGCGATCACCACGACCAGGCTGGCGGAGATACTGCACAGGAAACTGCCTGAGAATGAAAATGTTCTAGTATCGGTTATACCTTTGTATGATGGTGATGATAACAGTAGATTCACACGCCATGATCATACGATATATAGGAATCAGCATACTGACGACGGGCATACAAAATCATGGAGGGCGAGATTCGTAGGTTTTCAGGCTCAGGTCCAGCTTCAGAGCGGGGAGTGGTTGATATTCTATCGCCCGCTTCCGCCGGATATTCAATCGCGCCATACGAAACTCATGGCATATCTTGCGATACTGGTTATATCCATTATGTTGCTCTCATTCATCGCTGTGCGCTATGTCACCAGGCCTTTGGGGCTGTTGGCTAATGCGGCGGACGATCTGGGACGGGACATCCAAAGTCCGCCTTTGGACGAGAAGGGATCTATAGAGGTCAGGCGGGCGGCGCGCGCCTTCAATACCATGCAGCGTAGGTTGAGACGTTACATAGAAGACCGGGGGGAGATCCTGGCAGCAGTGTCTCATGATCTTAAAACACCCATAACCAGACTGCGTCTACGTACAGAGATGCTGGCAGATGAAAAGGTACAAGAGAAGTTCAATCATGATCTGGATGATATGGAACAGATGGTAAACGCGACACTGGATTTTATGCGCGGAACCGAGAGCAGCGAAAAACCGGTTCCGGTGGATATCATGGCCATGCTGGAAGCATTACGGGATGACATGGTTGACCTGGGTTCAAAGGTAGAACTGGATCTGGCAGAGCTTGGACCCTACCAGGGTCGTCCGCTGCTGCTAAAACGTTGTCTCACCAACCTTATAGAGAATGCAGTGCGTTATGGGGGCGAAGCAAACATCAGGGTAGAACAGGGTAAGGGCCAGCTACAGATAATTATTGCCGACAAAGGCCCTGGTATACCGGAGGAAGAGCTGGAGAGGATCTTCAAGCCGTTTGTAAGGGGCGAAGCATCACGCAATCGTGACACCGGCGGCAATGGCCTTGGCCTGAGTATTGCCCGTAACATAGCCCGTGCTCACGGTGGTGAGCTTATACTGCGTAGCGGTAAAGGTGGGATCGGGTTGGAGGCTGTGGTTAGTTTGCCGGTGGTGTAGTTTTTTGGTTGCCCATATCCCAACACACCGGTATGACTGTAACTCTCTTGCAATCTGGGTCCAAAATTTTATCGTCACTATGCTGAAACATCCGGGTTTATGCGCAAATCCATAACCTTTACCGTAAAGATTTCAGCAGCGACCGAGTTTGGATGTCAGGTTTCTGTTTCAGATAATTCAATGCTCTGGTTCAGTTTGAATGACAGATAAAATACTTGAAAGAAAAAAGTAAGAACAGGTCCGAGTTGGGATAATTCTTCGTAGTTGTTGGAAAGAAAGGTGTTTAACCTGTGGCGAAACTTGAATACCCAAACCAACATTAAGATTGAGCCTGTAAGCGAAAGTATGTTGGAAAATACCAAATATCCCTGATACTGCTCCATGAATATCTCACCAATTCCGATAGGATAATAGAGCAGATAAGCAGACAAGGTTGTTGTTATGAATGCATCCCCAATCGGTTCAATTGCTTGGAGATTGTTCAATGTCCTGGTGCGAGTGTATAGCCAATAAGCCAGATATAGACCAAGAGTGATAATGGACAAACCAAAGACATACCAGGTACTGAACTTCTGAAAACCTGAAAGTGAATTATTTCGATTTCCCCGCTTGGTAAGGTCTGCTGCGGGTGGTTGATATGGATCAATCATTGTAGTTCTCTCAATAGTACCGCAATGGGTAAGTTGCGTTGCAATTAAGCGAAGTGAAAATGTGGCATTGACTTTTTTATATCCTACCTTTTTTGGTAAAGCAATCTTAGCTATGCCATAAAGATAGATATGCCCCGTTCTTCCATATGTAGTTTCATGACGATGTAAAACCTACTGTATGTTAAATCTCATGGAATAATTGATTGGAAGAGGGCATCCGATTTCACCAGGTGGTTTGGTAAAAGGTGCAGCTTTGCGCACGGCATTGGCTGCTGCCTCCTGCAATATTTTATGTCCGCCGCTTACCCGGAGGCCGGCGATACTGCCGTTGCACAGTACTGTGAGGCCTACCCGGATGTCTCCCTCCAGGTTTCGTCTTCTGGCCGGCCTTGGGTAGAATTTGTTTCTCTCTATCTTTCTGATTAAGGCAGACAGATAGGCTTCCCGTTTCTTTGGGCTGCCTGACTTTATCTCTTTCTGTGCCATTTTCGCCTTAGGTTGCTTTTTTACCTTTGGCTTAGGTTTTGGTTTTGGCTTTGGTCTCGGGGCAGGTTCCGGTTCTGGTTCCGGTTCTGGCTCTTTGATCTGCTCAGGTTCCGGCTCCTCGTTTTTCACCGGTTTAGGCTCTGGAATAAAATCCAGCCTTATCTGAGTCACCAGAGGCTGCTCGGCCATTATTGCATCTGCACTCATGGTCTTTTCCAGCACAAAATAGGCAACTGCTGCGTGCAGCATGATCGAGATGGTTATGGCGATTGTTCGCCAGCCCAGATCAGGTAGGTTCATGGGCGTTCGGTGAGTATATCCAGTGATTCTGCGCCAGCCTTGCGTGCTGCATCCATAACGAGTACGGCCTTGCCGAAATGCGACTCCTGGTCTCCCCGAAGCCGGACAAAGCGTTTACCGGGCGCATGTAACGCGCCGCGCAGTGTCTCTTCCAGATCAGCTTCGGTCACCGTTTCGCCGTCTAACATCAATTCTCCTTCCGGTGTCAGTACTATCTCCACATACTCGTCTTTCTCAATGGGTTTGGAGCTATTGGCCTTGGGCAGGGTTATGTCTATGGCCTGATCCTGAATGAAGTGTGCCGTCAGCATAAAGAATACCAGCAGCAGAAAGACTATATCTATCAGCGGCGTCAGATTGAGAACGACACTGGAACGGCGGCGGCGCTCAGACCCCATCGGTTATCGCCTCCCAGTGATGGGTTGTCTCTACCTGTTCTGTTGCTGTTTGGTTGTCAGATCTTCGCTCAAGCAGGAGTGATAGGCATGAATCCATGGACTGAACCCGGCGTTCAACAGCACCCTCCAGAAAATGCAGCATGATCAACAGTGGTATAGCCACCGCCAGTCCGACACCTGTGGTTATCATGGCCTCCCAGATACCTCCGGCCAGGGCCTGGGCGTCTACCTTGCCACCTGCCTGTTCTATCACCATGAAGGCCTTGATCATGCCGGTGATGGTGCCGAGCAGACCGAGTAGAGGGGCGGTGTTTCCTAATAGCCCCAGGGTTGGAAGACCGGTTTCCATGCGCTGCATCTCCATAGAACGGATGCGATTGGCGACTCCATGCAGGTCCTTTACTCCTTGTCGTTCTGCGTCAATAACTGCCTGGATGATCCTGGCCTCCGGTCCTCTGATATCCTTAACCTGCGCCCTGGCATCTGCCCGATCCAACAGCCGGTTAAGTCCTGCCTTGAAATCCTTCGGAAGCCTGTGTAGACGGATAAACAGAAAATAGCGGTCAAGAATTATGGCTAGTCCCACCAGTGAGTAACAGGCGAGAATCCATACAACCGGTCCGCCACGGGTAAAAAGCTCTTCTATATTCATGGTGCAATCCATCCCAGGGCAGTTGCTCTGCCCATTAACAGTAGTGATGCGAAACTTATATTGGTTGTCCCAACTACTTTTTTCTAGAAGGAAACTGATACTCCAGCCGTAAGGGTAATGCCCTGGTTTACTACAAGAGAGAGATCCTCTGCGTTGTATACGCCATCATCATTGCCGTCGCCGCTGGCGCGGGCGGTGTTGTAGTAGAATTTGTCGAACAGGTTGTCTGCGCGTGCAAAGAATGACCAATTGGATTTGCCGATCGCGCGGTCATAATTGACCAACAGATTGAATACACCATGGCCGGAGATATCCACCTGGTTGATCTCATCGGCGTAATAGGACGAGCTGCTGTCCATTTCCCCGGTGATGGTCCAACCCGGTGCCGGCCGATAGCGGCCGATCAGATTAAGCTTGTGTTTCGGGACCCTGGGAACATAGTTGCCGGCGTTGTCGTAGGGTATCTCGGTGTAAGTGCAGCTACCATGAGAATGGCCGGTGCATAATCGCAGGTTGAAGTTATCGTATTTGGTGTATTTCGCATCCAGATAGGTGTAGGCCAGCTCCCAGGAGAAGGTCTGCTGTGCATCACTCTGTACCGATAGCTCCAGACCGCGGTTACGTACGTCACCGACGTTGTCCCACTGGTTGTCGCTGCCGGTGGAGTAGAGACCGCTGGTGGCCTGGATAAAGTCTTTGCGGTCTATCTGAAAGATGGCAAGATCAATATCGATAGGAGAGTTGAACAGTTCTGTTTTGCTGCGGATGCCGATCTCCATATTGATCGCCTCTTCCGGCTTTAGATTTGGGTTTGCCGCAGTCAGCATGGAGGGACTGTTGGTGCCGACAAAGAGCTGGGATACAGTAGGGGTACGGAAGCCAGTGGAGATATTGGAGTATAGATCCAGATTATCGCGCAGCGCGTAGTTTGCCCCCAGTCGCCAGGAAGCTACCTCGAAGCCTTTAGAGCCACTCTCGCCGGCACTGAGATGATCTGTATAGTCAAAATCAATCCGGTCGTAACGACCGTTGGTGGTCAGGAACAGAGAGTCGGAAACCTTGAATTTAATCTCTCCGTATGCGGCAACCACCTTTTCATCCGTTATATTGTCGGATGACAGATCTCCGACAGTACATGCTCCCCATGCACCGGTGCAGTCCAGTTTGGTCACCTCATTTTCATAACTGTTGTCGCGCAGGTCCAGGGCCGCCATCCAGCCGATCTTTTCGCCACCGGCGCGATACTCGGTCTTGAGGCCACGCTGAACCTGGGAGTAATCATTGCCGTTTGCATATGAGTCGGGGCTGGAGTCTATTGGGGAGCTGGTGAAGTATGTCTGGTCACTGTATTGGTAGACATTCACCAATAGATTGTCTGTATCGTTGATATCACGTGAGTAGGTCAGGAAATACTTATCCAGCTCTATTTCAAAATTATTGGCGTAATCGTTATATAGATTAAATGGATCCTCACTTTTGGGATCATTCTTGGCGGCAGTGACGCCACGAACAGAACCATGGCTGTTCTTCATACGTTCAGCCTGTTCAAAGCCGAAGGTCAGATCGCTACTGTCATCGATGTAGTACTGGAGTTTGCCGTTGAGGTAGTCGGACTGTGATCCGGAGTCATCATAGTAGCCGTCGGTTTTACGCCTGGATCTCTGTATGTGCCCACTCCAGTTCTCCCCGGCGTATCCGGCGCGGGCTACCCGTTTCTGGTAATCGAAGCTGCCTACCTCGGTTGCAAGTTTTACTCCGGCCTGACTGGCGCCACGTTTGGTGGTGATGATCACTGCGCCTCCCAGGGCGTCATCTCCAAACAGGTAGGAGGCTCCGCCCTTGATCACCTTGATGGACTCAATATTGTCCAGATCTATATTTACCTGACCGGTTCGTTCAAATACCGGTACACCATCAATAACCACGGCAACGCCGGGGCGTTCGCCCATGTAGGTCTGATTTTCAATACCGCGGATATGGATCTTCATGGCCTCTCCCGACTGTACCTCAGTGGTGATGCCGGGGATCGATTGCAGTAGCTGTTGGATATTTTCTGTGTGCGATTGGTCTACGGTCTTGCCGCTGACTACACCGATGTTTGATGGCTCTCCACGCTTGGCCTCGAATTTGTCATCAATGGTGGTTGAGTCCACCTGAATAATGCCCAGATCTTCCGAGGAGAAGGCTGGATTTACTCCAAAAACCAGAATGCTGGCGATCAAACCGGTATGTGCCAGTCTGTTTTTTACCGCAGAGTAAATATAACTACGATTACTGTTGATTTTCACTGTAAGCCACCTGTTATTTTAATAGTCGTTATTGTTTATATAGATATTATTTTGGCGGGGATTACCTGTTGTAGTTATAGATCCCAGCGGAGTGGAGATGATACAAAAGCGGGTGTTAAGTGCAATAACAATGACCAAAAAATACTATGAATAACAATTAGATATGTTATTTGACGCATATGGTGTGGCATATGACACAAATATTATTGTTTTTGTTCAGCAAGCATTCAGGCAGACGGAGCTAATCTTTCCACCAAGGTTAGAAAACATTTGTTATTTAAACAGGAGAAAGAGAATGAACAAGACAAGTCTGATAGCTGCAGTTGGATTCAGTGTGATGTTGGCATCGCAGGCAACTATGGCACGGGGTAATTATGGTGATAGCGCGCGGGTACTACAGGCGAAACCGATATATGAGACGGTCAGGGTTAACCACCCCAGGCAGGTATGTTGGGATGAACCAGTTTACCACCGTGGAGGCGGGAGTTCTGCAGTACCGACTATTACCGGCGCGATTATAGGTGGCGCCATCGGTAACCAGATAGGACGTGGCCATGGTCGCGATGCAATGACGGTTGCGGGTGCCTTGCTCGGTGGGGCAATTGGAAACGATGTGGGCCGTAGCAATGCCCGTCCTGGTTATCAGACCGTAGAGCGCAGATGCCGGGTGGAAAATCGCTATACCAGCCATCAAGAAGTGGTTGGATATAGGGTAAAATACCGCTATAACGGCAAGACATTCTGGACCCGCACCCAGGAACGCCCGGGGAAGTATATCCACGTCAATGTAAATGTGCATCCTGATCGTTATAATGACAGCGATGTTTACCATCAGGGTTGGGGTTTCAGATAATAGCCTGGGTGGATTCTGACAACGATGGGCCCTGATTTGGCAGGGCCCGGATAACAGGCAACAGGACAGATGATGTTGACGAGACTGATTACAGCAAGACATGGTGTTATCGTTTTTCTGTTGTGCGGCATACTGGCAGGCACACCGGTTGCCGCACAGGGCCTTTATTCGGACGGTCATAGACGATCTAGTCAAGCATGGTCGTATCTGGCTCGAAATAACCGGGGAGAGAGTCTGGATAGTGCTGTATCCAGAATCCGTGGGAGTACCGGTGGCAGGGTGTTGTCGGCCGAAACCAGAAATGAAAACGGTCAGAACGTACACTACATCAGGGTCCTGACCAGCAACGGTAAGGTGAAACGCATAAGGGTAGAGGGCCGCTAAGGCTCCAGGATAACTTCCAGTTAGGAATTCTGATGCGAATATTGGTAATAGAGGACGAAGAGGCTCTACGCACCCAACTACATGAACAGCTCACTTCTCGTGGTTATTCGGTTAATACCGCAGAGGATGGGGAAGAGGGGCTGTTTTATGGACGCGAGTATCCTCAGGATCTGGCTGTTATCGACATCGGGTTGCCTAAGCTTAGTGGCATAGAGGTAATAGAGAAGCTGCGTTCCGAGGGGCATGACTATCCGGTCCTGATCCTTACCGCGCGGGGCAATTGGCAGGATAAGGTGGCAGGTCTGGAAGCAGGCGCCGATGATTATCTGGTCAAACCATTTCATATTGAAGAGTTGTTGGCGCGACTCAATGCTCTACTGCGACGTTCCGCCGGACTCGCATCACCCAAACTTGAGTGTGGTCCACTCAAACTCGATACCGTCAGTCAGACGGTGCAGATCAATGATGAGCAGATCACTCTTACTGCATACGAATATCGCATCCTGGAATATCTGATGCTGAATAGTGGCAAGGTGATCTCGAAGACCGAGCTGACCGAGCATATATATGAGCAGGATTTTGATCGTGACAGCAATGTGCTGGAGGTACTGGTAGGCAGATTGCGCCGCAAGCTGGATCCGGACAGTTCGATTCAGCCGATAGAGACTCTGCGTGGGCGTGGCTACAGATTCACTCTTGAAAGAGTGTAGTGTCTGTACTGATTGTAGATTGCAGGCCAGATGATGACTCAAGATAAGGCGCACTATGAAGTTAATGGTTATGCCATTAACAAGGACACTACACTAAATTGAGAGCAGGTTCGTTACAGACCAGGCTAATAGTTGCTGGCTCACTTGTGCTGGCGGCATTTCTGGGGCTTACCGGTTTTGCCCTGGAGCAGGCGTATAGAGACAGCGCCGAGACCGCAACCCAGGAGAAGCTTAAGGGGCAGGTCTACGCCCTACTGGGGGCGGCAGATGTAGACAGAAGAGGTAGATTGCGTCTACCTGAGTCGTTACCGGATCCGCGGCTTTCCGAGCCTGATTCCGGTCTCTATGCCCAGGTACAGGGAGAAAAAGGGGCCTATAGCTGGCAGTCTCCATCCATGATTGGACGTAAACCGCTGAAGATTGAGCCTACACCAGCAGGTGAGTGGCGCTTCCGCAAAACAGATTTTCCAACGCAGATGTTTATTCTCAGCTTTGGGGTGCTGTGGGAGGATAATGCTGGCAGCGAACAGGCCTATACCATCACGGTGTCCCAGACTGCAGACAGTTTGATTTCTCAGGTAGAAAGTTTTCGTTTCACCATGTTCCTTTGGTTAGGTGGTTCCGCCCTGATCCTGCTGTTGGCTCAAGTACTGGTATTACGCTGGGGCCTTTCTCCACTGCGCCATGTTGCGGCCGATCTCAAACATATTGAGGCAGGTGAGGCCGATGCATTGGAGGGGGAGTATCCGAAGGAGCTGTTGGGACTCACTCGAAATATCAATTCACTCATCACTCATGGCCGGGCCAGTCAGGAACGTTACCGCAATAGTCTGGGCGACTTGGCCCACAGCCTGAAGACCCCGTTGGCTGTGTTGCAGGGTGCCGTGGATAGCAGGGAACAGTCCGTATTGCGCGAGGCGGTCATAGAACAGCTGCCACGCATGGATGAGATCGTGCGCTATCAACTGCAGCGTGCCAGCGCCTCTGGCCGTTCCGATGTGACCCGTGCCCAGCAGGTGGCTCCTGTGATAATCAAGATCATCAATACCCTGCAGAAGGTTTATCGGGACAAGAAGGTGTCTTGTACCCAAGAGCTGGATAAAGATGCCCAGTTCTATGGCGACCAAGGCGACTTAATGGAATTTTTAGGCAACCTGTTAGAGAACGCATTCAAATATTGCCAGGGTTCGGTCTTGGTGCGGGTTGAGAGTCAAGGCGCAAGACCTGGAATACGTTCATCTTTACAGATCGTTATCGGGGATGATGGTCCGGGTATACCTGAGCCGGAACGGGAGCGGGTGATCGGAAGAGGGGAGCGGCAGGATCAAAGACAGCCGGGGCAGGGCATAGGTCTAAGCGTAGCCGATGATATTGTTCGTCTTTACGGTGGTGAACTGGAGATTGGTGACAGTGTGCTGGGTGGTGCCGAGATCACGCTACGTTTTAGCGCAAGCTAAGTCTAAATCTATTCGCCCAAGTCCTTGGGCATTTTCTTTGCGAGATGGAGAAAGTTATCCAGGCGTTGTTGGGATATGTCACCGCGCGCTACCGCCTGTTTAATTGCGCAGCCAGGTTCATGCAGGTGTTTACAGTCGTTGAACTGACAGTGTCCGCTAAACGGACGGAACTCTTTGAATCCATGCTCTAACTGCCTGCGGCTGAGCCGGAGTAGACGGAAACTGCGTACCCCCGGTGAGTCGATCAACTCCCCACCGGTAGGGAGTGAATAGCAGGTGCTTGCGGATGTGGTATGGCGTCCAAGTTTGGTGGTTTTGCTGAGTCTGCCTACTTGCAGGTCAAGATCAGGTAGCAGCGCGTTGATAATGGATGATTTACCCACGCCGGATTGACCAACCAAGATGGAGGTCTCGTCCCGGAGGCGCTCAATCATGGGGTCCAGGCCGTGTTTGGTGTGGGCGCAGATTCGTGCCACGGGGTAACCTATATCCTGGTATAGCTGTATCCTCTGATTGAACTGCTCGCCAGATTCTCCGGTGATAAGGTCAATCTTATTGATAGCAATTAAGGCTGGTACTCCAATGGTCTCGGCCGTAACCAGATACTGGTCTAACAGATACTCGCTGGGTGCCGGTTCTGGCGCTACGACAATGACCAGCAGGGTGAGGTTGGCGGCCAGAGGTTTTTTTCTGCCGCTATAGTCTGGCCTGGCCAGGACAGATGTTCGTTCCAGGCGGGTGGTGACTACGCCGTGCCCAGGCTCAGTTGCCTGCCATACTACACGGTCGCCACATACAATGTGGCCAATATTTTGTCGCGACAAACAGTGGTAGATATTCCCTTCACTATCTGCCACAGCCAGGTTTTGGCCATGTTTTGCAACTACCCGACCCTCTATTGGGACATCTTCCTCATATTGTACAAGGGTCGCACTGGCGCGCTCCGTCAATCGCTCGCGGCGCTTCTCCTGGATTCGCTGGATATGCTCTTTCTGTTTCTGCGTGAGTTTGCGCCGGGCCATCAGATAATATTTAGTTTGAGATTATGCATGAAACCAGGATGCTGATGAATAACAGTCATGCGATCAGGGTGTGGGCCGCTGGCAGCTCTTTTCATGCCGGAGTCTCTGCTTGGGTCATAGATGAAAGATATGCGATCCGCACCGGTGCCGGGGGATGGCTGTCATGAAATGCTGAGTAGAGCGGGTCCGGGGTAAGGGTGCTGGCATTTTCCTTGTAGAGTTTGACCAGTGCAGTGATCATGGGGGTTGCCCCGGCCTGTTCCACAGCGTAGTCATCTGCCTCGAACTCGTGTTTGCGTTGAATCTTGGCCATCAACGGGTGGAGAAATTGGCTAAAAACCGGAACTGTCATCATGAACAGTAGCAGGGCCATAGAGTCAGACTCGGTGGTAGCCCCCAATCCGTTGAAGAACCAAGAGTGTTGTATCAGCGATCCGAGCAGGGCCAGACCGAGCAGAGATCCGGCCATCATTATCAGTAGTCCCTTGAGTATATGGCGGCGTTTGAAATGCCCCAGCTCGTGCGCCAGTACCGCCTCCATCTCCTCCGGCTGCAGATGGGCCAGCAGTGTGTCGAAGAACACTATGCGTTTGTTTTTGCCCAGTCCGGTGAAATAGGCGTTGCCATGACTGGAACGTTTAGAGCCATCCATGACGAAGATGCCTTTGCTGGTGAAGCCGCAGCGATCCAGCAGCTGTTGGATACGCAGTCGCAGTTGTTCATCTTCCAGTGGGGTGAATTTGTTGAATAATGGTGCAATTATGGTTGGATATATCCAGCTCATCAGCAGGGTGAATCCGGTCCAGAACAGCCATGCGGCAAGCCACCAGAGATCACCCGCCTTCAGCATTATCCAGAGGATGACCAAGATGACCGGTAGGCCCAGTACTAGGGAGAGTAGCAGCTTCAGAAGCAGATCCTTGGCAAATTGCACCGGTGTTGTGCGATTGAACCCATAACGGTTTTCCAGCACAAAGGTATGCCAGAGGGAGAAGGGAATATCTAGAAGTGCGGATATAATAAATACCGAAAGAATGAATCCTGCACCCAGGATCAACGGTCCGGAGTCCAGGGCCATTGAGTCCCAAATATGTTGGACCAGCTGTAGGCCTCCGCCCAGGGTCCAGCCTATAAGAACCACAGCTCCAAACAGCGTCTCTTTGCTCCCGAGGCTCACCTGTGCCAAGGTATAGTCAGCGGCCTTATGGTGTTGGCTGAGTGATACATGGCCGGAGAATGCATCCGGCACCTCACTGCGATGGGAGAGGACGTAATTACGCTGCCTCCGTAGTAACCACAGCTGTAGCAGTAGGCCGCAACCAAGAGCGATAAGAAATATGTACGAAAACCAATTCATATACGGCTAAGGATACATGCGCCGACTCTGCTCTGCTAGAATTGCATGAATTTTAGTTGGCATAAATAAGGAATAAACGATGACCCAAGATGCAAACAACCTTGTCTGGATCGATCTGGAAATGACCGGTCTGGACACCATGAATGACTGGATCATCGAGATAGCCACCATAGTCACAGATGCCAAACTCAACATCCTGGCAGAAGGTCCGATGCTGGCTATTCATCAGCCGGATGCCGTGCTGAATGCCATGGATGAATGGAATACTAACCAGCATAGCCAGTCGGGCCTGATCGAACGGGTAAAGCAGAGCAGCTATGACACCGCGCGGGCGGAGCGTGAGACCGTAGAATTTTTACAGCAATATGTCCCCCAAGGTGCTTCACCCATGTGTGGCAACAGCATCTGTCAGGATCGGCGCTTTATGGCGCGCCTGATGCCGGAGCTTGAACAGTTTTTCCACTACCGCAATCTGGATGTAAGCAGCATCAAGGAGCTTGCCATTCGTTGGGCTCCAGACGTGGTCAAGGGTGTGGTCAAACAGGGCAGGCATCTGGCCCTGGATGATATTCGAGATTCGATTAATGAACTTGCCCATTACCGGGATAATTTCCTCAAGCTACCATAATTAGTATATGCTTATAGATGAATACTCCTCTAAAAAGCATATGAGGTAGTGATTGATATGATTCAATACGTTGGAGTACACCACCCGGCTTTTGGCACATGTGACCTGGATGGAACCATCCGCTTCTGGCGTGATCTCCTGGGTATGCGTCTGGTCTACACCACCAATGAGGGGGCTGGTCGTCAGGTATTTTTCTCAGTCGGAGGGGACAGCTATATTGTCTTTTTCGAGTGGCCAGATGCCTGTTGTCTGCCGTATCAACGTCATGGGGAACCCAAGTCGGGTGAACAGGTGTTTGATCATATCTCCATTCAGGTCCGCTCTGAAGATCAACTATGGGAGATCATGGGACGCTTGGATGCAGCCGGCATGCCAGCTGCCGATATCGTGGATCATGGTTTTTGCCGCTCTCTCTATAGCTATGATCCAAACAAGATACCAATCGAATTTCTCTGTATGCGTGAGGATATCGATCTTAAATCCAGGCCGGTATTTGCCGACCCGGAACCCCTGCCGGCCATGTTGGACGGGGCGGATCCGGTTCCTGGCCACTGGCCGGCCAGTGAGGAGATTCTGCCCGAGGAGCGTGAGGTAAACCCGGGAGCCAGCTTTAATGATTTTCCTCCACCCTCTGATCCAAAGAGATAAGCGAGCCCTTGCTGAAGATTGATTAGCCCCAAACAGTTATTCCGGATAAATACCGACTAAATAACTATGATATTTATCAATGCATAGATGGCATACGATGACCTAACATGCTGCGCATAGATGTAATCCCATATGTTCGGAGCTACCAGATGGATCAGCAATCAAGACTTCACTATTTCCCTGTTTCATTTTTCGCTATGGTTATGGGCATGTCCGGTCTGACCCTGGCGTGGGAAAAATCGCACCATGTACTGCAGATGCCAGCGTATATTTCCCAGGCCTTGCTGCTATTCACCGTGGGGCTGTTTCTGCTATTGGCAGGTTTCTATCTGGTTAAACTACTGCGCTATCGGTCGGCTGTATTGCAGGAATTGGGGCATCCTATAAAGCTCAGCTTTTTCCCAACCATCTCAATCAGCATGATCCTTCTCGGCATATGTACACTACAGGCATACCCGGCAATCTCGTTTGCCTTGTGGGCTGTTGGTAGTGCTGTTCACCTGATATTTACCCTGTATGTGATGCAGGTGTGGATGCATCATGAACACTTTGAGTTTCACCATATAAATCCGGCCTGGTTTATCCCTATTGTTGGTAATATCCTGATTCCGATAGCCGGGGTTCCCCATGGGTATGTGGAAATATCTACCTTCTTCTTCAGTATCGGGCTGCTGTTTTGGATTGTGCTGCTTGGTATTATATTTAACCGGGTAATCTTTCATCAGCCGCTGCCGGCTAAATTGTTGCCAACCCTGTTTATCCTGATAGCGCCGCCTGCCATTGGTTTTATCTCCTACGTAAAATTAAACGGTGATCTGGATATCTTTGCTCGGGTGCTCTATTACTCGGCACTGTTTCTAACCCTGTTACTTTTGACCCAGATACCACGCTTTACCAAGTTGCAGTTTTTTCTTTCCTGGTGGGCCTACTCCTTTCCTATGGCTGCCATCACCATTGCTACAATGCTGATGTATCAAAAGACTAACCATATCTTTTTTAAAATGCTGGCATTTGGTCTGCTTGGTCTTATAACACTGCTGATCTCTCTTCTTCTGTACAAGACCGTGAGCGCAATCCGCATGAAACTAATCTGTGTGGATGAAGCTTGATGTCCCTGATATGGGGTAATGCAAATGGATAAATTTACTAGAAATTATTCGATCTTCTTAGCGGTTATTGCTCTGGTCAGCCTGGTCTGGGTATTGTATGAAGATCCACAAGTGTCTGAGATTAATGACCTGTTGAAACAGGACAAAATTGTCTCCAGTTATCCCTATAAGTTTCATCTGCTGCGCCTTAAAAACGGGGTAGCCATGATCACTACACCACGCAATAGTGAGTTTCCGGTGTTCAAGGCACTGGGGATTCTTTATCCACATCTGGCAAATCGCGACCAGGATAATCCTGATCTTATGGAGGCGCAGCAGCAGATGGCTGAGGTGCAAAAGCGGGTTAAGCGGATTGTGATGGAGACGGGAAAAGTGAAGCAGGTAAGGTGGGAATTGGATCGTCAGTGGCTAGCCGACCATGGCATTACTCCCTGATGATCAAATATTTCCGCTCTGTTTAGTCATGATCCCATATTCAGGGTAGTTGGTTGCGGGAATTTTTTAAAAACTGATATATCTGCAGGTCGACCATATATGGTTTAAAATGATAACCTAGCCACGCTAGCTTATATCTGAACCTGAGATTTATTAATGAAGAACTATTTTTGTCGGCTTAACCGCTTGTTTTTCCTGCTGTTAATTTCCAGTTGCGTACTTTTTGTTGCACACCAGGTATCTATGGCAGCACTGGCTGAGAATGTTCCTGCAGAGGCTCCCGCATCTACCGAGATTTCGCCCAGCCCGGAAACCGCTGCTCCCGCTGAGGCAGTTGCACCCACAGTGATGGCGGCAGTAGACAATGTGACTTCTCCCACAAGGCCAGCCTCTGCCCTTACCCCCTATCTGTTTCAACAGACCGTTAAGCAGTTATTGCCGGAAGACGGCCGTACGGTCGCAACGCTTTCCAGCGGTGAAACCATTTACCGCAAGCGGTTAATCCTGAAGATGTACCAGGATAATGATCAAAATCCACTTTGGACCCCAATATCGGTACAGTCACTTTCAGATGCGCTGTCTGTTCTGTCAGAGGATGGATTGAATCCAGGTGAATACCAGTTTGATGCGATTAGGCCTTATCTGAATAACCCTAATTTAAAGCCACAAACCAGCGAGGAGGCAGCAAAAATAGATATTTTGCTGACTGAGTCCTATCTGCGTGCTCTATACAATCTGGACTATGGAAAGGTAGATCCGGAGCGTCTGGATGCCGATAATAACTATGCCACTGAGCATAACGACATAGAGCGTTCGCCACTGTTCCTGTCATGGGTACAGAAGGGAAGGATAGATCAAGCCTTCGACTGGGTCCGGCCTAAGAGCGATCGTTACAAATCTCTAAAAGCTGCTCTGATTCGTTATCAGCAGATTATGGCGGCAGGTGGATGGCCGGTTATCCCGAGTGGCAAGATCATTAAACCTGGAAATAGCGATAGCCGCATTCCGTTGATCAGAACCAGGCTGGCCATGACAGGGGATCTGGCCGCCGCTTCTGGCCCGGAAGTGTTTGATGCAGAGTTGGAGCAGGCCATACGAAGATTTCAGGATCGCCATGATATGAAGGTGGATGCAGTGGTTGGCCCCAGCACCATCCTCGCGATGAATGAGCCGGTTGCTAAGCGTATAGATCAGATTCGTATCAATCTCGATCGTGAGCGCTGGTATTATCCCAAGGATCTCAATGAGTATCTGCTGGTAGATGCTGCCGGTTTTAAGGTCTACTGGATGAAAGATAATAAAATCATCTGGCAAGAGCTGGTTCAGGTGGGTAAGCGATTCACTTCAACTCCCATATTCAGGGATCAGATTGAGCACATCGACTTTAATCCGACCTGGTCGGTACCGCCTGGCATCAATAAACGCACCATTTTGCCGAGCCTGAAGCTGGATGCATCCTACCTGGACAAGAAGGGTTACCAGCTATTGGATCCCAACGGCAGAGAAATCGATCCGCGTGATGTGGATTGGGACGAGATATCGGAAATGCCATACACCGTGCGTCAGCCTCCGGGTTGGAGCAATGCCCTGGGCAAGGTGAAGTTCATGTTTCCCAACAAGCACTCAGTATTCTTACATGATACCAACCACAGGGACTTCTTCACCAGAAAGACCCGTACCACCAGTTCAGGCTGTATTCGGCTTAGAAACCCATTTGTCTTCGCTGAACGTCTGCTGGGACGGCAGGCAGGGTGGGACCGTGCCCGTATCGATCAGATAGTTGCCTCCAATAAGACTACCCGCGTCAACCTGGAGAAACCCCTGCCCATACTCATTGAGTACAGTACCGTAGCGGCTCTGGATGGGGAGGTAAGGTTTCGGACAGATATATACCGGCGTGATGCCAAGCTGTTGGCTGCCATTGATCAGCCATTTGAACTGCATCTGCCTGATCTGCCTAAGGTCACCCAGGCCCGGATCCGTGCTACGGTGAAATCTGCCAGTGCCAGTGCGGCAAAGCTGCTCTCGCCTGAGCCGGAGATAATCGGGGAGCCAGTGCCGGACTATTCTGCGAACAGTTCCGAGCAGGAAGGTTCGCGCAGAAGCGTAGTTGACGGCATTCATCTCTATTTTTAGTGAGTCCTCTGCTGCAGAGGGCTGGCGAGTTATATCTAAGGTCAGACAGTGCTATGCCTGGCAAGGGCCCAGGTAACATGCTCCCGGACCAGATCTGACGCATGGGTTTGGCGGCTTTGCAGTGCGGCAATAACCTGTTCAGTGGTTTCTGCATTACCCAGGGCAACAGCGATATTGCGTAACCAACGTTCGTGGCCGATTCGCCGTATGGGTGATCCTTCCAAACGACGCAGAAACTCCTCTTCGCTCCAGGCAAACAGTTCGATCAGATTCGGTGCATCCAAATTGTTGCGGGGATGGAAGTCTGTTTCACTGGTGGGGGTGGCGAAACGGTTCCAGGGGCAGGCCAGCAGGCAGTCGTCACAACCGTAAATACGATTGCCTATAAGCGGACGCAGCTCCTCCGGTATGGAGCCGCTGAATTCGATCGTCAGGTAGGATACACAGCGGCGAGCATCCACCTCATATGGAGCGACTATTGCTCCGGTGGGGCAGGCGACTATGCACTTGTCACAGCTGCCGCAATGATCCAGCTCCGGCGTATCAGCCGGCAGAGGCAGGTCGGTATAGATCTCTCCCAGAAAGAACCAGGAGGCCGCACTACGGTTGACCAGCATACTGTTTTTACCAGCCCAGCCCAGCCCCGCCTTCGCCGCCAATGGTTTCTCCAGCACCGGGGCTGAGTCGGAGAACACCCGGTAACTGAATTCGCCGATCTCCTGCTGTATGCGGTGCGCCAGCTTCTGCAGTCTGCTGCGTATCAGTTTGTGGTAGTCGCGTCCCAGGGCGTAGCGTGAGATATAACCAAGATTCGGATCAGCTAGCACCCGCTCCGGATAGGTGTCTGGTGGAAGAAAATCCATACGGGCGGATATGATGCTGAGGGTTCCAGGCACCAGATACTCCGGTCGGCTGCGCTTATGGCCATGGTGCGACATGTATTCCATATCGCCATGGTGTCCGGCATTCAGCCACTGGTCCATATGTTTTTCAGCGGTCTCCAGCCCGGTATCCGCTATTCCTATCTGTTGGAAACCAAGCTCCTGCCCCCAGCATTTGATGTTGCCGGCAAGTTGCAGATACTCTCTATTGTTCATTATGTAAAACTATAGCATCTTTTAATTTACCCCCAACAGCCGTTAAATCTCGGATACAATTCTCCACAGATAATTTCCAATGAATCTACTGGATCTGTATGAAAGCGATGCAATTGAGCGAAAATCTTCCAGAAGAGCTGTACCGGGCGGAGCAGGTACGCGAACTTGATCGCAGCGCGATTGAGGATTTCGGTATTCCAGGTCTGACATTGATGGAGAGTGCCGGTCTGGCGGCCTACAGCCTGTTGCGGGAGAAGTGGCCAGAGGTACAGGACATTACTGTGGTTTGTGGCACCGGCAACAATGGTGGCGACGGATTTGTGGTTGCCAGGCTGGCGTTGACTGATGGCATAGCAGTGCGGGTGCTGCAACTCGGCAGCCCGGATAAACTGACGGGAGATGCCAGGCACAATGCCGATGAATTTTTGGCCCTTGGCGGTGCCATAGTCCCATTCAATACGGTGCCGGAGCAGACAGAGGTGATTGTAGATGGTGTTTTTGGCACCGGTCTGGAACGGGAGGTGACAGGTGACTGGGCAGAGGCATTGGATGCCATCAATGAACATTGGGCGCCGGTATTGGCGCTGGATATACCCTCCGGCCTGCACTCGGATAGCGGGAAGGTACTTGGTCATGCGGTCAAGGCGGATGCCACCATCAGTTTCATCGGCCTGAAACAGGGGCTGTTTACCGGGGATGGCCCCGAGCAGTGCGGTGAGCTCTGTTTTGATGATCTTGGTGTCCCCTCAGGTATCTATGCGCAACAGGGCGCCTCTGCCTGCAGGGTGAACTGGAGCAGCATGTCCGGGCACCTTACCCCCAGACGGAGAACCGCGCACAAGGGGGATTTCGGCCATGTTCTGGTGATAGGAGGCGCACCTGGGTTTTCCGGAGCGGTACGCATGGCAGCGGAGGCAGCGGCCAGATGTGGTGCAGGACTGGTCTCTGTTGCCACCAGTCCGGAGCATGCTGTCCAGCTGAATATGACACGTCCTGAGCTGATGTGCCACGCCGTTTCCGGACCAAGACAGCTGTTCCCGCTACTAAAGAGGGCCAGTGTGATCGCCATCGGCCCTGGTATTGGCATGTCGAACTGGGCCTCCCAACTGTTGGGTTGCGTCCTGGAGAGCAGAGCTCCTCTGGTGCTGGATGCCGATGCCCTCAATCTCCTGGCCTACGACCCGATGCAGCGGGAGAACTGGATATTGACACCACATCCGGGAGAGGCCGCCCGCCTGTTGGGATGCAGTGTGGCCGAGATAGAGTCTGATCGTTTTCAAAGTGTCCGCAAGTTACAGTTTAAGTATGGCGGTGTGGTGGTACTCAAGGGGGCCGGGACCTTGATTCAGTCAGGTCCGGACCTGGCCACAAATCTCTGTACCGACGGCAACCCCGGCATGGCAACCGGAGGAATGGGAGATGTCCTGACCGGGGTGATCGCATCCTTGCTGGCGCAGGGGCATGATCAGGAACTTGCCGCTGCCATGGGGGTATCTCTGCATGCCCATGCTGCCGATATTGCGGCAATAGAGGGTGAACGGGGGATGCTTGCTGGGGATCTGATGCCGGTAATAAGGACCCTGGTAAATCAGGAGGCTGCTGAGTGTTGAGACTTCAGGTGGATGGCCCTGAGCAGCAGGAGCAGACAGGTGCAGCCCTGGCGGCCAGCTGTCCCAAGGGCTGTATTATCTATCTGCATGGAGATCTGGGTGCCGGCAAGACCACCCTGGTGCGTGGTTTCCTGCATGGTCTGGGATATGTAGGGGCGGTAAAAAGTCCAACCTACACCATTATGGAGCCTTATGAAATCAATGGGTTAAGTTACTGTCACCTGGATCTGTATCGTCTTGCTCATGCCGAAGAGCTGGAGTATCTGGGACTGCGCGACCTGCTTGAGGATGGGGCGACGCTGCTGGTGGAGTGGCCGGAGCGCGGGCAGGGTGAATTGCCGCTACCTGATCTCAATATCTCTATCGAGTATCTGCCGCATGGGAGAATTCTGGAGCTGAAGGCAGAGACGGAGCTGGGTGAGCGCTTGCTGCAGACGGCAGCTGGAAGGGTTACTGGAATTCTTAATAACTAAATAGAAGAAAGTCTGCTATCCTATAGAAAACACTGGAAATTTCTTTTTTCACATGCTAGTTTTACATCATATATTTTATATTCATGGTGCGATGGTTGATTAATGTGAACAAGATAGTTGCCATCCTATTGCTTCTTCTCAGTTTTTCCCTCCAGGCGGGGCAGACTAGTGTCAACAGTCTGCGCCTGTGGAGCGCGCCGGACCACACCAGACTGGTGTTTGATACCAGCTCATTGGTGCAACACAAGATATTTTCCCTGAGCAAGCCGGAGCGGCTGGTTATCGATTTTGCTGACGCCAGGCTAAATACCTCGCTTGCCGGGTTCACTGGTAAAGACCGGTTTGTGCGGAGGATTCGCAGCAGTACCCGCGATGGGACCGACCTACGTATTGTCTTGGATCTCAAGTCTCAGGTCAGGCCAAAGATATTTGCCTTGGCACCTACCGGTGATTATGGCTATCGTCTGGTCCTGGATCTGTTCGATACCGGTACCATTGCGCGTGCACCTCAGGATGCGGACCAGGCAAAGAAATACAAGAAGTACCAGCAGGCACGCGATGTGATTATCGCCATAGATGCGGGCCATGGGGGCGAGGACCCGGGAGCGATAGGGTCCCGCGGTACACGTGAAAAGGATGTGGTCCTCGCGATCGCGCGTAAGCTTGAGTCCCTGATCAGAAAAGAGAGAGGTATGCGCCCGGTCATGATCCGTAAGGGAGACTACTATCTTGGTCTCAGAAAACGCTCAGCCATGGCGCGGCAAAACAAGGCAGATCTGTTTATCTCTATTCATGCCGATGCGAACAGGGACCGTCGGGCTAAGGGCTCTTCCGTCTACACCCTTTCCAATAGAGGCGCCTCCAGTGAGGCTGCGCGCTGGTTGGCGGAACGGGAAAATAGTGCCGACCTCGTGGGTGGGGTCGAGCTGAAGGATAAGGATGATGTCTTGGCATCGGTGCTGTTGGATCTCTCCCAGACCGGTACCCTTCAGGCCAGCTATGACGTGGCGGATAGGGTTCTCGGATGCATGCGCAGGGTTGGAAGCATTCATCAACGCTCGGTGCAGAAGGCTGGTTTTGCCGTACTTAAATCGCCAGATGTTCCATCACTCCTGGTTGAGACGGCGTTCATCACCAACCCGACTGAAGAGAAGAGGCTGAGAACCAGCGTATATCAGAACACCCTGGCCCAATCAATTCTCTCCGGCATCAAAGATTATTTTCATAGCAGCCCACCTCCCGGAACCTTGCTGGCGCAGGATTTAGAGGCCAAACCTTCCGGCAAGCGTAAGCATGTCATCCACCGTGGTGATACCCTGGCCATGATCGCCAAACAATATCAGGTCAGCGTCGACGGCTTGCGCGATGCAAATGACCTCTCCGGAAATACCATCAGGGTCGGTCAGGTCCTGCAGATCCCTTGAGAATACACGCTTTACCTTCACAGCTGATAAACCAGATCGCTGCCGGGGAAGTGGTGGAGCGACCTGCATCCGTGGTAAAGGAGTTACTGGAAAACAGCCTGGACGCAGGTGCCGACCGCATTGAGATTGATATTGAGCAGGGCGGAATTAAGCTGATTCGAATCCGGGATAACGGCAGCGGTATCCATAAAGATGATCTGGCCCTGGCGCTCTCCCGCCATGCCACCAGTAAGGTTGGCAGTCTGCAGGATCTGGAGTCTGTCTCCAGTCTCGGTTTTCGGGGCGAGGCCCTGCCCAGTATCGCCTCGGTCTCACGTTTGACGCTTGCCTCCAGAGAGCAGGATAGCAACTCCGGCTGGAGCATGGATGGCTCTGATGCAACGGCTGATCCAGCACCGGTAGCACACCCGCAAGGTACCAGCATAGAGGTGCGTGACCTGTTCTATAACACCCCGGCAAGGCGCAAGTTTCTCAAGACAGAACGTACCGAATACAGCCATATCGATTCACTGCTTAAACGTCTTGCCCTGAGTCGTTTCGATGTTGGATTTACCCTGCGCCATAACCAGCGGGAGACACTATCCCTGACGCCCGCGCGTACCAGCTCGGAGAGGGAGCGCCGAGTGAGCCAAATGCTGGGGGCCGCGTTTTTGGAAGACTCACTCTATATCCAGATCGAAGCGGCAGGGATGCGGCTTTATGGCTGGGTGGGCAGGCCGACCTTCAACCGCAGTCAGGCGGATATGCAGTATTTCTATGTCAATGGACGCATGGTCCGTGACAAGCTGGTTAGTCACGCTCTGCGCCAGGCCTACCAGGATGTGCTGTTTCATGGACGACAGCCGGCCTACCTGCTGTTCCTGGAGCTTGATCCGCGGCTGGTGGATGTAAATGTGCATCCGGCAAAATATGAGGTGCGTTTCCGCGAGAGCCGCCAGGTCCACGACTTTATCTTCAGGACGGTACAGCAGACTCTGGCGGAGCGCGGCGTGGAACAGCAGAGCGCTAATGCTCTGGGCGATAATACGGCTGATTACGGGTTGTCAGAGTCTGCACCCGAACATAGGTTTGAGGCGCGCCCGCTGAATTTAAGGGTGTCTGACCGGCGCGAGGCCTACGATGCGGCATTCCAGACGCAACGCCCACGGAATCTACCTGGAGCTGATGTGCCTGAACCAGGTGGCACCCCACCTCTGGGGTTTGCCCTGGCTCAGCTATCCGGTATCTATGTGCTGGCGCAGAATGCTGCCGGTCTGGTGCTGGTGGATATGCATGCTGCCCATGAGCGCATAGTGTACGAGCGGTTAAAACAGAACTTTGAACATGAGGGGATCATCGCTCAGCCCCTTCTGGTTCCGGTGAGCGTAGCGGTCTCTGAGCATGAGGCCGATCTGGCAGAAGAGGCTGGGACTCTGCTGAACGAATTGGGTATGGAGGTTGACCGTCTGGGCAGGGAGAAGCTGCTGGTACGCTCGATCCCTGCCAAGCTTCAGGGTACAGATCCGGAACAACTGTTAAGAGACATACTATCGGATATGGCTGAATATGGCAGCAGTGACCGTATCCGGCATGAAATCAATGCGGTACTGGCCGGAATGGCCTGTCACGGTTCGGTACGTGCCAATCGCAAACTCACCCTGGATGAGATGAATGCACTGCTGCGGGATATGGAGCAGACCGAACGCTCCGGGCAGTGCAATCATGGCAGGCCTACCTGGGTGCAGTTGAGCATGGACGAGTTGGATAGGCTGTTTCTGCGTGGGCAGTAGCAACTTGCGCCATCTGCTGTAGCATATTGATATATGAGAGACCCGGCCAATAATTCAGCGCCTTTTGCCATCTTTCTGATGGGGCCAACTGCATCCGGCAAGACCGACCTCGCCATCGATCTGGTGCAGGAGTTGCCGTGCGACATCATCAGCGTGGATTCCGCCCAGGTATACCGTGGTCTGGATATAGGAACCGCCAAGCCTTCGGCTGAAGAGCAGGCCTTGGCTCCTCATCGTTTGATCGATATCTGTGACCCCACCGAAAGCTATTCAGCGGCGAGGTTTCGTCAGGATGCCTTGCGCGAAATAGAGGAGATATTTTCCCGTGGACGGATTCCGCTTCTGGTGGGTGGCACCATGCTATATTTTCGCGCCCTGCAGTATGGGTTGTCGGATATGCCGGATGCGGATCCTGAGATCAGGGCTCGTCTGGATAAGGAGCGGGAAGAGGACGGGTTGTCTGCAATGCATGCCCGTCTGCAGCGGATAGATCCCCAGGCGGCAGAGCGCATCAACCCTAATGATCCACAACGGATACAGCGTGCCTTGGAGGTGTATGAGATCACCGGAAGGCCGCTTTCCGCGCTACAACAACAGAGTGGTGAACAAAAGCTTCCATTTGCTGTCATTAAGCTTGTGCGTGCCCCTGAGGAGCGTTCACTGTTACATAGCAGGATAGAAACGAGGTTTCATCGCATGCTGGAACATGGGTTCGAGCAGGAGGTGGCCGATATTGTACGAAAATGGGATCTGGACCACGAAACTCCAGCAATGCGTTTAGTAGGATACCGTCAGATGCTGAGTTACCTGAGGGGAGAATACTCTCGGGATGAGATGATCGAAAGGGGTATCATAGCCACCAGGCAACTAGCCAAGCGGCAGTTTACCTGGTTGCGGTCTGAGAGGGATACCAACTGGCTGAATGATCAGGGAAAAAATGTATTAGATCAGGCCTTGAAAACAATATTAACGCCCATATCTAGTTCACAACTGTAATAAAAAAACCATGTGCTACACTAGTTCCGATAAGGGACTGTTTTGTGCGTTCTTAATAATTTTCCCGTCTCAATGGGGCCGGGCCGATAATAATGAATGAAGGAGAATAAAATGTCGAAAGGGCAAAGCCTACAAGACCCTTTTCTTAACGCACTGCGCAAAGAACGGGTACCTGTCTCCATCTTTTTGGTAAATGGGATAAAA
>JBNKDM010000002.1:0-115351 GCA_050288245.1 Sedimenticolaceae bacterium
GGTGAATCATTCCTGCCCAGCCTTCCATGGCTGGGCGTTCGGTCTTTCAAAAGCCACGTTAAGTGGCTTTTGATCGCTAAAGGCGATCAGACCTCACCCACGTCGAAGCCAATGTCGCCCCCGTAAAAAACGAGATTGTTGGCTACTAACCATCCCTGGTGAATCATTCCTGCCCAGCCTTCCATGGCTGGGCGTTCGGTCTTTCAAAAGCCACGTTAAGTGGCTTTTGATCGCCAAAGGCGATCAGACCTCACCCACGTCGAAGCCAATGTCGCCACCGTGGTTATGAACCAATAGACAGTATATATGGGTAAGGGGTTCCTTGCTATGCCGGATCTTGTTCTGAGACGACAAGGTATTGTCATATGCAAAAGCTTAGGTAATAATAACACGCGAACAGTGGGTGAATTATCCATTCGTTCATGGAAACAGATCTATCACCAGGATCGGTGATTTAACTTAAATACTCAAGGAAGAACCGTTATGAATGGAATCAAACTGCTGTGCCTGTCTTTTGCCCTTCTTACCAATCCTCTCTCCATATTTGCCGCATCTATCTCTCCGGGTGATCTGGTCATCAGCGAGGTTATGGCCAATCCCTCTGCGGTGTCAGATACCTATGGGGAGTGGTTTGAGGTATACAATTTGACCGGAAATCCTCTGGATTTGACCGGGTTAACCCTGTCGGATGATGGTGGTGATCTACATACAATCGATAATGGCGGCCCTTTGATTATCGATCCCTATGCCTATCTGGTATTTGGGCGCAACGGTGATACATCATTGAATGGCGGCTACACGGCAGACTACGTGTATTCAGGTTTTCAGTTAAGAAATGCCGATGACCAGATAGTTATAAGTGATGGTGGTATTGAGATCGTACGGCTTGAATATACTAGCGGTTTTGTTGTGGCAGGGAAAAGCCAGGAGTTGTCTGGTAATGTCGTACCGCCATTTTCCAATACGGATTTTATTCCAAGTGTGAGCATGTATGGCATGGGAGACCTTGGGACCCCGGGATCACCGGGTGATTCTGCCTGGGCGGTTCAGCCGGTGCCTATTCCTGGTGCAATTTGGCTGTTGGGATCAGCCGTTTTGGGATTGCAGGGTTTCACAAAAAAAAGGCCTGCGATTGTCGCAGACCACAGTATCTGTCTGTAGGTATTCCTAGTAGTAAGGTGAAACACACTGACGGCGTGGACCATAGTAAGGTTGAAAGGTGTTGTCATATGCGCGATAGGAGCGATACCTGTTATAACACCAGTTGATATGGGCGTTTCCGTAGTAGTTTCCTCGATAGTTACGTTGCTGGTTTTGGTTATACAGCATGGTACCTAGGACTATGGCACCAATAGCTAGAGCGGTATTCCTTCTATGTGTACGATGATGTCTATGGCGCACTTTAACGAATGCACCATCGTAGTAAGAAGTTGTTTCATTGCCGACCTGCCGGTCACCGTATGCCTGTTGCTCGCTGGCCCAGCCCGATGATATACCCATTACCATGATTGCACATACCATGGTCAGGTAAAGAGATTTTAATCTATACATTGAACTCTCCTAAACCATATTCAGTTTGTTCAACCAACACTGAAAGTGTAGAACAGCAGGTGGTTTTGCGCTTTAGGGAGTGTATGTGTGGTTAGATTAGATGCTGAGTATTAGGATTATGTATCTGGTGTAACTGGCGGAATATTATATAAATATAATATTATTGTTGGCATGAAGTCATGTTTAGCTGTGTTTGAGAATGCGCTCTTTGTCGCGTGTCCAGTCTCGATCCTTGTCAGAAGCACGCTTATCGTGGAGCTTTTTGCCTTTGGCCAGGCCAATCTCAAGTTTGGCCAAGCCCTTTTTCCAATACATGGCGAGTGGCACCAGGGTGTAGCCACGGCGCTCTACCTGGCCGATCAGTTTGTCCAGCTCGCTGCGGTGAAGCAGAATTTTTCTGGTACGTACCGGGTCGGTCTGGATATGCTTGGAGGCCGTGGGCAGTGGGGTGATGTGGGCGCCGAATAGAAATGCTTCGGTATCTTTTATGGTTACATAGCTCTCGCTTAGCTGCATCTTGCCCTCGCGCAGGCTTTTTACCTCCCAACCTTGCAGGGCAATACCTGCCTCATATCTCTCCTCAATGAAGTATTCGTGCCTAGCCTTTTTGTTCAGGGCTATGGTGCTACCCGTGTTGCTCGCTTTCTTGTTTGATTTTTTTGACATGGCGTGCATTGTATTCGAGCTTCCGTACTCTACGCCAGCTGATGGGGGTAAAAAACTCTCTATCTTGTTCTGAGACAGATTTTAATTGAGAATAAGAAGGATAATACTGGGGCCATACTCAATAATTGCAGTGTCTGCTTTTTATGGTAATAACAACGATATTGGCTATTTGATATACCTAGGTGCAACCTATGCCAGATGAGCATATGCTTCAATAGGGCAAAGTTGTGGGATGGCTAACCGTTAAATTTGGGGGAGTTGACCAAGGAGTGGTAGGGACGTGACGGATTTTATCCGACTCTTGTGTCTTGCAGTAAGAAATAGTGTAGCCGCAATATAAATAGATCCGGGACTACTGAATATGACAGAACATACCTCTATTCACGGCCAATGGTCGAACCGTCTTATGTTTATCTTGGCTGCGACCGGGTCTGCTGTTGGTTTGGGTAATATCTGGAAGTTTCCGTACATTACCGGTGAAAATGGTGGTGGTGCATTTGTCGTTGTCTATCTTGTTTGTATAGCGATTGTGGGTATTCCGATCATGATGGCCGAGATTATGCTCGGTCGTAGGGGGCGTCAAAGCCCGATCAATACTATGCGTTCTCTGGCAAAGGATGAGAATGCGCATCCTGCATGGGCTCTTCTGGGGTGGGGTGGGGTGATCGCTGGTTTTTTGATCCTCTCCTACTACAGTGTGATCGCTGGCTGGGCGCTCTCCTATGTTTTTCGAACTGCCGTTGGGATCTTTAATGGGGTTACTGCCGACGGCGCGCAGAACATCTTCAGCGGCCTGGTTGGTGATCCGGAGCGTCTATTGGCCTGGCACACCCTGTTCATGGTTATGTGTATGGGGGTGGTGGCCCGGGGGGTACGGCATGGTCTGGAACAGGCGGTACGTATCCTGATGCCGGCGCTGTTTGTATTATTACTGGTATTGTTGGCATATGCATATAACACCAGCTCTTTTCAGCAGGGAGTGGCGTTTCTGTTCACTCCGGATTACACCAAGGTGTTTTTTCATTGTGAGATGTTAAATGAAGTGAAGAGCTGCTCCTTCAATGGTGGGCCAATGCTGATAGCCATGGGTCATGCCTTCTTCACTCTGAGCCTGGGTATGGGGGCTATCATGGTATATGGCTCATATATGCCTAAGGGAAACTCCATCGCCGCTTCTGCCATAATGATTGCGATACTGGATACAGTTGTGGCCTTGATTGCAGGGATGGCTATATTTCCTCTGGTATTTTCCAATGGTCTGGAGCCAAGTTCCGGACCTGGCTTGATATTTCAGACCCTGCCCATAGCCTTTGGGGCAATGCCTGGTGGGCAGATATTCGGTACTCTATTCTTCATACTCTTGGTGTTTGCCGCCTGGACCTCCGGTATCTCCCTGATTGAACCCGCAGTTGCCTGGTTGGTTGAAAATAGAAGTATGACCAGGATCAGGGCTTCGATCTGGGTGGGGATTTCTGTCTGGATTCTTGGTTTAGGTTCAGTATTTTCATTCAATGTATGGTCTGGCGAGGAGTACCAGCTGTTTGGTAAAACCTTCTTTAATCTGGTGGATAAACTGACAGCAAACATTATGTTACCTATTGGTGGATTGTTGATTGCCATCTTCGCCGGGCGCTTTATGTCCAGGAGTTCGTCGGTTGATGAGTTCAATATGGGAGACGGTTTTAGATACAGGATCTGGCGATTTGTAATCAGAAATATCACGCCAGCGGCCGTTGTTATTGTGTTTCTTAATGCAGTTGGAGCTATCGATTGGCTGTTGTCAATAAATCTGCCTTGGTGATGTACTCTGCCAGGCAGATGTTTGACCTGGTAAATGATGTAGAATCCTACCCTGAGTTTTTGCCCTGGTGCAGTTCAACCACACTGTTATCTCGCACTGAGGAACAGGTATGTGCTGAATTGGAGGTGGCTAGGATCGGAGTAAGCCAGAGGTTTACCACATGTAACCGGTTTGTTCCGGGGAAGTATATGGACATTAAATTGGTTGAAGGTCCGTTTAAACATCTCAGTGGTAGATGGGAGTTTAAGGCATTGCGGGAGGATGCCTGCAAGGTTGAGCTGGAGTTGGATTTTGTCTTCTCCGGGAAATTAATCAATGCCGCCTTTGGGGCGGTGTTCAATCAGATTGCAAACACGCTTGTAGACGCATTCTGTAAAAGAGCTGACGAGGTATATGGTAGTGAATGAACAAATTGAGGTTGAAGTGGCATATGCCACTTTGCAGGAGCAGGTTATTGTGAAGATCTCAGGTGATTGCGGTATGACCGTAAAAGAGGCGATTGCCAAATCCAAGATTGTAAATAAGTTTCCGGAGATTGATCTGGAAACAGCCAAGGTTGGAGTCTACGGTAAATCCGTAAGTATGGATGACAAACTTTGTACCGGTGATAGGGTAGAGATCTACCGTGAGCTGATAGCAGATCCTAAGGCCGCACGTAAGAAGAAGGCCGAGGCGGGTGGCGATAATAAATAGTATGAGAAACTGAGGGTCTGTAATTAATAAAGCCGACCAATGTAGTTACAGTGGTCGGCTTCGCTATTTGTGGATATGTTGCGTCTGGTCAGAGTCCAACCGCATCCAACGCCCTGGAGAAGAAGCCCTTCTCCTCCTTGGCATCTCCCTCAGCTTTATCCTCTTCCGCGGCTTCTTGTTCTTGTTTGGCCGTATCATCCGTCCCGGTTTGCGCTTCCTCAGTAGTCTTGTCCGCTTGATCAGCAACATCCTGTGCCTCTTCAACGGTCTGAGGTAGTTCGTTGCCCTTATCCATATCCGGCAGTTTCTCATCCTTATTCACATCATCGGCGCTTGGGGTACTCTCTTCATCATCCGTGTCGACACCTATGGTGTTGAGGGTCCGTTCGAAAAAGCCCTTGTCTTTCTTTTTGTAGTCAGGAACGCTGAATACGGTCTCTTTCCCGGCCAATGGATCAGCTTTTGGCACGGGCCGGAAGTCACCTTCGATCCTGGTTAACACATCATCTTCAAAGAATAGAGAGATACGCTGTTTATTCCCGGCTCCACCTCCAACCTCTCTGGTGTAAATGTAGTCCCAACGATTCTGATGAAAGGTATCTGTCAGCAACGGGGTACCCAGGACATATGCCACCTGTCTTCTGGTCATACCAGGTTCCAGTTTGTCTACCATCTCCTGGGTGATAACGTTTCCTTGCTGAACCTCAGGCTTATACATCAATGGGGTATTTCCCATGGCTTCAGGTATAGCGGCACCCAGGTTATCCAGGGTGGAGCAGCCTCCGACAAACAGAATAGATAGGCCGAGCCAGGGAACGAAAAGCTTTTGCATTAGATAACAACCCAGTATGATTAATCCAGTTGGCGGAATAATACCTGATTCGCTTAATGAACACACCAGGGAGCATCTTATCATCGCCACTTTGCTTGTAGACGCTATATATCGTCGAGAGTTCAGGTGCTACCTCAATCCAAGGAGATATCATCTTGGAAGATCATGAAATAAGGAAGGCCGGTCTTAAGGTCACGGTTCCAAGGATAAAGATCCTTGAGGTGCTGGAAAATTGTGGGGATCAGCACGTAAGTGCCGAAGATCTATACAAAATACTGCTGCAGCAGGGCGAGATGATCAGCTTGGCTACCATCTACCGGGTGTTGACCCAGTTTGAGACGGCTGAACTGGTTAAGCGGCATAATTTTGAGGGTGGATTTTCTGTATACGAGCTGAATCGTGGCAGTCATCACGATCATATGCTGTGCGTGGTTTGTGGCAAGGTAGTTGAGTTTACCGATGACATTATTGAACAACGCCAACGTGAGATAGCCAAACTACACGGTTTTGAGATTGAGGACCACTCCCTGGTTATCTATGGTCGCTGCGACAGTCCCAGGTGTAAGATAAGTCAGGTTTGATTAATCTGAGTTTCCCGGTTTATATCTGGGAATGACAGATCATCTCTCTGGCATGGGCCCGTGTCTGGTCAGTTATTTTGATACCACCCAGCATGCGGGCTATCTCTTCGATCCGCAGGTCTCCGTCCAGATTGACTACATCAGTTTTTACAGTTCCGTTATCACCCGTCTTGGTTACCTGAAGGTGGTTGTGCCCCTGAGCCGCTACCTGGGGCAGATGGGTAACGCATAGTACCTGGCGGTATTCACCTAATTGGCGTAGCAGCTTGCCGACAATCTCTGCGGTTCCACCGCCAATACCCACATCCACTTCATCGAAGATCAGTATCGGCGTCCCTGAACATCTGGCGGTAGCAACTTGAATGGCCAGGCTTATGCGGGAGAGTTCTCCTCCGGACGCCACCTTGATCAGTGGTTTTGGTTGCTGCCCCGGGTTGGCACTAACCAGAAATTCGATGCGGTTTATTCCGTTGGCGCCAGCCTTCTCCTGTGGCAGGGTCTCTATCTCAATCTCCAGACGTCCCTCCGGCATCCCCAGCGAGTTCATCCCGGATGTTACCTCCTGGACCAGGGTTGCAGCAGACTGACGCCGGCTGGCATCCAGTCTTCCGGCCAGATCCATGTAGTTGGCCCTGTGGGCCTTAACCTCCTGTTCCAGTTCTGCCAGATGGATATCAGCATGTTCCAGCTGTTCCAGTTCCCGGGTCAGATCGACATGGATAGCTGCAATCTCTTCCGGTCTGCAGCGGTGTTTCCTGGCCATGTCCTGGATATCGGCTATACGCTGTTCCACCAGTTCCAGACGGGACGGGTCCATCTCAATGTTATCGGCGTATTGACGCAGGCTGTGAGTGGCCTCCTGTATCTGAATGCCGGCCTCATCCAACATCTCATGTATCTCAGCGAGGCTGGGGTCGGCTGTGAGCATCCGTTCCAGCTCGTTCTGGATCTTTGATAGTTGACCGTGGATGGCATTTTCATCGTCATATAGACCGGTGAGTACCAGGTTGCAGCCGTTCTGAAGCTGTTCGGCATTGCTCAGCCGCATATGCTCCTCATTCAGCGCTTCCAGCTCTGTTTCGGCGATATTCAGATCATTCAATTCAGCCACCTGATAGCGCAGCAGCTCCAGTCTGTCATTACGTTCACCAGAGGCGGCAGCAAGCTGTTGCAGTTTGCTCTGTGACTCTTGCCAGAGGTGAAATATGGCAGAAACCTGCTGCTGTAACTCCTGGTGGCCGGCATAGTTGTCCAGCAGTACCCGCTGATGCTCTCTCTTGAGCAGGGACTGGTGGGCGTGTTGTCCATGGATGTCTACCAGGAGATCACCCAGGGTCTGAAGTGATTTTGCCGGAACCGGGATGCCATTGATGAGTGCCTTGGAACTGCCGGAGCGTGCCAACACTCTCCGCAGGATACATTCGCCGCCTGCGTCCAGTGAGTTCTCCTGCAACCAAGCGAGTGGTTCTTGCAGATTGCTGATATCCAACACGGCGGTTATCTCTGCACGTTCGCAGCCATCCCTGATCATATCGTTATCCGCCCGTTCCCCCAGAGCCAGCCCCAGGGCGTCTATCAGGATAGACTTGCCGGCACCGGTTTCGCCGGTGAGGGTGGTCATGCCAGGTCTTAGGTCCAGCTCTAAGGAGGAGACAATAGCTAGGTCTTTGATGTGGATTTGGGTGAGCATCTATCGCATCAGGGTCTTATTGTGTCTGGGGTACGACCGCAGTGGTACGGCCAACCATTTTTGCAATGCTAACCAATAATCCGCTGAGATTAAACAGGGTTATCACTCCATCCCAACTTGACCCGCAGGGTGTTGAAATGGTCATGGTCTTGCGGGTGGATAAGGCGGATGGGGTTAGGGTGTTTGTTTATCCTGATGGTGTTGTCCAGCGGTTGTGCCGTGCGTAGTCCGTCACAAGTGACCTGAATGTCCTTATGGGTGGTTTTGCCGCATACAACCACCTTGATTTCGGCATCACCATTTACCACGATCGGCCGGTTACTCAGGGTGTGTGGACAGATCGATACCAGGATATTTGCATTCAGATTAGGGTGTACCAGCGGACCGGCACAGGAGAGGTTATAGGCGGTCGAGCCGGTAGGTGTGGATATGATGAAACCGTCTGAGCGTTGGATATTTACGAATTGCCCTCCCACATAGGTCTCGAATTCAATCATCCTGGCGATATTCCATTTGTGGATAACCACATCATTCAATGCCCTGAAGCTCTTTCCTGCCACCTCAACCTCCAGCAGGCTGCGCTTCTCCTCGATATATTTTCCATCCAGGATCTCTCCCACCGCCTCAATCATGCCATAGGGAGAGATGTCAGTCAGGAAACCGAGACGCCCCATGTTTACTCCCAGCAGCGCCACGTCGTATTCGGCCAGACTACATGCAGAGTGCAGAAGCGTACCATCACCACCAACCGCAATGGCCAGATCACAGGTTTCGCCTATTTCGCGCATATCGGCACTTTTCAGCCCACGCTCTCCCAGATGATCTGCCGTATTCGTCTCCAGCAGGACATTCAGTCCCAGGCTGAGCAGAAAATTATTCAGGCTGTGTATCGTGTCCTTGATGCGACTACCGCGTTGTTTACCTATCAACGCGATCGTGCGGAATGCTTCATTCATATGTCTATACCAGTTTGGTACCGATTGGGTGGTGAATTGGAGAAACTTAACATGGCTGCATAGCGGCAACAATAATCTTATTGCGCATAATCGGTGCGCAGTGGCGCAGTTGAGAGCTTAACTATGTAAAATCAAGCATGAATTTGCGGCAAAACCGCATGCTAAAGGTGTATTTTATATGCAATTCTTGACTCTCAGCGATAGAGACCGATAATTAACCTGACTAGCACTCGTCTTATAAGAGTGCTAAATATTCCAAATACTGGTTTGTTGAGGTGGGAAGTGGCAGTAAAAAAAGCTGTAGGTGAAGGTACTGTCAATGAACGTGCACAACACTTTCTGAAGGTATTGATAGAACGCTATATCCGTGATGGCGAACCGGTGGGTTCCCGTACCCTGGCGCACGATGCCGGTATGGATCTGAGTCCGGCTACCATACGGAATATCATGGTGGATTTGGAAAATGTCGGGCTGGTTACCTCACCCCATACCTCTTCCGGCAGGGTACCTACGGTCAACGGTTATCGCATGTTTATCGACTCCCTGGTCACGCTTAAACACCCCAATGAGATTGAGATAGATAATCTAAAGACCCAGCTTGCTAATGATCAAAGCTCCCCGGCGATGTTGGAGTCAGCCTCAAGGATACTCTCCAATGTAACCCATTTGGCCGGTGTGGTAATGATGCCCAGACGAGACCAGGTATCTTTCCTGCACATAGAGTTTTTGCCCCTGTCCGGGGACAAGGTGATGGTTATTCTGGTGACAAAATCCGGTGAGGTCGTGAACCGGATCATCAAACCCAAACGGTGTTATACGGCATCAGAGTTGGAACAGGTGGCAAATTATATCAATACCACCTACTCGGGACTTACCCTGAGCAGGGTCAGAGCGTCTATGATCAAGGAGATGCGTCTGGCCAAGGACGATATGAACCGTATCATGAATCGGGCTATTGAGATGACGGAACAGGTCCTGGACCCGATTGATGGAGAAGGCGATTTCCTGATAGCCGGACAGACAAACTTGATGAGCTTCAGGGAGTTGTCGGATATGCAAAAACTGCGGCAGCTATTCGATGCCTTCAACGAGAAGCATGAGATTGTACAGCTTTTGGATGGTTGTTTGAAAGCGGATGGTGTGCAGATATTCATTGGTGAGGAATCTGGCTATACCCATCTGGACAGATGCAGTGTCGTCACGGCTCCATATGAAATCAATAACGAAGTGGTAGGAGTGCTTGGGGTGATTGGTCCCAAGCGTATGGAGTATGCCCGGGTGATTCCCGTGGTAGATGTTACCGCCAAATTGTTGAGCACGGCCTTGAAACAGCTATAACCATCCCCACGTTAGGTGGTTGAATATGGGATGCGGCCCAAGTAGTGTCGCGCGTAGGTGTTTTGTTATTCACAGTATTTTGGAGAGAGGTAGATGGGGAAAAAACAGCATGAGGCTGATAGCGAAGCAACCCTAGATGATGCCGTATCTGAGGCATTGGAAGGTGAACAGGCTGAGGAGATAGATATTCCGGAAGATGTACGTCTTATGTTGGAAGATGCCAGAAATAAGGCGGACGAACACTGGAATCAACTACTACGTTCCAAGGCGGAAATAGAGAATCTGCAACGGCGGCATGTACGTGAACTGGAAAATGCCCATAAGTTCGCTCTGGAGCGTTTTGCCTCAGACATGCTGGCAGTGCGCGATAGCATGGAGCTTGGGGTGGAGGCGGCCAGCAGTAACACTGCAGACGTTGCCAGCCTGCGTGAAGGTACCGAACTGACCCTGAAGCTGCTATCCGATGTCATGGAGCGCTTCCAGATAGTCCAGATTAACCCTATCGGTGAGCCGTTTAATCCGGAATTTCACCAGGCGGTGTCCACTCAGCCCCGCGATGATGTGCCGCCGAACACCGTAACTGCCGTTATGCAGAAGGGCTACACCCTGAATGACCGCCTGATTCGACCGGCTATGGTGATGGTTTCCCAGGGGCCGCAGGTAAAAATTGACGAACAGGCTTGAAATAGACAAGGTTTTTCCCCATCTGAGGGATAACCGAGAGTTTTAGAGAATAAACAGTTTTATTGTGGAGATATCGTATCATGGGAAAAATTATTGGAATTGATCTGGGCACCACCAACTCCTGCGTGGCAGTGATGGAGGGTGATAAGACTCGGGTTATCGAAAATTCAGAGGGTGACCGCACTACGCCATCCGTCATCGCATACACCAGTGACGGCGATGTCCTGGTTGGTCAGGCAGCCAAACGTCAGGCAGTGACCAACCCCAAAAATACCATATATGCCATTAAACGCCTGATCGGGCGCCGCTTCGAGGATGAGGTGGTACAGCGTGATATCAAGATGGTGCCTTATCCTATCGTAAAGGCGGATAACGGTGATGCCTGGGTGGAGGTCAACGGTAAGAAGATGGCTGCTCCTGAGGTATCTGCCAAGGTACTGCAGAAGATGAAGAAGACTGCAGAGGACTATCTTGGTGCCGAGGTTACCGAGGCCGTGATCACTGTCCCGGCATATTTTAACGACTCCCAGCGTCAGGCGACCAAGGATGCCGGCCGTATTGCCGGACTCGATGTAAAACGCATCATCAATGAGCCCACTGCTGCGGCCCTGGCCTATGGTATGGATAAGAAGCGCGGCGATCAGAAGCTTGCTGTGTTTGATCTGGGTGGTGGTACCTTTGACATATCTATTATCGAAATAGCCGAGATCGATGGTGAGCACCAGTTTGAGGTGCTTTCCACCAACGGTGACACCTTCCTGGGTGGTGAAGATTTCGATATGCGTATTATCGATTATCTGGTCGAGCAATTTAATAAGGAACAGGGCTTTGATCTGCGCAATGATCCGCTGGCACTACAGCGTCTGAAAGAGGCTGCAGAGAAGGCCAAGATCGAGCTATCCAACAGCCAGCAGACCGATATCAATCTGCCCTATATCACAGCCGATGCATCCGGACCCAAGCATCTGAATATCAAGCTGACCAGGTCTAAGTTGGAGGGGCTGGTGGAAGAGTTGGTCAACAGGACTATCGACCCATGTCGCACTGCCCTGAATGATGCAGGTATCTCTGCGTCTGAGATTGATGAAGTGATTCTGGTCGGTGGTCAGACCCGTATGCCCAAGGTTCAGGCAGTGGTTGAAGAGTTCTTCGGCAAGGCCCCGCGTAAGGATGTTAATCCTGATGAGGCGGTTGCCATAGGTGCTGCCATCCAGGGCGGTGTACTTGGTGGTGAGGTTAAGGATGTGTTGCTGCTGGATGTGACCCCGCTGTCACTCGGAATCGAGACCCTGGGCGGCGTTATGACTAAACTGATCGAGAAGAACACCACTATTCCGACCAATGCGAGTCAGACCTTCTCAACTGCAGACGACAGTCAGACTGCGGTGACCGTGCACGTATTGCAGGGTGAACGTGAACAGGCCAATGCCAACAAATCTCTTGGCCGCTTTGATCTCACCGATATACCCCCGGCCCCGCGTGGCGTGCCTCAGATCGAGGTGAGTTTTGATATTGATGCCAACGGTATTCTTAATGTTTCTGCTAAAGACAAGGCAACCGGCAAGGAGCAATCCATTGTGATTAAGGCCTCTTCTGGCCTGAGCGATGATGAGATTGATCGTATGGTCAAGGATGCCGAGGCCCATGCCGATGAAGACCGCAAGTTCAATGAACTGGTACAGGCACGTAATCAGGCGGATAGCATGATCCATGCGATCAAGAAGTCCATGGCGGAGATGGGCGACGATAAGATGGAGGAGGGCGAAAAGGATAACATAGAAGCCAAGATCAAGGAGCTGGAAGAGGCGATGAAGGGAGACAACAAGGAGGTAATCGAGGAGAAGACCAAGGCCCTTACCGAGGTCTCTGCCAAGATGGCAGAACGTCTCTATGCACAGGCGGGAGCAGAGGGTGATGGTGCTGCCGCTGATACTTCCGCTGCAGCCGGCGGTTCAGATGAGTCTGCTAAGGACGATGTGGTAGACGCTGAATTTGAAGAGGTTAAGGACGATAGCAAATAAGCGAACAACAAACATATATCTGTTGTCAGTGCAGAACGTGCGGGTGCTATGTGCCCGCACGTTCTGCGGTTTTTGTAGTTGAATACTGGTGTTGAAACGCTGGAAATAAAAAAACATGTCTAAACGCGACTATTACGAAGTTCTGGGCGTAAATAAAAATGCCAGTGAGGCAGAGATAAAGAAGGCCTATCGCCGACTTGCTATGAAGTATCACCCCGATAGAAATACCGGGGAGGATGCCGCAAAGTCTGAGAAGATGTTCAAGGAGGCCAAGGAGGCCTACGAGATACTTTCCGATGCGCAAAAGCGTTCCGCCTATGACCAATTCGGTCACGCCGGAGTAAACTCATCTATGGGTGGCCCGGGTGCGGGCGGCTTTGGCGGGAGTAATTTCAGCGATATCTTTGGTGATGTCTTTGGGGATATATTCGGTGGTGGCAGAGGTGGCGGAACCAGGGTCCAGCGTGGCGCCGATCTGCGCTATAACCTGCAGGTTACGCTGGAAGATGCTGTTGCCGGAACTACGGTAAAGATCCGTGTCCCCACCATGGTCAAATGCAAGGCGTGCAACGGTTCCGGCGCCAAGAAGGGTTCACGCCCCAAGAGTTGCAGTACCTGTGGCGGGCATGGCCAGGTTAGGATGCAGCAGGGCTTCTTTTCTGTGCAGCAGACCTGTCCCACCTGTCGCGGCAAGGGAAGCGTGATCGATGATCCCTGTAACGTATGTCATGGCAATGGCCGGGTTCAGGAGCACAAGACCCTGTCAGTGAAGGTGCCTGCCGGAGTTGATAATGGTGACCGTATCCGCCTTGCTGGTGAAGGTGAGGCGGGTGAGAGTGGTGGACCGGCCGGTGATCTCTATGTACAGATCATGGTCAAGGAACACAAGATATTCAGCCGGGAGGAGAACAATCTTTTCTGTGATGTTCCAATCAGCTTTGGTGCTGCTGCACTCGGAGGTGAGTTGGAGGTCCCAACTCTGAGTGGGAAGGTCAAGCTGAAGATTCCGCCTGGTACTCAGACCGGAAAGATGTTTCGCATGCGTGGTAAAGGAGTTAAACCGGTGCGTGGTGGACCTGTAGGGGATCTTATATGCCGGGTAGCGGTGGAGACCCCGGTAAATCTCACAGAGCAACAGAAGGATCTGATACGTCAGCTGGATAGCTCGATGCAGGATGGTGGAAAGAGACACACCCCACAGTCAACTTCCTGGTTGGACGGAGTAAAGAATTTTTTCGAAGGCATGGGGTTTTGAAGCAGGGCCTGGGGTATAGGGCCGAGAGCTAATTAAATAATAACTGTATTGGATATTTGACATGGCAAGAGTAGCGATCGTTGGTGCGGCAGGACGTATGGGGCGAAACCTGATTCAGGCCGTATATGCAGCTGACGGCATGGAGTTGGGCGCAGCGATTGAGCGACCTGGCAGCACTCTCCTGGGTGCCGATGCCGGCGAGCTGGCTGCCCTGGGAAATCTAGGGGTTACTCTGGTGGATGATCTAAAACAGGTTATTGACGAATTTGACGTACTGATAGATTTCACTTCACCTGCCGCCACCATGCAGCATGTTGCCATCTGTCGTGAGGCAGGCAAGGCGATTGTGATCGGTACTACCGGTCTGAGTGATGATGAAAAGGCTGCGTTGAAGGAGGCGTCGGCAGATATCGGTATCATGTTTGCACCAAACATGAGTGTCGGGGTCAATCTCTGTTTTAAGCTGTTGGACATCGCTGCGCGGGTGCTGGGTAACGATGTGGATGTTGAGGTTATCGAGGCGCATCACCGCCACAAGGTGGATGCGCCATCCGGTACTGCCCTGCGCATGGGTGAGGTTGTAGCTGAGGCCCTGGGGCGTGATTTGAAGCAGTGTGCCGTATATGGCCGTGAAGGGATAACGGGTGAGCGCGACCGTAACAGTATCGGTTTTGAGACCATCCGGGCCGGAGATATAGTCGGTGACCATACCGTACTGTTTGCCGCTATGGGAGAGAGGGTGGAGATCACCCATAAGGCCTCCAGCCGTATGACCTTCGCCAATGGCGCTGTGCGGGCCGCAGGCTGGATCATGCAGCAGGCTAAGGGGTTATACGATATGCAGGATGTGCTGGGACTGCGGTGATCCATGGGGTTATCTTGCCGCTGCTGATTCAGGGATTATGGCAGCGTCAGGTGCATTCGTTGTAAGAACATTTCTAGCCATTGTCATTGCCAATCAGGTTCTGACTGTTTGATGCTGTCAATGGTTCTCTGTTATGTGATTGATCTCACGTAACTGAGGTTCATCTGTTGCGCAATCATCCTGTTGATTCAACAATAAATATCAACAACTAAAGTAAGCGCTATGGATAGCATTTCCCTTCCAGGCTAGATTTTCCTGAACGCTTTTTCTGAATAAGCCCAAAATCGGCTTGTCGAGAACGTCTGAGAGCAGTGAGGTGCCACAGCAATGAAGCTACGAGTCCTGTTATTCGCATCTGTCTTTATACTGGGATTGTCTGCCAGTTTTTCCGGCGTTGCAGCGGTGGATACTTATAACAATTTTGCTCCATCCAGTCCCCTTTACAATGCCGCAGGCAATTGGATCGGTGATCTTTCCCCGGATACAGATGGTACTGTTACCTCTTTAATCGGCGTAACATTCCAGGCTTCCGTGACAGGTACATTGGCGGGTATTACCGCTGCCATATGGGGCCCGGACGATGGCTACACCGCAGGAAGCAGTTTTAGTTTATCTATTTACGCTGATAACAATGGTGTAGAAGGTACTCAGGTCTGGAGTCAGACTTACAGCTTTGATGATATCTATTGCTGTTATGATTCCGGCAACGGTGTGACTGATTTTGCCATCGACAATGACGCCGCCGCCACCTTGATTGCCGGTCAGAGCTATTGGCTGGATGTTGAGACCCCGGTGGATATTGTGGGCAGCTTCAGCTGGAACAAGGATAACCTCTTGACGAGGGGAGGATTCCATATGGTGCGGTATGATGAGGCGGCTGATTCCTATCTGTCGGACTATCTGACTAATGCCAGTTCGCGGGCATTCTCTATCAGCGTCAATCCGGTACCACTTCCTGCAGCTGTCTGGCTATTAGGTTCCTCCCTGCTCGGTCTGGGGCTGTTTCGCCGTAGCAACAAACCAAAGCCGATATGAGGGGTAGGATGGCATAGGATTTGCTCATTACTGACCAGAGAAACAGTTTTTATGTTGAGGTCACTGTATGAGCGCACCCATTCCAGCCAGCTTAAGCGTTGCCCCACAGGCCAGCCAGAGCAGCAATCCGTTAACCGAGTTCATCCGTGCTGATGGCGCAGAAGGCACTCCTGATGCGGTTTTGCTGAGTTTCAAGGAGATTCTTACCGATGAGACAATGCTCACCAAGTTTCTGGATGACCTGAAGGGCATTCTACCAACAGAGGAGCTTGCCAAGCTTGAGGAACTGGCCGAGTCCGGCAAAGATTTGCCGTTAGCGGCAATTATCCCACCTGATTCACCACTGTATTCCCTTCTGTTCAATGGTGATACGCCGGTTATTCCCCAGGCCATACAACAGGCGATAGGGCAGGATGGAAGTCAGATCTCTCCATTAGTCGCCTCCGGTATCAAGCTGAGTGCAGGGTGGTCAAAGCAGGGTGCGGATGCGAATAAACGCCAAATCAATGATCTTCTGACCCCTGTTGCGGCGCGGGGCGATGAGAAACATCTGACGGACCAACTGGTGGCAGCGAAGAGCGAGCTCACTGTTACTGACCTTGTATCCAGGACGCTTGCAACATCAGCAGTCGTGAGCGATGCAGCAACTACCCAGACGGCCAATATCAACTCAGCAATAAGTGGGTTGGCGCAGCTATCTAATTTTCAGACAAGTGGCGGATCCAGCACGCCTCCGGCAATTGCCGCACCGTTGGGGGATGATGGGTGGAGTCAGGCCATGGGCGATCGCATCATGTGGATGATAGGGAAAGGGGTGCAGACATCATCCATACGTATCAATCCGCCGAATTTGGGGCCGATCCAGGTCCACGTCTCTGTGCATAACGATCAGGCAAGTGTGAATATTCTGGCGCAGCACGGAGCGGTCAAAGATGCCATAGAAGCGGCGATACCGCGACTGCGTGAGATGATGCATGAAGGTAATATGCAGCTGGTAAATGTAGATGTAAGTCATCGAGAGAATATGCAGCAGGATGGCAACTCTGCTCTGTTGCAACAGGAGCATAGGGATAACTCAAACTATTTTACTCAACAGGAGCAGGCCCTTTCTGTTCCGGTTGAAGAGGAGTCTCCGAGATATTACACCAGCTCCGGGTTGTTGGATGATTATGCCTGATAGAGCTTATCTACCGAATCCGGCAGTTTTGACATGATTACATCTGCAAATGCCTCAAGGGCGCGTCGGCGCGGGAAGGTCTTGCGAAATACCAGTGATACCCTGCGGTAGGCATTTTTCTGATCCAATCGTTTAAGTATGAGATCCCTATCTTCCATCCACAACTCTTTTACCGCCAGGGCCGGAACCAAGGTACAACCTATACCGGCACTGACCATCTGGAGCAGGGTCTCCAGGCTGGAGGCACGCAGGTCCGCCATTTCGTCCCCATCCTTTCTCTGTTTCAGATTGCACACCTCCATGGCCTGATCCGCCAGACAGTGGCCCTCTGCCAGCAGCAACAGATTGCTGTTATTGAGCTCTTTTTGACTGATATTTTCATTCTTTGCCAGTTGATGCTCCCTCGGGCAGGCAAACCAGAAGGGCTCGTCGAACAGTGGGATGGAGTTGAACTCATTTTCATCAACCGGAGTTGCAAGCAGTGCTGCGTCTATCTCATGTTTGTGCAGCCGGATCAGCAGGGAATCTGTCATCTCCTCGGAGAGGATCAGGTGCATTCTGGGGTATTGCTGTTTGAGTGGCTTCAGCACCAATGGCATCAGATAGGGACTCAGGGTGAGGATCGCACCTATGCGGATAGGTGTACTGTAGGGGTCGCGGTAGGAGCTGGCCAGTTCACGCAGGGCCTCAGCCTTCTCCAGTATCTCTCTGGCCAATACCAGAATATCTTCACCGGTCGGTGTGGTTTTGACCGAACGTTTGGTACGCTCGAACAGAGTGACGCCCAGCATATCTTCCAGCTTTTTGATCTGACCGCTCAGGGTGGGCTGGCTGACAAAACAGCGCTCTGCCGCCTTGCCGAAATGCTTGGTCTCGGCCACAGCAACTATGTATTCCAGGTCTCTGATGTTCATAACTTAAATATATAGACTACAACGATAACTCTGCAATAAAAAAGCGATTTCACAGATATTCATTCCAGGGCTAGATTTTAGTCAGCTACTAGATGCTACTGCGGTGAGATTTACTATTAAACGGAGAGAGATGAGGTGATTATCCATTCTACACGGCATCCGGCAGCAAGCAGAACAACCGGGTGGCTGCGAAAGCTTGTCTGGGCCGCGCCGCTCTTCTTCTTGCTTAAGGGCCTGCTCTGGCTGGTAGCTCCGCTGTTGCTCGCTCTATATGGTCTGGAATAGGACAACGGACATAGGTTGGAGATTGCAGCTGAACGTTGCGACATGATAAAGTCTGCGCTCGGATTAACCATGTCCACCACTTTATGGTGGCCTGTGTCGGTCCCCTCGCAACGTGAAACTGTGAACCCGGTCAGGCCCGGAAGGGAGCAGCCGCAGCAGTGGAATCGTGTGCCGGGGTGTGGCTGGGGCGGGCCGCCACCAATTTTACACACCACTAGGCTCCTGTAGCCTCTGAGGTTAGAATAGAACCTTTTAGTGGATTGGAATATACGACCTCCATGAGTTATCAGGTTCTTGCCAGAAAATGGCGCCCTCGTCTGTTTGAACAGCTGGTTGGCCAGGAGCATGTGGTTCGCGCCCTGACCAATGCACTGGATAACGGCCGTCTGCATCACGCCTATCTGTTTACCGGTACCCGTGGGGTAGGAAAAACCACTCTGGCACGCATCTTCGCCAAATCCCTCAACTGTGAAAAGGGCGTTACCTCGGTGCCATGCGGCCACTGCAGTGCCTGTACCGAGATCGATGAAGGGCGTTTTGTGGACCTGCTGGAGGTGGATGCCGCTTCGCGTACCAAGGTAGATCAGACCAGAGAGCTGCTGGACAATGTCCCTTACGCACCAGTGCGCGGCCGTTTCAAGGTGTACATCATCGACGAGGTACACATGTTCTCCGACAGCAGTTTCAATGCACTGCTTAAGACTCTGGAAGAGCCGCCGCCGCATGTGAAATTTCTACTGGCAACCACCGATCCACAGAAGGTGCCGGTTACGGTTCTCTCCCGCTGTTTGCAGTTTAATCTCAAGAGGCTGCCTCTGGATCAGATTCAGGATCGTCTGGAATTTATCCTGAAGCAGGAGGCGGTAGAGCATGATATCAAGGCCCTGCTGCAGCTGGCGCAGGCTGCAGATGGCAGTATGCGTGACGCCTTAAGCCTTATGGATCAGGCCATTGCCTTCGGTGGCGGTGATGTCAGAGAGAGTGATGTACGTACCATGCTCGGCACTATCGCCGGTGAGCAGATATTCGTCCTGCTGGATGCATTGGCCGATCTGGATCCGCAGCGGGTGATGGATGGTGTTACCGAACTGGCGCAGCGAGTCCCTGATTTTACCAGTGTGCTCCAGGAGTTGCTCTCTCTGTTACATCGTATCGCCCTGTATCAGGCGATACCTAATGCGATAGCAGACACAGACAGCGATCATGCCCAGATAGAGACGCTGGCACAGAAGATCTCTCCAGAGGATATCCAGCTGTTTTACCAGATAGCTCTGGTCGGGCAGCGTGATCTGCCCCTGGCGCCTGATCCAAGGAGTGGGTTCGAGATGGTACTGCTGCGGATGCTGGCCTTCCGTCCGGATCAGGGTGTGGCTCAGCAGGGGGGAAGTGGCAGGAAACAGGCCCCATCCCAGGTGGGAAGGAGTGCACAGACTACCCCCAGTCCTGATCATGCTAGCGTACCGGTTGCAACATCGCAGCCAGAGCCACAATCGGCACCTAAGGCAACTGGTTCAGCCTCCGATCTGGAGGATTGGTGCGTGGCGGTATCCAACCTTGAACTTGGTGGTATATCCAGACAGCTTGCAGAGAACTGTCAGTACCGTGACTGGGATGGCACAACCCTTACCCTTACCCTGGACCCGGCACATCAACACATGCGGGTAGATAGCTCGGAACAGCGCCTGGTGAAGGCGTTGCAGGAGTTTCTGGGAGCTGATGTGAAGCTCAAGATCTTGGTGGAGCGGCCGGATGTTGCAACCCCGGCCCAGCAACAGGCACAGGCCAGAGCGGAGCGACAGCAGGAGGCGGAACAGGCCATGGCGGATGATCCGCTGGTGCGGGCCGCACAAGAGCAATTCGGGGCGCACCTGATAGCTGATTCGGTAAAACCGATAGATTGATTGAATTGAAACAGTGAGGAATTTGTTATGCGTGGTGGTTTAGGCAATATGATGAAGCAGGTCCAGAAGATGCAGGATGATCTGCAGAAGGCCCAGGAGCAGCTCGCCATGGAGGAGGTAGAGGGCGAGTCCGGCGGCGGTATGGTCAAGGTGCTGATGAACGGCCGGCATGAGGTAAAACGGGTAAGCATCGATGACAGTCTGGTGGGGGATGATAAGGAGATGCTGGAGGATCTGGTTGCCGCAGCTATGAATGCAGCAGTGCAGAAGGTTGCAGACAAGACCAAAGACCGTATGTCCGGCCTTACCAGTGGCATGGGACTGCCGCCAGGGTTCAAGCTGCCGTTTTAACCCATGTCGCAACAGCCACTATTAAACAGATTGATGGAGGCCCTGCGCTGTCTGCCCGGGGTAGGTCCCAAGTCGGCACAACGCATGGCCTTCTACCTGCTGGAGCGGGATCGTGCAGGCGGGCGCAATCTGTCCCAGGTCCTGGCAGAGTCGATGGAGAAGATAGGCAATTGCCGTCGCTGTCGCACCCTGACTGAGGCGGAGATATGCCCAATCTGCGCCAACAAAAATCGTGATGATGCCACGCTATGTGTGGTGGAGACACCGGCGGAACTTATGGTTATAGAGCACTCCATTGACTACCGCGGACGCTATTTTGTCCTGGGGGGGCATCTTTCACCACTTGATGGCATTGGTCCCGGAGAGATAGGTCTTGATAGGCTGGAGCAGCGTCTGAGTGAGGGCCAGGTTTCGGAGCTTATACTTGCTACCAATACCACCGTGGAGGGCGAGGCCACGGCCCACTATATCAGTGAGATGGCGCGTGCCAAGGGTGTGCGTACCACCAGGATAGCCCATGGCGTGCCTATGGGTGGTGAGTTGGAATATGTGGATGGTGGCACTATTTCTCATGCATTTGCCGGGCGGTTGGAGATTTAGTGGATATTTGCCAATAACTCAGGAGAGATTCCATGACAGATTGTCTTTTTTGCAAAATGGTTTCAGGTGAGATTCAGCCCGACGTGGTACTGGAGACAGAGGATATCCTGGCCTTTCGCGATATAAATCCCCAGGCCCCGACCCATATCCTTATCATCCCCAAGAAGCACATAAGTACAACTAATGATCTCACAGCTGCTGATACTGAGGTGATGGGTAAACTTTTACTGGTAGCAAAGGATATAGCCGCCCAGGAGGGGGTTGCTGACCCTGGCTATCGTACGGTCATGAACTGCAATGCTGATGGGGGCCAGGCGGTATACCACATCCATCTGCATCTGTTGGGTGGCAGGGCGATGGCTTGGCCCCCGGGATAAGCGTAGGGCGCTGTTATCAATACCATTTTTCTGTTTTTCTACTAAGATAAAAGTAGGGTTTCATTAATTGGCTGGGGATACCGTGACTACAATCGGTAGTGCCTTGATACCTCTGATCGGCGCGCAACAGCAGCGCGCCTTGAGCTTTCCTCAGGAGACAAAGGATCTCCGGGCGGATGCTCGTCCAGCCAATGATGCAGTATCATCAACCCTGAGTCAGGATCAGCGTAATCATCTTGGTGGTATGGTCGCCACCCTGAGCCAGGATAATGATATGGCGGGGCTGCCCGCCAGGATCAGGCATGCGGTTCAGGCCTACCAGTCCCAGGCTGTGGATGCGGAACGTGAGCAGATCAGCCGTTTGCTTGGGTTCGATGAGTACGCCTGATCAGAACAGTAGCTGCCAGCCCCTACGAAATTGGTTAACTACCAAGGGCCATACTTTCGAATTTCAACGTAGCCAGATGATCATCCAGGGTCTCGGCGCGGCGGATCAACTCGACCGAACCATCCTCCCGTAACAGAAGTTCCTGTGGTCTTAATCTTCCATTGTAGTTGAACCCCATGGCGTGACCATGGGCGCCGGTATCATGGATACAGAGTAGATCACCATCCTGTATGGCCGGCAGCGAGCGTTGTTTGGCGAATTTGTCGTTGTTTTCGCACAGAGACCCAGCCACATCCACAATCTCCTCATTTCCGCTCTTTCCCGGTACGGTAATATGGTGGTACGCATCATACATGCCGGGGCGCATCAAGGAGGACATGCAGGCATCCACTCCTACATAGGTGCGGTATATCTCCTTGCGGTTGATCGCCCGGGTTATCAGTACCCCGTGTGGTCCGGTAATGTAGCGTCCGCTCTCAATAAACAGTTTCGGTGCGTATCCGTGGCGTTGTTTGAACTGGTCGAAGTGAGCGGTTATCTCTCTGCCCATACTGGCGATATCCAGAGGCTGTTCCTCCGGACGGTAGGGGATACCGAGACCGCCGCCTATGTTGATGAATTCGAAGGTGATGTTCAGCTCTTGGGAGAGCCACGCAACCATCTCCAGCAGCATGTCAGATGTCTCCACCATGTAGGTGTAGTTCAGTTCGTTGGATGCCAGCATGGTATGCAGACCGAAACGTTTCACTCCCAACTGCTTAGCCTGACGATAGGCCTCCAGGATCTGGTCATGGGATACGCCATACTTGGCCTCTATCGGGGTACCGATGATGTGGTTGCCGGTGCGGCGTTCCCCCGGGTTGTAACGAAAGCAGATCAGATCGGGCAGTTGCGGTACCTTTTGTAGCAGTGAGATGTCGTCCAGATTCAGGATGCTGCCGCCATCCGCTTCGGCATACTCGAACTCCTCCAGACTGGTGTTGTTGGAGGTGAACATGATCTCTTCACCATGGCCTCCGGCCGCGCGACTCAGGACCAGTTCGGCGATGGAGCTGCAGTCGAAGCCGAAGCCGAGAGCATGCATGATGCTGAGTATGGCTGGATTCGGCAGAGCCTTGACCGCATAGTATTCCCGGAATCCTTCGATACCGGAGAATGCCTGTTTGAGCAGATTGCCGGTGGCCTTGATACCGGCTTCATCATAGATATGAAACGGTGTTCCAAAGTGCGCGGCAATATCCTCCAACCGTGGGAGCAGCCTGGTTTCAAAATCGTTCGACATGGGCATATCTAGTTTACCTTCACATTAATCTGTCTTACTCAGGTGATGAGTAAAAACCGAATTAGATCCTCTCTACTGGTGTATTCAAATGCTCTTGCTTATACGATCCATGGCCTGTTTGACGTTTTCGAAGCTGTTAAAAGCGCTTATGCGAATATATCCCTGGCCACATTTGCCGAAGCCTGCGCCCGGGGTGCAGACCACGCCGGCCTTGGTCAGGAGCAGATCGAAGAACTCCCATGAGTCCATCTTGCCATCAATCCAGATGTAGGGGGAGTTGTCGCCACCGATGCAATCATATCCCAGGCCGGATATCTGTTCACGGATATAGGCCGCATTGTTCAGATAGTAGGAAATCAACTCCTTGACCTGAGCCCGGCCCTCCATGCTGTAGACGGCCTCTGCAGCACGCTGTATCGGATAGGAGACACTATTGAACTTGGTGGTGTGGCGGCGATTCCACAGTGAGTGGATAGAGACGGCATCACCGGCCTCTGTGTAGGCCATACACTCTTTGGGCACCACGGTGAAGGCACAACGGGTACCGGTGAAACCTGCGGTCTTGGAGAAACTTCTAAACTCTACCGCCACCTCGCGTGCACCCTCTACCTCGTAGATGGAGCGGGGGATGGTGTCGTCCTGGATGAAGGCCTCGTAGGCGGCATCGTACAGGATTAGCGCCTTGGTCTCGCGGGCAAAGTCTACCCATCTCTTCAGCTGCTCACGGCTGATGGTGGCTCCGGTTGGGTTGTTGGGAAAGCAGAGGTAGATTAGGTCGACCGGCTCGCTCGGGATCTCCGGGATGAAATCGTTCTCTTTGGTGGCCTCCAGATAGACCAGGCCGCTATAGCGTCCGTCCATGGCCGCACCAGTGCGTCCTGCCATCACATTGGTATCTACGTATACCGGGTAGACCGGATCCGGGATGGCGATGGTGATATCTTGGGAGAAGATCTCCTGAAAGTTGCCGGTGTCACATTTGGCGCCGTCACTTACGAAGATCTCATCAGCCTCCACGTTGCACCCTCTGGAGTGGTAATCACCCTGGGCGATGGCGGTGCGCAGAAAATCATAACCCTGTTCCGGACCATAGCCACGAAAGGTGCTGTCGTTCGCCATCTCATCCACTGCGGCATGCAGTGCCTTGATACAGGCATCGGGCAGGGCACGGGTTACGTCACCAATCCCAAGTTTTATCACCTGCTGTTCCGGGTGGGCCTGTTGGTGGGCGGCAACCCTCCTGGCAATGTCGGAAAAGAGATAGGATGCCTGGAGCTTGTTGAAGTTTTCGTTAATTTTGATCATGTGGTTCCTCAATTGATCCTGAGTGTCTGGCGGCGGCTATGGATAAAAGCCGCGTAGTATATTCTATAGCCCTCCTACTGGACAGTAGGTATCTACAGTGTATACCAGCAGGCTAGAGTGACGGGCACTAACGGGCGGAGCTGTCCAGTTGTTTTATAATGTTGTCACGCAGGCATTGTAGTTTATCCGGGTCTTCAATCGGTTTCTTGTCACTGCCGGTGATGAAAAATGTATCCTCTGCCTCAGCACCGATGGTGGCAATCTTGGCTGCCTTTAGATTGATATCGCATTGAGTAAAGGCGTGGCCTACCCGGGCCAACAGACCAGGGCGATCGGATGTAATCAGCTTTAGGATAGTTCTCTGGTTTGCCTTGTCCTGACTGACGTCGATCTGGGTGGGGATTTGAAAATGCTTCAGCTGGCGCGGGATGCGCCTGGTAACATTAAGGCTCACCTTGTCCGGATTGTTCAAGCCGTCTCTCAATACTTGGATGATCTTCTGCTCGCGGTTTTTATCGGTGATGGCGCTGCCATCATCTTCCAAAACCCGATAGCTGTCGAGGGTGAAGCCACTTGTAGTGGTTTCGATCCTGGCGTCAACTACGTTCAGACAAAGCTTATCCAGTAGTGCTGTGGTAACTGCAAACAGGCCGAGACGGTCATGTGAATAGATTACTACCTCAGAGCCTCCTCGCCCGGTCTTACTGCGGAGGCTGATCTCCGGTCCGGCATCCTTATCAATAGAGAGGATAAATTTGGTATGGCAGATGATCTCCTCGACTGACGAATAGAGGAAATAGTCTACATCCAGGGTCAGCCATAGTTCGTTTATCCTTTCGGATGAAAGCCCGGCCCGCTGTAACTCTTCGCTGGCGTCCCGTTGCTTTTCCTGTATCAGCTCGTTGGTATCGTGTGGGCGCTCCAGACCGCGCAGGAGGGTGCGATGGGTGGCTATGTAGAGTTCCCTGAGCAGGGAGTCCTTCCATGAGTTCCACCTTTTAGGGTCGGTAGCGCGCATGTCGGCAACGGTAAGCAGGTAGAGATGGTCGAGACGAGAGGTGGTGCCCATCTTTTTGGCAAAGTTGAGGATAACCTCCGGATCATGGGTATCCTGCCGTTGTGCCGTAATGGACATGATCAGGTGGTTTTTCACCAGCCAGGCAACCAGTTTACTGTCATAGTCACTCAGGTCGTGCTTCTTGCAAAAGTCCCATGCATCCTTGGCCCCAAGCTCTGAGTGATCCCCCTCTCGACCCTTGGCGATATCGTGGAACAGTCCGGCCAGATAGAGTAGCTCCGGTTTGGGTATGCAGCTTATGATATCGCTGCATAACGGGAATTCATGTACACGCCAAGGAACAGCGAAGCGGCGTAGGTTACGTACGACGAATAGAGTGTGTTCATCCACGGTATATACATGGAACAGATCGTATTGCATGCGTCCGATAATATTGCCGAATATCGGCATGTAGGCAGAGAGTATGCCATAGCGATTCATGCGTCTTAGTTCTGATGTCACTCCGTTGGATTGGCGAATGATCTCCATGAACAGACTTTTTGCCCGCAGGTCATTGCGGAAATTATCGTCGATGAGGTGGCGGTGGGAGCGGATCAGACGCACGGTGCTGGCGCGCACCCCTTTAAGTTCAGGATAGATCTGTAGCAGCAGAAATATCTCCAGCAAGGCAAGTGGATAGCGTTTGAATATGTTGTCGTTAGTTACTTCGAGAAAACCATTTCTGGCCTGGAAACGTTTGTTGATGGTGAGGATCTCTGCCGGTTGATTCTCCATCAGTATGGCTTCTTGAAACAGCTGCAACAGGCGTTCGTTCAGCCGTTCTATTCTGATCGCAGTGCGGTAGTAGCGCTGCATGAACTGTTCGACAGCCAGGCTATGCTCCTGGTCTACAAAACCAAATTCTTTGGCTAGATTGCGCTGATGGTCAAACAGCAACCGGTCTTCTCTGCGTCCGGTCATGAGATGCAGGGCGAAACGGATCTTCCAGAGAAGAGAGCGTCCCTCCATCAGTGATTCATATTCCGCCTCGGTCAGGAAATGGTGGCCTACCAGCCCGTGCATGGTTTCGCAGCCAAAATAGCGTTTGGCTACCCAGCCTACGGTCTGAATATCACGCAAGCCTCCCGGACCCTCTTTTATGTTCGGTTCCAGGTTGCTGGCGGTGTCGTCATATTTCTCGTATCTGATCTTCTGTTCTTCCCATTTTTCCTGGAAAAACAGGTCGCTGGGCCAGATCTTGTCGGATGAGGTGGCATCGCGCATCTGCTGGAGCATCTCCCGGCTGCCTACTATCAGACGGGACTCCATAATGTTGGTCACGACCGTAATGTCTTTCTTTGCTTCATCCACGCACTCCTGGATGGACCGTACACTATGACCTACCTCCAGTCCTACATCCCATAGAAAGGTCAACAGCTGCTCCATGTTGCCGGCAAGCTGTTCGCGCTCCTTCGCCTCCACCAGAATCATCAGATCGATATCAGAGCTGGGGTGGAGCTCACCACGACCATAGCCTCCCACAGCAACCATGGCTGCGTTGATATCCTCTGGCATATGTCGCAGCCACGCCCGTTTAAGCAGAGAGTCAACCAGTTTTGCCCGCAGTGACACCAGGGTGGAGACAGGGATGCCCTCGTTAAATCCCTGAGCCAGTGTTTCTGTGCCTCTGGTCAGGGTCTTGCGAAACAGGGCTAGAGGATTGTCAGTCTGTGCCAGAGCCTGATCGAAGGTGATGCCGTTAAAGACTCGTTTCATAAATCAATACTATGGAAGGTATAAAGGGAAGGTTCCTATTATTGCATCTCTTCCTGCCGCAGGGTGAGGATTTCGTGTCCAGCGTCGGTAACCAGAATGGTATGTTCCCATTGGGCCGATAGACTACGGTCCTTGGTAACAACGGTCCAGCCATCCGGAAGTAGTTTTATCATGCGCTTACCGGCATTTACCATTGGTTCTATGGTGAAACACATACCTGGCTGGAGCCGCGGGCCGTTAGTCTTGGTCCCGTAATGCAGTACCTGTGGATCCTCATGGAATTCTCGTCCGATGCCATGGCCACAATACTCTCTGACCACCGAGTAGTTATTGGCCTCGACAAATTTCTGTATGGCCTTACCGATGTCATTCAGATAGATACCTGGTTTTACCACCTCGATACCTATCTGCATCGCCTCTCTGGTTATGTTTACCAGGCGCTGCGCCAGTATTGATGGCTCACCTATCATGAACATCTTGCTGGTATCACCATGAAATCCATCCTTGATTACAGTTATGTCAATATTGACGATATCGCCGTTTTTGAGCTTCTTATTGCCAGGGATGCCGTGGCAGACCTGATGGTTAACAGAGGTGCATATGGATTTTGGAAAACCGCGGTAATTGAGTGGGGCCGGAATAACACCCTGGGTGTTTACCATGTAGTCGTGGCAGATTTGGTTCAACTCCTCTGTGGTAATCCCCGCCTGTACGTGTGGTTCCACCATATCCAGAACATCCGCTGCGAGCCTGCCGGCAATGCGCATCTTCTCTATCTCTTCGGGAGTTTTTATTATGATGCTCATATTTTAGTGGTCTCTGTAGTGGAAAAACTGGCAAAACCAACATCTTGGGGCATTGCGGCGATTGTTATAACAGGCGGCATATGGTATAAAACGCGCCCTGGATTGGCAATTAACAATCCAGCTATTATTACACACATGTACCGTCACGGTTGCCGGGGTGCCTGTTTTGACCAACTGAACTGTTTGGCTGCTGGTAAATGCAGAGCAAGCAATGAGGTCATAATCGGTCGACGACTGGGGTACATGGAGGATTAACCCTATACAATTCGGAGTAACACTATGAGTGCAGTATCAATGCGCCAGATGCTAGAGGCTGGCGTGCATTTCGGGCATCAGGCCCGTTATTGGAACCCTAAGATGGGTCCCTACATCTTCGGTCAGCGCAACAAAATCCACATTATCAATCTTGAACAGACCCTACCGATGTTCAACGATGCCATGAATTTTCTTGGTACTCTGAGCGCCAACGGTGGCAAGATCCTGTTTGTCGGTACCAAACGCGCAGCGCGTGACACAGTAAGGGAAGAGGCAGAACGTTGTGGTATGCCTTTTGTCAATCACCGCTGGCTGGGTGGTATGCTGACCAACTTCAAGACCATAAAGCAGTCTATTAATCGACTGAAAGAGCTTGAAGAGATGTTTGCTGACGGTAGCGTCGAAAAGCGCTTCAATAAGAAAGAGGCCCTCGGTCTGGAACGCGAAAAGGATAAACTTGAGCGTAGTCTTGGCGGTATCAAGGATATGAAATCCCTGCCGGACGCCATGTTCGTGGTAGACACCGGACACGAGCATATCGCTGTTTGCGAGGCCAGAAAACTCGGTATTCCGGTAGTTGGCGTGGTTGACACTAACAATGATCCCAATGACATCGATTATGTAATCCCCGGCAATGATGATGCCATCAGGTCTATTCAGCTATATGTCCAGGGTGTTTCTGCTGCGGTTCTGGAAGGACGTGCCAGTGCTGCACATATCGGACTTGAATCTGAACCTGTGGAAAAACCCAAAAGGGTTAGAAAGGCCAAGAAGGTGGAAGAGCCTAAAGTGGAAGAGCCGCAAGCAGAAGAGCCTGTCAGTGAAAAGGAAGAGGCATCCGGGGAAGATAAGGAATAATACTTACCGGATGACAGATTTATATCTGACTCCCATGTACTTATGATGGATATGCCCCTGCTGCGTATAACCTACCGCCGGGGCATATTCATTGTACACAATTCATACATACGATGAGGAAATTTATACAATGGCCATTACAGCCTCTCTGGTAAAAGAACTGCGTGAACGTACCGGTTCCGGCATGATGGAATGCAAAAAGGCGCTGGTTGAAACCAATGGTGATATCGAAGCCGCTATTGAGCTTATGCGCAAATCAGGACAGGCCACTGCGGCCAAGAAAGCCGGGCGTACCGCAGCCGATGGAATTGTTGCGATTAAATTCAGCGACGATAAAAAACGTGCCGTTATGGTGGAAGTAAACTGTGAGACGGATTTCGTGGCAAAGGATGATAATTTTACCTCCTTTGTGGATGCGGTTGCCGGTTGTGCGCTCGGTTCTGACGTAGCTGATGTGGAAGCCCTGATGGATACACCTCTGCATGATGGCGAGGAGACCACCGTCAATACCGCGCGTGAGGCATTGATTGCCAAGATCGGGGAAAATATGAATGTTCGTCGTTTTCAGCGGTTTCAGACCGAGAACGGAAAACTGACAAGCTATCAGCACGGTGTTCGTATTGGTGTCGTGGTCGAGGTGAATGGTGGTGATGATGAGTTAGGCAAGGATCTTGCCATGCATGTGGCCGCCTCTAACCCCATCTGCGTGGATGAATCAGGTGTTCCTAGTGATGCCCTGGAAAAAGAGCGCGAAATATATAAGGCTCAGGCGCTTGAAAGCGGTAAACCTGAGAATATCGTTGATAAGATTGTTGATGGCCGTGTGCGTAAATACCTGTCCGAGATTACTCTATTGGGACAGAACTTTGTCAAAGATCCAGACATTACCGTAGGAAAACTTCTTGCTGATGCCGGTGCCACTGTTATCTCCTTCAAGAGATTTGAAGTAGGTGAGGGCATTGAGAAGAAGCAGGAGAACTTTGCTGAAGAGGTTATGGCCCAGGCCAAGGGCTAAATAATAACATTAGATCGGCCTCCCTATGAGGCCGGTCGTATATAGTCTCCCAGTGGGTTTGGGTTGTGTGAATAACGTTAATTGACCTGGTGGAGTTATGCCTGAATTGATCTATCAACGTATTTTACTGAAACTCAGTGGTGAGGCACTGATGGGCGAAGGCGACTACGGGATAGATCCTGCAGTTGTTAAACGGATCTCTGCAGAGATCAATGATCTGGTAAGAGCCGGAGCTCAGGTGGCCCTGGTTATCGGAGGCGGCAACATATTCCGTGGGGCCGGTCTGGCTCAGGGTGGTATAGACCGGGTTACCGCCGATCATATGGGGATGCTGGCTACAGTGATGAATGGGCTGGCAATGAAGGATGCCCTGCACAAGACCGGTTTGCAGGCAAGGGTGATGTCGGCTCTGGCGATAGATCAGGTATGTGATACTTTTCTGCGGGATCAGGCCGTACACTCCCTGGAGCAGGGTGAGATAGTCATCTTCAGTGCCGGTACCGGCAGTCCTTTCTTTACCACAGATACAGCCGCCAGCCTGCGGGCCATTGAGATCGGTGCGCAACTGCTGATTAAGGCCACCAAGGTGGATGGGATCTACTCCTCTGATCCTGTAACCAACACTGATGCAGAATTTTATCCGCGCCTTAGTTATGATCGAGCCCTGAGGGAGGGTCTTAAGGTGATGGATGCTACGGCTATTATGCTGTGCCGTGATCACAATATGCCGCTTCGAGTAATGAATATAAATAATAATGGCGCCGTGATGCGTCTGCTGCAGGGGGATGATGTTGGTTCCCTGGTAGAGAATGGAGATTGAGATGATCAACGATATTCAGAAAGACACAAAATTACGCATGGGCAAGAGTATTGAGTCTTTGATTCACGAGCTGGCCAAGTTGCGGACAGGACGTGCGCATCCCAGCCTTCTGGATCATGTTACGGTCTCTTACTACGGTTCCGAAGTACCGCTGAGCCAGGTTGCAAACATCAATGTGGAAGATGCCCGCACCCTGACAATCAGCCCGTGGGAGCAGAGTATGGTGGCTCCGGTAGAGAAGGCGATAATGAATTCAGATCTTGGACTTAATCCAAACACTGCAGGTAACGTGCTGAGGGTTCCGCTGCCACCACTTACTGAGGAGCGGCGCAAGGACATGATAAAGATTGTACGTCATGAAGCGGAGAATGCGCGTATCGCCATCCGCAATATCCGCCGTGATGCAAACAGTCAACTCAAGGAGTTGGTAAAAGAGAAGATGGTGTCTGAGGATGATGAAAGACGTGGTGAAGAGCTGGTACAAAAGCTCACCGACCAGCACATCAAAGAGGTAGACGCCTTGCTGGAAAAGAAAGAAATAGATCTGATGGAAGTTTAATGACGGTAGCGCCGTGACTAAAGAAGGAACTGACAAAGAAAAGACTCGGTTAACGCTGAAGGTTCCGAGACACGTCGCGATTGTTATGGATGGCAATGGTCGCTGGGCGCAACGTCACGGGCTGAAACGCCATGCCGGTCATAAGGAGGGGGTGAAATCGGTACGCAAAGCGGTAGAACACGCAGCTCGCTCCCACATAGAGGTACTTACCCTGTTTGCCTTCAGTAGCGAGAATTGGAGCCGACCGCGAGAAGAGGTGGGGTTGCTTATGGATCTGTTCATGTTGGCGCTGAAACAGGAGATAAAACGCCTGCAACGCAACAACGTACAGTTGCGCATCATAGGCGATAGATCCAAATTTTCCCCGGAACTTCAAAACAGTATGTCCAAGGCAGAGGTCGATACAGCGGGAAATAGTGGGTTGATTCTACAGATAGCTGCCAACTATGGCGGACGCTGGGATATAACTCAGGCTGTGCAAAAGCTGGCTATGCAGGTCAAGGACGGCTCACTGGAGCCGGACTTGATAACTGAAGAGCGTATATCGGCTGAACTGTCATTTTCCAATCTACCAGAACCAGACCTGTTTATTCGCACCGGTGGCGAACAACGTCTGAGCAACTTCCTACTTTGGCAGTCCGCCTACACAGAGCTTTATTTTAGCGATGTACTCTGGCCTGATTTTGACGATGCGGAATTTAACATCGCCCTGGCCTCTTTTGCCAGTAGACAGAGACGCTTCGGAATGATTGCCGAACAGATAACTGGCGCAAAAGCACCGGCTGGTGACTGATCAATAATGGCGAGTACACTAGTCAAGCGGGTTGTAACGGCCGGCGTTCTAATCCCGGTTGTTATCGTGGCAATCCTGTTTCTGCCGACAGCATATCTGGCTCTATGTTTCGCAGTCATTGCCTTGATGGGGGGGGTAGAGTGGAGTGATCTTGCAGGTATTTCCGGTAAATACGCCAAGATTTTGTATCTTCTGTTTTTGGCCCTTTGTCTATGGGGGGCATACGAATTAGTTGCATATCCCTGGTTCACCTACTGGTTTTTTCTGACAGTTGCCATTATGTGGATGCTAATTGCAGTCAGCATCTTCGGATACACACATATAGAAAAGGCAAATCCCGGACCTGGGGTAATACGCGTGCTTCTGGGGCCGGTTATTTTAACCCCGCTATGGGCCGCTCTGGTGGTAATGCATGGACAGGTAAAAGATGGTCCGTCGTACCTTTTTTTCCTGATGCTCCTGATCTGGGTGGCTGATAGCGCGGCATATTTTGCAGGACGCCGATGGGGCAGGCATAAACTGGCCCCAGTGATCAGCCCGGGAAAGAGCTGGGAAGGTGTTTATGGGGCGCTGTTTGGCGCTACTGTCTGTGGGCTTCTGCTAACCTGGTATCAAAGTGATACTGCTGGTGTCATTTGGCTGGTGCCGGTATGTATATTAACCGTGCTGATGTCGATCGTAGGTGATCTGTTTGAGAGCATTATGAAGCGTAAAGTGGATATGAAAGACAGCGGGACACTGTTGCCTGGACATGGCGGCGTACTGGATCGCATTGATAGCCTGACGGCTGCGGCTCCGGTGTTTCTGGTAGGTTTACAATTAGTGATTGGCTCTTGAGTATCGTTGGTGTAACAATTCTCGGCTCAACCGGATCTATCGGTAAGAGCACCCTTGATGTGCTACGGATGCATCCGGAAAGGTATGAAGTTATTGCCTTGACAGCAAATCGTAATGCAGAGGAGCTGCTGCTGCAGTGTATAGAGTTCCGCCCCAGATATGCGGTATTGGCGGATACTGGTGCGGTTTCTGACATACATCAGCGCTTTAAGGAGCTCTCTCCAGAAACTGAACTGTTATCCGGGCATGAGTCTCTGGAATTTGTAGCACAGTTGCCTGAGGCCATATATGTAATGGCAGCCATCGTGGGGGCGGCCGGACTGTTACCGGCTCTGGCGGCCGTCCGGACAGGTAAGAAGTTGTTGCTGGCTAATAAGGAGGCGCTGGTTATGTCAGGCAGCCTGTTTATGGATGAGGCCAAGCGCAACCGTGCCAAGATTCTACCCATAGACAGTGAACACAATGCTGTTTTTCAGTGTATGCCTGCCGATTTTGCCCGTGGGCTGCATGAGGTTGGCGTAAGACGGATACTTCTTACTGCCTCCGGTGGCCCATTTAGGACAACACCCATGGATGAGTTGGATAAGGTTACACCTCAGCAGGCCTGTTCTCACCCGAACTGGGATATGGGGCGGAAGATCTCAGTCGATTCTGCCACCATGATGAACAAGGGTCTGGAGGTGATTGAGGCATGCCTGCTGTTCAATGCCAATCCGGATGATGTCCAGGTGGTGCTGCACCCCCAAAGCCTGATTCACTCCATGGTTGAGTATACCGATGGGTCAACCCTGGCCCAGATGGGCAATCCTGACATGCGTACCCCCATCGCCCACGCCTTGGCATGGCCTGACCGGATCGAATCAGGTGTTCCCGGACTTGATCTGTTTTCTGCAGGCAGGCTGGATTTTGAACCGCCGGATGAATATCGTTTTCCCTGTCTGGCCCTAGCCTACAGTGCGGTACGTGCTGGTGGTAGTGCCCCGGCAGCACTTAATGCCGCGAACGAGATAGCTGTGGAGGCATTTTTGGATTCCAGGATTGCCTTCACTTCAATCAAAGACGTCATCACTGCAGTGATGGATCAGATGCCTGTAGTTGAGGTTACCGGGATTGAACAGATCCTGGAGATAGACTCGCAGGCACGGGCCCTGGCCAGGCGATCAATAATGAACAAAAGCCGTAAATCGGGTGTCTCTGAGTCATGAATTCTATCCTCTTTTCCATAGCATCATTCGTTGTTGCCCTGGCGATATTAATCACGGCACATGAGTTTGGGCATTTCTGGGTCGCACGGCGCCTTGGGGTCAAGGTGCTACGTTTTTCTATCGGATTTGGACCGGCTCTGTGGAAGCGCACCAGCAAGGTGGATGCCACTGAGTATGTGGTGGCGGCTGTCCCATTGGGTGGTTATGTAAAGATGTTGGACGAACGTGAGGGAGAGGTGGCCGAAGAAGAGTTACCACGGGCCTTTAACCGGCAATCACTCCCTGTACGCACTGCTGTAGTAGTGGCCGGGCCACTGTTTAATTTTCTGTTTGCTATCCTGGCTTACTGGATGGTGTTTGTCTCTGGGGATGTTGGCACCAAACCGGTTATCGGCGAGGTTACCCCCTCTACCATTGCCGCACAGGCCGGTTTTCAGGTCGGGGACGAGATATTGGCTGTTTCCAACAGGGTTACTGGAACCTGGGAGTCGGTTGTTTACACCCTTTTGTCTGAATCAGCTGGTGACAGCGATGTTGTCCTCAAGGTGCGAACTGCCAATGGAAATATGCTAGACCGCACTCTTCCGGTTAAACAGCTCGCAGGATTGATGGAGCGTGATGACTTTATCGGCAGTGTGGGTTTGCAGGTGCGGCGCCCGGAACTTCCGGCTGTAATCGGTGAGTTGCTACCTGGGGAGGCCGCTAAAAGTTCCGGTTTGCTGGTTGGAGACAGGGTTTTGACCGTTGCCGGAACCGAAGTTTCGGACTGGTCTGGCTTTGTGAACTATGTTCAGAAACATCCTGATCAGACCGCCCAGATTACGCTGGAGCGTGCTAACCGGGTTTTGACGCTGGAGCTGCATATTGGACACAGGAGTGTCGGTGAGCATGTCATCGGTCGTATCGGAGCAGGTCCACATGTACCTGACGGGGTGTTCGATCAGTACATATCTGAGGAGAAATTCGGCCCCATAGCCGCAGTTGGGGCGTCTCTGGCCAAAACCAGGGATATGACGGTTTTCATGCTCCGCATGCTTGGGAAGATGGTAACCGGGCATGCCTCCCTGGACAACCTGGGAGGGCCAATATCCATTGCACAGACCGCCGGCAAGTCCGCCAGTATAGGATTTGTCTATTTTCTGAAATTTTTGGCAATTGTAAGTATCAGTCTTGGGGTACTGAATCTGTTGCCTGTTCCAGTACTGGATGGGGGGCATCTGCTGTTCTTTCTGGTCGAGGCGGTAAAGGGTTCTCCAGCTTCGGAACAGGCACAATTACTGGGACAAAAAATCGGAATAATGGCCCTGATCCTATTGATGGGACTGGCTTTTTATGTTGATATCTCCAGGTTACTGGGATAGTGAGTAAAGTTCAATTATAATGCGGTACCATGTGTGGTGACGTTTGGTGGGTGATGCTGGTTTAATTTTGCCTTATTAAGCTAAATAATCCTTAAAATACGAGAAGTTACAATAAATGCAGCTGATAAATAAAAAATTACTAACGCTTATAATGCTGGTCATCTTCTCTCTTCCTGCCAGTGTTATGGCAGATGCATTCGTGATTAAAGATATACGCGTTGAGGGGCTACAGCGTATCTCAGCAGGAACAGTCTTTAATCATATCCCGGTCAAGATCGGCGAACGCATCGAGTCGGAGCAGAGCTCTTCCATCATCAGAGAGCTGTATAAAACCGGTTTTTTCAAGGATGTGCGTCTGGAACGGCAGGGTGATGTACTGATAGTTTTTGTGCAAGAGCGTCCGGCAATCGCAAAGATCAACATTACCGGTAACGATTCCATGGAGACGGATGGGCTGCTCGCCGGATTGAAGGATATTGGTCTGGCAGAGGGACGCGTGTTTAATAACTCTGTCTTGGACAAGATCGAACAGGAACTACGGCGCCAGTATTTCAACAACGGTAAATATGGGGTCAAGCTGCAATCTACGGTCACCCCGCTGGAACGCAATCGGGTTGCTGTGGACATCTCTATAGTTGAAGGCGCTGTTGCCAAGATCAAACGCATCAACATCGTGGGTAATACCTCCTTTGATGAGGAGGATCTACTGGAGAAGTTTAAATTAGGCACCAGTTCGCTGTTGTCCCGGGTGACGAAGAACGATCAATACTCCAAACAGAAATTGTCGGCTGATCTTGAGACATTACGTTCATACTATCTGGATCGTGGTTATATCAATTTCAAGATTGATTCTACCCAAGTATCCATCAGCCCCGATAAGAGTGATATCTACATAACGATCAATATTACAGAAGGCAAGGTCTATACCTTGAGCGATATCAAACTTGCCGGGCGGCTTGCTGTTCCCAAAGAGGAGATCTTTCCACTGATACATTTGAGCCGTGGAGATATCTTTTCACGCAAGGATGTAGTGGATAGTTCTGACAGGATCAATAATCTGCTGGGTAAGAACGGATATGCCTTTGCCAATGTAAACAGCATTCCAGAGATCGATGAGAAGGCCGGTAAGGTAGCCATTACCTTCTTTGTTGATCCGGGAAAGAGGGTGTATGTAAGGCAGGTCAACTTCCGCGGAAACAGCAATACCAGGGACGAGGTGCTGCGTCGAGAGATGAGGCAGATGGAGTCTGCCTGGTTCTCCTCAGAACAGGTTAAAACATCCAAAGAGCGTCTGCAGCGTCTGGGCTACTTCGATTCAGTAACTGTTGAGACCCCTGCAGTACCAGGTTCGGCAGATCAGGTTGACGTGAATGTCACCGTAAAAGAGAAGCAGACCGGAAGCATCATGGCCGGTATCGGCTGGTCACGGTCAGACGGCATACTGTTCAATTCCAGCATCTCCGAGAAGAACTTTCTCGGTACTGGTAAGCAGGTTATGTTTGGTTTCAATAACAGTAGTTCCGCCCAGCACTACCAGTTGGGATACGTCAATCCCTATTACACCGTGGATGGCATAAGCCGTGGTTTCGATCTGATGTACAAGAAGACAGACTTTGGCGATGTGGACACCGCTAAATACAGAACAGATGTGGCAAGTGCCGGGGTCAACTTTGGTATCCCGCTGAATGAATTCGATCGTGTGAGGTTTGACTTTAAGATCGTCAATACCGTTTTTAATGTTAATAATGATCCTGGCTACGTATCTGATGAAGTGCTGGCATTCAAAAATAGCAATGGTGATGATTTCGTAGATTATCAGGTAGGTGTTAGCTGGAGTCACGACTCGCGCGACTCCTCCCTGTTTCCTACCACGGGTGGGATGCAGCGGCTATCTGCGGAGGCGACAATTCCTGGCAGTGATCTGGAATACTACAAGCTCGAATACTCACACAGACGCTACTTCCCTATGTCTGAATCCCTGACCCTCTCTTTGAATGGCGAGGTCGGCTATGGTGACGGCTATGGTAATACCAGCAAACTGCCGTTCTTCAAGAACTACTTCGGTGGCGGCACCAAGTCCATAAGAGGATTCAAGGATTACAGTCTGGGCCCACGTGACTCACTAAATGACCCACTCGGCGGCAATCTTAAGATCCTAGGTAATGTAGAGGTGCTGTTCCCGGACCCATTTGATCTGGCTCCAGAAACCGTACGTTTGGGAGCCTTCTTTGATCTTGGCAATGTATATGACACCGATGGTGAGATAGATGTTGGAGATCTGCGCTACTCAACCGGCCTGTCGCTGAAATGGCTCTCACCTATGGGACCACTGGGTTTTGTCCTGGCTCTGCCGTTAAACGACAAAAGTGGTGATGAAACGGAGAACTTCCAATTCACTTTCGGTACTGCATTCTAAAATAATACTGGAGAATAGTTTTGAAAAAGTCAGCAATCATTTTGATGTCCATATGCCTGTTTTTTGTTTTTGGTGTCGGCATTGCTCAAGCAGAGAAAATCGCCTTTGTGAATACCGAAAAGGTGGTAAAAAAATCCCCGCAGTCCGCAAGCATCCTAAAGGCGTTGGAATCTGAATTTAAGAAGCGCAATGACTCTCTGTTGAATCAGCGCAAAAAGCTTAAGAAACTGGAAGAGAAGTTAACCAAGGATCAGGCAATTATGAGCTCATCTGAAGCAAAGAATGTTGAACAGGATATACGTCGTCTGCGTCGTGAGCTGAATAATTCCAGTGCGGAATTTCGTGAGGACCTGAATCTGCGTCGCTCAGAAGAGGTAAATAAACTGTTACGTAAGATATCTGAGGTGGTGATTGCTATCGGCAAGCGTGAGAAGATAGATATCATTCTTAGTGCCGGAGTAGCATATGCCAATGATAGTGTTGATATATCTGATAAGGTGCTGAAGCAGCTGGAACAGGATTACAACAAAGGCAAAAAATAAGCTGGAGACGCCAGCTTGAATTTTCGACTGGGAGAACTGGCTGAATTAGTTGGAGCAAGACTGCATGGAGATGCAGACACTCTGGTCAGCAGTGTCGGTACGTTACAGGATGCACAGGCCGGCACAATCAGTTTTCTCACAAATAGCAAATACCGGAAGTATCTAAAAACCACATCGGCAACCGCTGTGATACTCGGAGAGGAGTTTCTCGATGAGTGTCCGGTGTTTGCGTTGGTCTGTAGCAATCCTCATCTTGCCTACGCGCGCATTAGCGCCCATATACAGCCTAAACTTGAAACAGAGGCTGGGCGGCACAAAGCCGCGTGGATCTCAGATGGAGCAGTCGTTGATCCCAGTGCCTGGATTGGCCCTGGTGCGATAATAGATGTTGGCGCCAGGATAGGAGCCGGAGTATTTATCGGCCCTGGCTGTGTAGTATCTGCAGATGTGACCATTGCTGCGGAATCAACATTGGTAGCGAACGTAACCCTGTGTCACGGGGTGACAATAGGGCAAAGAGTATTGATTCATCCTGGTGCTGTGATTGGCAGCGACGGTTTCGGACTGGCCAATGATAACGGAGTTTGGGTCAAGGTGCCGCAGCTCGGAAGTGTGGTTGTCGGTGATGATGTGGAGATAGGAGCCAATACAACCATTGATCGTGGGGCGTTACGAGATACTGTCATCAGCAATGGTGTGAAGCTGGATAATCAGATACAGATTGCTCACAACGTCGAGATAGGTGAAAACACGGCTATAGCGGCATGTACCGGTATTGCTGGTTCCACTCGCATCGGAAAGAATTCAACCCTCGGTGGTGGACTGGGTATCGTCGGGCATCTGGAGATCGCAGACGATGTACATTTCTCAGCACAGACTCTGGTGACCAGATCTATCAAAGAGCCCGGTTACTACAGCGGTAATCTGCCTGCTATGCCAAATAAAGAGTGGCGCAAGACCATCGCACATATCCGACACTTGGATGATATGATGCAGAGACTTAAACGGTTGGAAAAGCAAATTGCTTCTCTCGGTGACAAACCTGATGATATCTAGGCAAAAAGGTAAATCTGAAATAAATCTTATCCCTAATGGAGGGTAGTATATTGATAGGTATGGACATACAAAAGGTGCTGAGTATATTGCCGCATCGCTACCCTTTTTTGTTGATAGACCGGGTGCTGGAGTTTGAAAAGGATAAGCGTCTATTAGCGATTAAAAATGTTACCTACAATGAGCCCTTCTTTAACGGGCACTTCCCGGTTAAACCAGTTATGCCCGGCGTGTTGATCATCGAGGCAATGGCACAAGGCACCGGGCTGCTTGCTGGTGCTTCAAATCCGGAGACAGTTACCGACACATCAATCTACCTGTTCGTTGGAATTGATAAGGCCAGATTTAAACGGCCGGTGGGACCGGGAGACCAAATTCATATTGAGGTGGTGCAAAAGGATGTTAAGCGAGGTATAGGCATATTCGATTGCGTTGCCACAGTGGACGGCAAAGTGGTCTGCACTGCAGATATTATGTGTACATCGAGGGATGTAAAAGAGTGATAGATAACAGAGCGGTCGTTGATCCGAAGGCCGAAATTGATGAAGGTGTATCTATTGGTCCTTTCAGCGTAATAGGACCTGGTGTTCAGATTGGGCGAGGAACAGAGATTGGATCACACGCAGTAATTAAGGGGCCAACCAGGATTGGAGTTGATAATAAGATATTTCAGTTCTCATCGATTGGTGAGGACCCGCAGGATAAGAAGTATGCCGGGGAAGAGACATCTCTGGAGATAGGCGATCGTAACACCATACGAGAGTTTGTCACCATAAACCGCGGCACCGCACAGGACGCAATAGCAACGCGTTTGGGCAGCGATAATCTGTTAATGGCCTATACGCATATTGCTCATGATTGCCAAGTGGGAAACCATACCATCATGGCGAATGCTGCCTCCCTGGCTGGGCATGTGCACTTGGATGATTGGGCTATCCTCGGAGGTTTTTGTACGGTACATCAGTTTTGTCATATCGGCGCGCATAGCTTTTCCGGTCTGAATAGCACTATCAAGCGTGATATTCCGCCATATGTATTGACTGATGGTAATCCGGCCAAACCTCATGGCATCAATTCAGAAGGGTTGCGCCGTCGCGGGTTTAGTGACGAATCTATCCAGCAAATCAAACGCGCTTATAAGATAATATATAAGAAGCAGTTGAGATTGGCAGATGCGATCAATTCCATACAGCAGATGGCAGATGAGTGCCCAGAACTCGTAGTGATGGCAGAGTTTTTTCAAGGTTGTGAGAGAAGTATTGTCCGCTGAGAATAGTGTCCTGAGGGTCGGCATAGTAGCCAACGAAGTATCTGGTGATATGCTCGGTGCGGGATTGATGCGAGAGTTGCAGGCCAGAGTTCCGGATGTTGTGTTTGAAGGGATAGCCGGTCAGAAGATGCAGGAGCAGGGGTGCAGGTCGCTTTATCCCTTGGAGAAGCTCTCGGTGATGGGATTGGTCGAGGTTATCAAGCATCTCCCAGAGATATTGGCAATCAGACGGGATATTCGCAACCATTTCCTGAAACATCCACCGGACCTGTTTATCGGGATCGACGGACCGGATTTTAATCTTACTCTGGAACGGGACCTGCGAAACGCAGGTATTACTACGATCCACTATGTCTGTCCCTCGGTCTGGGCCTGGCGCTCAGGACGGGTAAATAAGATACGTACATCGGTCAATCTGGTTCTGAGTCTGTTTCCTTTCGAAAAGAGTTTCCTGGAGCAGCATGGGGTTCCAGCAGTATGCGTTGGTCATCCGTTAGCTGATGATATCCCTCTGGAGCCAGATCAACATGGCGCCAGAGAACGCCTGGGAATAGATGTAAGCGCAAAAGTCATTGCGATCCTTCCCGGTAGTAGGGGTAGTGAAGTCAGAGCCTTGAGTGAGGACTTTATCCGGGCTGCCATGCTTTGCCGGGAGAGATATCCGGATATGCAGTTTGTAGTGCCTTTGGTCAACCGACGCATCAGGGATAAGTTTGAACAGATATTACAGCTCGTGGCGCCAGCACTGCCAGTAATCCTTGTTGACGGTAACGCCCGTGATGTATTGCAATCAGCAGACGCTGTCTTGATTGCATCTGGTACTGCCACTCTGGAAGCACTACTGCTGAAACGTCCCATGGTAATCGCCTATCGTCTGCATTGGCTGAGTCATTGGATAATCAGACGCTTTAGGTTGTTAAAGGCACCATACGTGTCACTGGCGAATATGCTTGCTGGCAAAGAGATAGCTCCGGAGATTCTTCAAGATGATGTCAAGCCTGAGACTCTGGCAGAGGCCTTGATCAATATGCTTGAATCACCAGAGTATGCAGCCACGGTTCTGCAGGTTGGCACCAGGGTTCATAACGAGCTTCGCCAGGACGCAAGCAGCAAGGCTGCAGATGCCGTACTTGATTTGTTACAATCAAAACAAAAAGTTACGGCGTCTTTCCAATAATGTCCACCAATATCAAGATTGCCGGTGTTGATGAAGTCGGGCGTGGTCCCCTTGCCGGACCTGTGGTGGCTGCTGCGGTTATTCTTGATCCAAAACGGCCAATTGACGGTCTGGCAGATTCCAAAAAACTGAGCGAAAACAGACGTAATGCCCTGGATATCATAATAAGGGAAAATGCGCTGGCATGGTCCATAGGTAGGGCCGAGGTTGCAGAAATCGATCAGATCAACATACTGCAGGCATCGCTCCTGGCCATGCGGCGGGCTGTGGAGTCCCTGGCCATCTATCCCACACATGCCCTGATTGATGGCAACCGCTGTCCACAGTTGCTGTGTTCGGCAGAGGCGATAGTTGGTGGTGACAGTAGTGAACCTGCAATCAGCGCTGCCTCTATCATCGCCAAGGTTGCCCGAGACCGGGAGATGGTGGAGATGGATCTGCAATATCCTGGATATGGTCTGGCCAAACACAAGGGGTATCCCACCAAGGCCCACTTGCAGGCACTGCAGGAACATGGAGTTACCCCGATCCATCGTCGCTCCTTCGGACCGGTAAGGCGCCTGCTGGAGTTGGAATAAGTCAAACTAGGTCGCTGAACAGTAGATTACTCCAACCCTGACACAAACATGGTTTAGGGCAGCGCGTTTACATAAAAACATCCTGTTTTTGGATTTCAGTGGAGGCACGGAATATCCAATTTCGGTATGATTAGAACCACTATGGAACCATCATTCGTCCATCTGCGCGTACACTCCGAATTCTCTCTGGTGGATGGCATTGTCCGGATAAAACCACTTATCAAGGCGGTGCGCGAAGCCGGGATGCCGGCCGTTGCCATAACCGACCAATCAAACCTGTTTGCCATGGTCAAGTTCTACCGGGCTGCTGTGGCAGGCGGGGTAAAACCTATAATCGGTGCTGATTGCTGGCTGCGGAATGAGCAGGATGTAAATCAACCCAACAGAATATTACTGCTGGTACAGACGGTGGAAGGTTATCAAAACCTCACCAGATTGATCTCCCGCAGTTATCAGGAGGGGCAGCATCTGGGGCGCCCGATGTTGGAACGGGAATGGTTAAACGGAAACAGCACCGGTCTGATTGCCCTTTCAGGTGGCTATGAAGGGGATGTGGGACGACTGCTGATAAGCGGCAACCGGGAGCAGGCTGCACAACTGCTGCAGGAGTGGCAAACACTGTTTGGTGATCGTTACTATCTTGAGATAAACCGCACAGGAAGGACTCAGGAGGAGGAGTATCTGCATGCCAGTGTGGAGTTGTCTCTGGAGACTGGGGTCCCGCTGGTTGCTACCAATGATGTGCGATTTATCAAGCAGGATGATTTTGATGCACACGAGGTCAGGGTCTGTATCCATGACGGACGAACTATGGATGATCCGCGCCGACCAAAAAATTACACTCCCCAGCAATATCTGCGTAGCCAGGAGGAGATGGCCGAGCTGTTCTCTGATCTGCCAGAGGCGCTTGCCAATAGCGTCGAGATTGCAAAACGCTGCAGTTTGGAACTCACTCTAGGTAAAAATTACCTGCCGGAATTCCCGGTGCCTGAGGAGATGTCTGTCGAACAATTCACCATTCAGGAGTCAGAGAAGGGGCTGGAGTACCGTCTCAAGCAGATTCTTGATCAATCAGATCCTGCCTATACCGAAAAGCGCAAACGCTATGTAGATCGGCTTAAATTGGAGCTGGATGTGATAATCCAGATGGGCTTCCCGGGCTATTTTCTGATTGTGGCGGATTTTATCCGCTGGGCCAGAGAGAACGATGTGCCGGTTGGTCCAGGGCGTGGATCCGGAGCAGGTTCCCTGGTGGCCTATGCCCTGCGTATTACCGATCTGGATCCAATTGAACACGAATTGCTGTTTGAGCGCTTTCTCAACCCGGAGCGTGTCTCCATGCCCGACTTCGATGTGGATTTCTGTATGGAGGGGCGAGACCGGGTCATTGAGTATGTGGCCGAGCGCTATGGGCGAGACTCGGTGTCACAGATCATCACCTATGGCCGTATGGCTGCCAAGGCGGTGGTGCGGGACGTCGGTCGCGTGCTGGGTCACCCCTACGGATTTGTCGACCGCATAGCCAAGCTGATCCCGTTCGATCTTGGTATGACCTTGAAAAAGGCCCTGGAAGAGAGTGAGGAGCTGCATCAGGCCTATCGGGAAGAGGAGGAGGTTACCGAGCTGATCGATATGGCAATGAGTCTGGAAGGGGTGGCCAGAAACGCAGGTAAGCACGCAGGTGGTGTGGTTATCGCTCCTACCGTCCTTACTGACTTCACGCCGCTGTATTGTGAGGCCAGTGGCGACAACCTGGTCACCCAGTTCGATAAGGACGATGTTGAGGCGGTTGGCCTGGTAAAATTTGATTTCCTCGGCCTGCGTACCCTGACCATCGTGGACTGGGCCCTGAAGACAGTGAATGCTCAGCGCAGACAATCTGGTGAAGACGAGATTGATATAGCCAAGATACCTTTGGCTGATACCAAGGCATTCAATCTGCTCAAATCATGTAAAAGTACCGCAGTATTTCAGCTGGAATCCCGTGGCATGAAGGAGTTGATAAAAAAACTCCAGCCAGACTGCTTTGATGACATTACGGCTCTTGTCGCCCTGTATCGTCCAGGACCACTCCAATCCGGAATGGTGGATGATTTTATCGCGCGTAAGCATGGACGCCAGAAGGTGGTATTTCCGCATCCGGCGTTGGAGCCAATCCTCAAGACGACATATGGCGTAATCCTGTATCAGGAACAGGTGATGCAGATCGCCCAGGTTCTGGCCGGTTATACCCTGGGTGGGGCAGATCTATTGCGCCGGGCCATGGGAAAGAAGAAGCCGGAAGAGATGGCGAAACAGGGAGAGATATTCCGTAAGGGCGCGGTTGAACTCGGGGTTGATGAGAAGACCGCCACCTATATATTCGATTTGATGGAGAAATTTGCCGGCTACGGCTTCAATAAATCACATTCGGCCGCCTATGCCCTGGTCTCGTACCAGACCCTATGGCTCAAGGCCCACCATCCAGCTGCATTCATGGCGGCGGTGTTGTCGGCGGACATGGATAGCACCGATAAGGTGGTGATCATGATTGATGAGTGCAGAAGCATTGGCCTGCAGGTGAGCCCACCACATGTAAATCACTCTGAGTACAAATTTACCGTCTCCGGTGAGGATACCGTTATATACGGTTTGGGCGCCATCAAGGGGGTAGGTGAATCTGCCATAGAGAGCATCCTGGAGGAGAGGAGGCGTGAGGGTATATTTCAGGACCTGTTTGAGTTCTGCCGACGCATTGATCTGCGCAAGGCCAATCGCAGGGTACTGGAGTCTCTGATTCGAGCCGGAGCCATGGACGAGCTAGGTCCCAATAGGGCCAGTCTGATGTCACAACTCTCTTTGGCCCTAAAGATGGCGGAACAGCACCATGCCACGCAAAAGGCTGGGCAAAACGACCTGTTCGGCATGGAACAGCAGGGCAGCAGTAGTGTGCCTGATCAACAGATCATGCCAGATGTTTCCGAAGAGTGGGATGAGCAGCAGCGGCTGCAGGGAGAGAAGGAGACCCTAGGTCTGTATCTAACAGGGCATCCGATCAACCGTTATCTGGATGAGTTTTCAGGGATTGGGATTACCCGCATCTCCAATCTGTCACTGGACTCGGCTAAGTCTGCCGGCTCGAATGCTAAGGGCAGACGTGGTGGGGTGAAGGTTATGGCGGCTGGATTGGTTACCTCCGTCAGCCATCGTATGACTCAGCGTGGCCGTATGGGTACCATCGTACTGGATGACAGCACTGCCAGGATCGAAGTTACCCTGTTTTCTGAAATCTATGAAGAGCATAGAGAGCTGCTGGCTGTAGACAAGATTCTGGTTGTCACCGGAAGTCTCAACTATGACGAATATCGTGGAGGCTTAAGCATACGTGCGGATCAGGTGATGGAGTTTGAACAGGCAAGATCCATCTATGCCCGGGCCCTGCAATTGAACACGGCAAAACTGCAAGGAGCGGTCAATCAGTCACTCCTGCAGGAGCTTCAGGGCATTCTCAGCACCTATATCGGCGGAACATGTAATATCCGCCTGCGTCTGCTTAGAAGCGACTCAACCGGAATGATTGAGTTTGGTGACGCATGGAGGGTGACACCCACTGATGAGCTGATTCGCCGACTTGAGCGGATATTCAATCATGATGGGATTGAGGTTGTGTATGGCAACAAACCCAGCTGACAGTAAACAGATGAAGTAACATCAAAACTAGAATATCATGAACATACTGCTACTAGCCGATATCATTGAATTTATTAACTAACTGTTTTTAATAATATTATTCCTCGCAACTATTAAGCGCTCAACGATATTGTTATTCCCAAACTGAATCCGGTATATTTCCACCCATGGATATGAATTTTCTTGAATTTGAACAACCAATCGCCGAACTGCAGGCCAAGATCGAAGAGTTGCGTCTGGTCGGTGACGATAATGAGATAAACATCCAGGATGAGATTGTCAGACTGGAGAAAAAAAGTAGATCTTTAACAGAATCAATCTTTTCCAATCTAAAGCCCTGGCAGATATCCCAACTGGCAAGGCATCCACAGCGTCCGTATATGCTCGATTACATAGATGGAGTGTTTGATGAGTTCCAGGAGCTACACGGTGACCGTACCTTCGCTGATGACCACGCCATAATCGGCGGTGTGGCGCGTCTTGATGGCAAACCGGTCATGCTGATCGGTCATCAAAAAGGTAGGAATACCACGGAAAAATTATTTCGTAACTTCGGTATGCCACGTCCGGAGGGTTATCGCAAGGCGTTGCGTCTTATGGAGATGGCTGAACGCTTCAATATGCCTCTGCTCACCTTTATCGACACCCCTGGGGCCTACCCAGGCGTAGGTGCGGAAGAGCGCGGTCAGAGTGAGGCCATCGCCCGTAACCTGAAGGTTATGTCTGGGCTAAGGATACCGATTATATGTACGGTGATGGGGGAGGGCGGCTCCGGTGGTGCCCTGGCTATCGGTGTCGGTGATCGCGTATTGATGCTGGAGTACAGCACCTATTCAGTTATCTCTCCCGAGGGTTGTGCCTCTATCCTGTGGAAGAGCGCAGACAAGGCACCTCTGGCGGCAGAGGCAATGGGAATCACCTCTGTTCGGCTCAAAGAACTGGGCCTGATTGACGGCATCATTAATGAGCCACTGGGTGGTGCTCACCGTGATATAGATTCCACCGTTAGCAATGTCAAACACAGCTTGCTGGAGACACTCGACACCCTATTCAATATCCCAATCGACAAACTTCTGGAGCAACGTTATACGCGGTTGATGCAGTACGGTAATTTTTCCGGGTAGAGAGAGTTATGGCTTTTAATCAGAGCCTGCTGCTGCAAACCTTATCTGCTTTACCATCCTGTAAGCGTATGTTGGTTGCCTACAGTGGAGGCATGGATTCACAAGTACTGCTCCACGCTATTTTGCAAATCCGTGAACAACTCATGGCACAGGTAGAGGCCCTGCACGTCAACCATGGTCTACAGGAACAGGCCCAGATCTGGGCGGAAAAATGTTCTGCTTTCTGTAAACGACATAAAATCCCCATAGCTATCATGGAAGTGGATGCGACCCATGGTAAAGGTGAGAGTCCGGAAGCGGTTGCGCGTGACAGCAGATATAGCGCTATCGCTAAAATAATGCGGGAAGGGGATATACTGCTCACGGCGCACCACAGCGATGATCAGGCCGAAACGGTTCTGTTACAACTGTTACGTGGCAGCGGTCCCAGTGGCCTTTCCGGAATGCCCATGATCAATGGCTTTGGTCCTGGATTCCATGCCAGGCCGCTGTTGGAACACTCCCGGGCCGACCTGGAGCAATATGCAAATAGTAATCACTTGGAGTGGCTGGAAGACTTCAGTAACCGCGATATCTCATTCGATCGTAACTATTTGCGTCATGAGGTAATTCCTCGGCTGCGGCAACGTTGGCCAGCACTGGATAGGACTCTTTCCCGTAGTGCCAGTCACTGTGCAGAGGCTCAATCGTTGATAGAACAGGCCGCCAGGATCGATCTGCAGTCGATGCATTTGGATCATGACGACAGCATGAGTATCAGCGCACTCGCTGCCCTGCCACCACCACGCGCGCGTGCTGTAATACGTGCCTGGATCAGTGATGCGGGATTAAATCTTCCCGACACTGTGCGTCTGGACCGGGTATTGCGTGAGATGCTCACCGCAAGAGAGGATCGCAACCCTATGGTTGATTGGCAGGGAGTAGAGTTACGCAGATACAGAGAACGTATCTATTTAATGCCAACCCTGCAGAATCTTGATCAAACATTGGAACTGGAGTGGGATGGATGTTCGCCACTGATACTGCCATCAGGTCTTGGAGTTTTACACGCGGAAGCGGCGGAGCAGGGCATATCGGCGTCTGCTTGGGAGAGTGGCAATATCACTATTGGTTTCAGGGCCGGCGGAGAACGCTGTCGGCCACTGGGCAGAAGCAATAGTAAGAGTCTGAAGAATCTGTTTCAGGAACATGCAGTTCCGCCCTGGCAACGTGGCAGGATCCCTTTGGTAAAGATTGATGGTGAGCTGGCAGCAGTTGGAGATATATGGATATGTGACCTCTTCAAAGCCGCTGGCCCAGAGATGGCGGTCCGGTTGCGCTGGGAGCACCGTCCCGGATAGCTTCTACTCCAGTGCCTCAGATGCCGGATATTCCGTCCTTAATAACATACACATCCAACCCAATCTGGCTTAGAAGAAATGCGGCGGTGGAGCTGCGCTGCCCGGTGTCACAATAGAGAATATATCTGGTTTCCTGGGACAATTCAGGCCCCTGTTGGCGAATGAGGCCAAGAGGGATATTGACTGCCCCTGCAACACCTGAGTTTTCATACTCGTCCCTGGTGCGAACATCCACCAGAGTTGCACCCTCTGAAATCATGGTTTCGGCCTGAGACATATCAACCCAATTGAGAATTGGTTCATTAAACAGTTCGATGAAGTCATTTTTTGCCAGGCGCATCAGTTTGCCATCGCTAAGCATGGTTATGGTGGCGTTGCGTGGTGCATTAGCTATGAGAGACTCCTCCCCAAAACTACTACCCCTGCCAATTTCTGCTAATACCTCATCTCCATTGTCCGTAGGTCGGCTAACTTGGCAGCGGCCGGTCTTTACCATGTAATAGAATCCACCCTCTTCTCCGTACCTTACGATTATATCTCCCCTCTTTACATCGAGCTCCTCCATTCTGGAGAATAGTTCTTGTATATTCTGAGCAGGCAGTCGCAGAAATATCTGCGACTGCAGCATAGCCATCATCCACTCACTATCAAGTGCAGATGGCCCTTTCTCTGAAACGCTTTGTGTGTGGCTGGCACTTTGTTCAGATGATTCACCCCATGCCAACAAACGTTCCAACAGTACCCGGTTAATCCACACCAGGCTCGCTGTTGCTGATGTCACAACAGCGTCATGTTTACGCGGTAAAGATGCCGACAAGGCATAGCTTGCCTGTTTGGTGCCAGCACTGATTTCTATCTCTTTATTTTCAGCGGAAACAAGCTTGATTGCACCGGACATCAGGTAGATAGAGTCTGGATCATGATCACCCTGGTGAAAAATGGTATCGCCTTGGGTAAACTTCTCCACTCTCGCCTGTTTGGCAAGTTGCATCAGGTTGTGTTCATAGAGGGCATTTATCGGAACAAGGGTGCGGAATTTGTTTAGGTCAAGATCCATTATGATCCCTCGTAAGCAATTCAATATTGGCGTGTTTTAGTTCAGAGACTAAATCTGCGGTTGCATCCACAGCTTTGGTAGCATAACTGATTACTGAACAGGTGGGAAAGTGATGTTTTTTCATTATCTTTGCTTGGTTCTATTTGTAAAAGTCTAAAGATAATCTTTGAATAGCTTAAGTACTTCTTCCTCGGAAAATTCTCTCTCTTTGACCCTTATGGTCTGTAATTCCTCACGTATCTTATTCTGCAGATAGTTATGTACCTGCCGCTTTTTGGTAAGCAGAGGAACGTTGCATACCACTGGGCCACGTAGTTCGGTTATGGTTCCGTCTCTGGCGGTAATCTTAAGATCTGACCATTTGTCGATGATTATAGGGGTTATCCCGATGCTGAGCAGGAATTCATACGCCTTGTAGTAAGAGTTGGTCATTTTCCACAAAGGTATATTTTCGTCATTTTTGATATTTTTTAGCTGTTCGACTACTGCTGATGGCAGCTTGTGTCGCATAAATGCTGCACCATAAAAGGTGAGAGTGTCCCAGCAATGTGATTCCAGCGGGCTGGATAGAACACCGATAGGAGCTAGAGGCCCATCCAGGCGTACATTTTGAAATTGCGTGCAAAATCCCAGGTTATCATCCTGTGCATCTATATATCCCAGTATTAATTCGCTGCCATTCCTGCGCGCAACCAGAAGCTTTTCCATGCCGATTTCAAATAGGTTTTCCATGGTAGCGGCGGTAAGTTACTCTAGTAAGGAATTAATGCTATCTTAATGTCTTTCTGCCATTGTCGCTATGGGTTGTTGAGCTTGTGTAGGTATTTTATTACTGGATTATGCCAATAACAAAAAATTGACGGCAGGACATAATGTCCTGCCGTCAATTAAGCCAGTTGCAGTAATCAATCACCGAAGTAGAAGGTAATTCCTGAACGCGGTCCTCTGTAGTAAAGGTCGTAGCTATATGGCGGATAGTCCCATATGGGGCTGTAATAGGGGTAGTATGGCGAGTAGAGGATAATCCTCCTGTCCTCGTGTCGGTTCCGTCTGTGATATCTATATCGCTCATGACGTCTATCGTGTCTATAGTCGCGTCCTCTCACCTTATACAGGTCACTCTGAATAAATTCTGTTCTGGATAGTGCGCTGTTCCGTATGGAGAGATCAGCTGATCTGAATCCAGCTGATGCTGTTTGTGGAAGTGCGGAGAGTGTAACTAACAGGGTGAGTGTCGTGAAGATAAAATATGGGTTCCTGATCAACATGTCGAATCTCCTAGCTCGATGGCAATGAGGTATCATTTAGTTGATATGTTAGAATTCCCTAACTGAATACATGCTGAACGGATTGATCTCTCTGATTTTAGAATACAAATTCATAATCAGATATAACATATTGATATTACGAGATATATAGCTCACGACGGCGCATGTAACTTTCTACAATCTGATCAATACTTAGCTGTTCATACGGACCTAAGCCGCGCAGTGACATAAATTTAATACCGCTACCAATTATATTCCCGTCTTGTTTCAGGCAAAAACCAAGTTTAACTCGGCCCTTTTTCCCGTTTACCTCAAAGGTTGTTTCTGTGAGTTCCAGTTCCGGCCGGGAAATATCCAAATGTCTCAGGTCAATCTCCATGCTTTCATAGATCACCATAGGACGTGATGGGTTTATCATGGTGTTATGTTCCCGCATAAGCGGGACCAGTATGTGTGGAAAAGTGCGCCCTGAAAACTCAACATAACTGCGTGCCAAGCTGGCGATAGCAGTTTCATCGGTTGTGGAATCACCGGACCTGTTGATTGAGAGATAGACTTTACCTTCACTATCTACGACGTCAACTGAACTGGGGTCTGTACTATGGAATAGTATGGAAATATTATCTGCCACCATACCTGAGAAAGAAAAGTGCATACGTTGGCTTAGTCCGAGCTTGGCCAGGGCAACAGAGAAAAGTAGATCTCCTGGTACGCAGAACATCTTGTTGTCAGGATCGTGCAGAGGGTTGAAATCACCAGCGATTGATTTTGCAAAGTCACTCGCTTGTTGTCGGGTAAAGCTTATGCCTTTTTTTGATTCAGAATAGTAGTCAGTCAGGAACATATAGATATCTACAAAGCTTGCTTAGGGTTAAATTATTTTATCGTTGTAACTTAAAATACGTATAGATTCAGTGGGATATGCTAGGTATTATGCTGTGATCTGATTCTATCTGCAAAAAGAATACTGTACCACACTCTTTACTTGAGGTTCATACTACCAAAAGATCAGTTCGGATCAGTATATAACGTATGTGGCAATGCTATTAATGTTGGACGGAGACTACGCTGCATACAGCATGTTTGCGAATTGTGCTATGTTAGCGCGTTCTGGTTTTGTGTAACTGCATCAGTAACTGGGTAATATAAATAATAAAATGGATATATTAAAAACACTTGAAAAAACCCTGCATCAGGAGGTTCCTCTAACTCAGCAGATGGGCGTAAGAGTGGCATCACATAACGGCCACGAATTGACCCTGCATGCTGATTTTGAACCAAATATTAATATCCACGGCACGGCCTTTGGTGGAAGTCTGTATAGTATCTGTGCAGTTACTTGCTGGGGTATGTTGCACCTTAAATTTGAGGAGGCAGGTCTGGATGCACACTGTGTTCTAGGGCAGGCGAAGATTTCCTATATGCTTCCGGTCAGAGGGGATATTCAGGCGCGTTGTCGCTTACCACAAGATGGATCGTTTGAACTGTTTATGCAGAGACTGGAACAGGGTGATCGGGCGCGGATTGAACTTACTGCAGATATTATCACAGAGGCTGGACCTGCAGTTAGTTATGTAGGGAACTATTCAGCTTTTTTCAGCACCCATAATGGCTGAATACTTCGGCACTTCCATGTGCTGCGATAATACTAAGTAGACAGATGCCTCTTTTGGTTGCCAGAATGAATTATAATCCCGGGCGTTCTTCCAGCTCCATACTCAGGGATGTCTTTGCAAGTTCCAGCATCTTACGATGCTCCTCCTCTTCTTCTGCTAATTCAGAGCAGAATTTTTTAATCGCCGGGTTTTCAACCATACTAGCCATTACCTGATAGGTGTCGCGGGCATGGGATTCCATACTAATAGCAAAATCCAGGACAGCATTCATATCACCACTTTCGAACAGATCGTTATGTGCGGTTTCTGCCTGCTCCTCCATATCTTTTTCCAGCTCATCCAGGTAGGCCTCGGCATCAAATCCCTCTGCCAGTTCAGTCCCGGTTGCTTTTTCCAAAAAGTCGCGGGAGTGCCCATCTTCCATTCCGGCAAGTTCAATGAATAGCATGCGGGTTTCATCATCAGGTGTGACCTTTGCTGCCAGATTGTAGAAAGCAGCGGCTTTTACCTCATTTGCCAGGGCATTTTTTAACACGTCGTTCGCAGTACCCATTGTTTTTCCTCCGATGTGTATGAATTATTGCAAATCGTTATATGATCAAATGTTACCGACCTTAATGTACAGGATTATAGTTGCTTAAACCAAATAGTGGCGCAAACACCTGAGTGTCCGCTACCAGGCCAGGTTCATAAGTGAGCTGAAACATCTCGTTTCATCTGTTATCGGATCAATGAACTCCAGGCGTTTTGCCAACAGTTGCAGTGGTTGCTCGAAGTCATCTGCTGCCTCTGATTTTAACTCGGGATAATACCTTTCATTTACCAATGGCATATCAAGCCCGCTCATATGCAGACGTAATTGATGTGTCTTGCCTGTAAGTGGGTAAAGATGAAACAGGCCCTTGGCATTCTTTACGGCTATACACTCAATGCGGGTGCGCGCATTAATGTCGCCGTCGCTAACACTCATTCTAAACCAGGGATCGCCGCGTACAATCCGATTTTCCACCAACCATTGTCGTGGCAGTTGTTGTGTGAGTAAGTCTGAGTTTGTAGGAATATTTGCGATTGCATGGTAAGTCTTGGTTACTTGGCCCTTTGCAAACAGCATCTGATATGAAGCACGCGTATCCGGGTTGATTGAAAACATTACGATGCCGGCAGTGCAACGATCGATACGGTGTATTGGGGTAAGGGTATCGATACCGGTTTTGTTGCGCAGTCGGTATAGAAGTGACTGCCGTACATAGTTACCGTTGGGAATAACCGGCATAAAGTGCGGTTTATCTACCACCAGTAGCTTATCGTCCCGGTACACGATGGTTTCGGGAAATGGGATATCAGGCTCCTGTTCTACCTCACGGTAGTAGAGGACGCGTTTGTGGGGGGAGTAGTGGGAGTATTCTGAGATAGCTGTTTTATCCTCCCACTGAACCTTTCCATCTCTTATACGCTGTAACCATATGTCAGGGGTGATTCTGGGAAATCTTATCATCAGAAACTCTAATACAGTGGAGCAACCGGCGCTGTTTTTAGGTAGAGTGACAGACGAAGGATAATTTGATATCCCCATAGGCTATAACCACCACATCTGTTTGTTCAGAAGTAGAGCCTTAGCACCGTCTCTGCCACACATGCAGGACGTTTACTGTCTTCCACCTCAATGCTGACCTCATTTACTACTTCTATGCTGCGCTTCATCGGCGTCAGTCCTACCAGACGGGTTCTGGCTCGTACTCTGGAACCGGCCTTAACCGGGAAGGGGAAACGCACCTGATTCAGACCATAATTAACCACCATCTTGGCATCAGGGTATGGATTTGTATCCGGATCGACCGTCTCGGTAAGGGTTGGAATCAGAGCCAGGGTCAAAAAACCGTGGGCAATGGTTGATTTAAAAGGAGACTCGGTCTTTGCGCGCGCAGGATCTGTGTGGATCCACTGATCGTCACCAGTGATATCCGCAAACTTATCTATACAGTTCTGGTCCACTGTGTGCCAGTGTCCCAGGAACGTCTCTTCTCCGAGTTTGCCTTTAAGCTCTTTATAGGTATTTTCCGCAGCAAGAGATATTACCGTTTCCGTTCCATCATCCTCGAAAGGATTGAAACGAGATATCCATGGGTTGTTAAGGGTATTAGCAATTTTATCGTTAATCAGTTCCGATAGATTACGGAATTTCGGTTCCAGCTTGGCGATAAATTCCGCGTTATTCTGTTGAATATTCTCGGTTTTTTCCCTAATAAATTCTATGACATTCATATCTGCTTCCAATCATTCTTTACCAAAACACCTAATTCACACGCCCAATAATACTACATGCGCGCTCCTCTATAGAAAAATTATCTGGATCGGAGTTCCCTGGAACACATAACCTGTAAAATACGGTTATACCAGGGAACCTGACTTTATATGGCTGATTGAATGCCGGTAAGTAAATACTAAATGAAGCGAAATGTGAAAGGAAAAGGCCCTCTACACCTTGTAGTAGTTACGGTACCACTCTACAAAATTGGCAATACCTTCTTGGATGGTGGTTTCCGGTTTATAGCCGGTGTCTTGCACCAGGGCTTCTACGTTAGCATAGGTGTCAGGTACATCCCCAGGCTGTAGCGGCAGTAGGTTCTGAATAGCCTCTTTTCCCAGGCACTCCTCCAGCACTGAGATATATTGTCTAAGTTCCACCGGGTTGTTATTGCCGATGTTGTAAATACGGTAGGGAGCCAGACTGGTTGCTGAATCTGGATTATCACCGCTCCATTCGGTATTAGGCTGTGCAACCCGATCCAGAGTGCGGATTACGCCCTCTACGATATCGTCAATATAGGTGAAGTCACGCCGGTGATTACCATAGTTGAATACATTGATCGGCTCTCCGGCCAGAATGCTTTTAGTGAACAGGAAAAGTGCCATGTCTGGACGGCCCCAGGGGCCATATACTGTAAAGAAGCGTAGACCGGTGACCGGAAGTTGATACAGGTGACTGTAGGTGTGGGCCATCAATTCGTTGGCCTTCTTGCTGGCTGCATATAGGCTTAATGGGTGGTCTACGTTGTCATGTACAGAGAAGGGCATATTGGTGTTGGCGCCATAGACAGAGCTGCTTGAAGCGAACACCAGATGTTCAACATCATTATGCCGGCATCCTTCGAGTATATTGCCAAATCCGACCAAATTGGTATCGATATAGGCCTGGGGATTTTCAATGGAATAGCGTACCCCTGCCTGGGCTGCCAGGTTTACCACTCGATTCGGTTTGTGTCTGCTGAAGGCGTCCGCCACTGCGTCTCGATCTTCGATATTTATCCGCAGGTCTGTGTAACCCGGATGAGGGAGGGTACGGGCCAGGCGCGCCTGTTTCAGGTTGACGTCGTAATAGTCATTTAGACAATCAATACCTATGACCTCATCTCCGCGCTCCAATAGTCGCAGAGATAGTGCTGAACCAATAAAACCTGCGCTTCCTGTAATTAAAACCTTCATACTGAATCCTTCTGCAATTTGCTTTTTTGTTACTGCCTACTGTTATACAAGTACTACAGCCGTCCATCCACTGCGTCTTTAGGTAGGAGATGTTTTACATCATAGAGAATGGAATTAGCAGTCCCAAAGCTACGGATGCGATCTGCTCCAAGTTGTTGAAACTCTCTATGGGCTACCGCTAACACCACAGCATCGTAGTGGTTATTTTGTGGTGTATCGATAAGTTCAATACCATACTCGCGTTTAGCCTGTTTGGGATCTGCCCATGGATCATATACATCGACCTTGGTACCAAAACTTTCAAACTCAGCGATCATATCAGCAACCTTGGTGTTGCGCAGATCATTACAGTTTTCTTTGAAGGTGAGACCAAGTATCAGCACCTTACTGTTGGCAATCGCATGGCCACGCTTGATCATCATTTTAATGATCACTCCTACAATATAAGCTCCCATGCGGTCATTGATGCGACGTCCAGAGAGTATCACCTCTGGCTGATGACCAATGGACTTGGCCTTGTGGGTAAGATAATAGGGATCGACCCCAATACAGTGTCCTCCTACCAGACCGGGACGAAATGGCAGAAAATTCCATTTACTGCCGGCCGCTTCCAATACTTCCAGGGTATCTATTCCGAGGCGGTTGAAGATGATTGCAAGTTCATTGACCAGGGCGATATTCAGATCGCGTTGGGTGTTTTCAATCACCTTGGCCGCTTCCGCAACCTTGATACTGCTGGCCCTGTGAGTCCCGGCGGTGATGATACTGCGATATAGATCATCTATAAATTCTGCTACTTCAGGGGTTGAACCTGAGGTTACCTTAAGGATGTTTGGTAGCCGATGCTCTTTATCGCCTGGATTGATGCGTTCCGGGCTATAGCCGACAAAAAAGTCCCGGTTAAATACCAGGCCAGAGTCTGATTCGAGGATAGGAACACATACCTCTTCAGTGGCACCTGGGTATACCGTAGACTCGTAGACCACAATATCACCACTCTTCAGAATCATACCCAGAGTGTGACTGGCGGCTATTATAGGTGAGAGATCAGGTTGCTTGTGTTCATCGATAGGTGTAGGGACCGTGACAATATAAAAGTTGCAACCTTCAAGCTTACTTGTCTGATCAGTGAATGTCAGATTCACTGCCTGAGACAATCCATCCGGCTCCACTTCCAGAGTAGAGTCATTTCCGCTTAACAGCTCATCAATACGCGCGCTGTTGATGTCAAAACCTACTGTTGGGTATCTCTTTCCGAACTCAACTGCCAATGGTAGGCCGACATAACCCAGTCCGATCACGCCTATCTTCGTCTCTTCAAGCTTAAACATGGTGTGTGTAATCCATCCTCGATTATTGTTGTGTCCTGAAGGACTTGTCAGGTCATACGTTGTCAGGGTAGCTTAACCGGTATTGGTGGTTGCCAACCAGGTGCGCGATGCTCTACTACTACCGTGGTGTAGATACCGCCACGCACATTGAATTTTGCAGTCAAACGCATGAATCTTGGGGCAGTTGCAGCAACCAGATCTTGCTGTATCTGATTGGTTACATCCTCGTGAAAGGCTCCCTCGTCGCGGAAAGACCAGGCATAAAGCTTTAAGGACTTCAATTCCACGCACAGTTTGTCAGGAATATATTCGATAGTAAGCTCTGCAAAGTCAGGCTGCCCGGTCTTTGGGCAGAGACAGGTAAACTCAGGAACCTGGATTCTGATAGTGTAATCACGCTCTTGCTGAGGGTTTTCAAATACTTCCAGCGCCTTTGTGGGATTAGTTGTCATATTGTTGAGGTCTGATACTTTAAGGAAAATTGGCTGCTGATTATACGTAACAAAAGACAACTACTCCATCCATAGATCGTGTATGATTCAGCGCCTGCCTGCGGAGTTCATGATAGATTCTCTTCGGAGTGTGACTTAGGTATGTTTTTTACTGGCAGCCATTATTTATGATTTAATTAATTACACCAATAAACAATAAGATAAGTAACATATCTAATGTATTTTATATTTTATAATCAGCTTGTATCAAAACCGGGCAAACGGTATCTTTAGCGCCTATGCGTTTGGAAAAAATAAAACTAGCAGGATTCAAGTCCTTCGTCGACCCAACCACCGTAAACATCCCAAGCAACCTAGTCTGCGTTGTTGGTCCGAACGGTTGCGGAAAGTCAAATATTATCGATGCGGTGCGCTGGGTTATGGGCGAAAGCTCCGCCAAGATGCTGCGTGGTGAATCGATGGCGGACGTAATCTTCAATGGCTCCTCATCCAGAAAACCGGTCGGTTCCGCCAGTATTGAACTTCTGTTCGACAACAGTAATGGAAGTGCTGGCGGGCAATATGCCAAATACAATCAGATATCGGTTAAGCGGCAAGTTCATCGTGATGGCCAGTCAAACTATCAACTGAATGGAGTACGCTGCCGCCGCCGTGATATTACCGATCTATTTCTAGGCACCGGTCTTGGTCCGCGCAGTTACTCCATCATCGAACAGGGTATGATCTCCCGTCTGATTGAGGCCAAGCCAGAGGATCTGCGCGCATTTCTGGAGGAAGCTGCAGGTATATCCAAATACAAGGAGCGTCGTCGGGAAACAGAAAATAGAATAAAAAGAACTCGTGAAAACCTAAGCAGATTAAATGACTTAAGAGATGAAGTTGATAAATTACTTCAGAGACTGAAGCGCCAATCTGCCACTGCGGAAAGATACAAGGTGCTGAAACAGCAGGAACGGCAGATGAAGGCTGAACTGTTGACCCTGCGCTGGCAGATAATGGGTAAAGAGCTGGAGGTGATGGATAAGAAGCTGAGGGATCAAACTACAGTGATGGAGGCGGCGCTGGCCAAACAACGCCATCTTGAGTCAAGGATCGAACAGGAACGCGACGAGCATGCCGAAGCAAATACCCAATTCAATTCTGTCCAAGGTCGTTACTATGCTGTTGGTGCCGAGATTGCGCGGTTGGAACAGACCATCAAACATATCACCTCTCTGAGGCAGCAGCAGGAGATTGACCTGGAGCAGACCCAGCAGGCTTGGCAAGAGTCGATGGATCATCAGGAACATGACAGTGAGAAACTGCGGGAGATTCAGCGCGTGCTGGATGAAGAGGACCCACACCTGCAGGAGGCGCGCAGACTTGAACAGATGGCATCTGAAAAGCTTACCAAGGCGGAGCAGGAACTCACTGTCTGGCAGAACGAATGGGATGAGTTTAACCGGCATGCGGCAGAACCGGCTCAGTCCGCCCAGGTTGAGAGGACCAGAATCAATCATCTGGAGCAGCAGGAGCGGAATCACCAGATACGGCTTCAGCGTCTGGAATCTGAGCTGGAACGTCTGAGAGAACCAAATCTACAGCAGGAGATACTCGGGTTTCAGCAACAGGAGGGGCAATTACAGAAACAGGTAGAAACGCTCCAGCTGCAACTGGATGGATCCATATCCGCCATCTCCAGCATCAGAGATAGCCACAACCAGCGGCAAGCCGAGCAGAATCAGGTGCTGGCAGAACTACAACAGGTAACCGGCAGGCAGGTATCGCTGGAGACACTGCAGGAAGCTGCTCTAGGGAAGAAGGGGAAGGCTACAGCCCAGTGGTTGGAACAACATCAGCTGGACCATGCCGCCAGACTGGCTGAGAAGATAGAGGTTGAGAACGGCTGGCAGCAGGCAGTTGAGATGGTTTTGGGATTCAATCTCCAGGCGATCTGCACAGATGGAGTTACCAGGCTTGCTGCAGATATCGAGCAGTTGCAGAATGGTTCTCTCTCCCTGTTTGACACCAGCGCACACACCTCATCAAATAGTTCTGATTCCGATCTATTGATAAACAAGGTTAGGGCTCCGTGGGATCTTGCTTCCCTGCTCTCAGGGGTAAAGATCGCAGCAGATCTGCCACAGGCATTGCTAATGCGCCAGAACCTGAGTTCGGGGGAATCGGTAATTACCCAAAGTGGTGTCTGGATCGGAACTAACTGGCTGCGTCTAAACCGGGAGTCTGGTGAGACCTCTGGTGTATTAGAGCGGGAAGGGGAGATTCGCGAACTGATTGATCGCAAGCAGCAGCTTCAGACCAGAGTCGATGAATTGGCCGCGCAGGTAGACAAAGACCGGACAGAATTGCAACGGGCTGAGCATGATCGCGACCAGGTACAGAACCAGCTTAACCAGCTTAACCGCTCATTGTCTGATGTTCGTTCGAATATGAGTGGACGTATGGCGCGGGCGGAACAGCAGAAGAATCGCAATGAAAATATCGTACGTGAGATAACCGAACTAAAACAGCAGCAGCAACAGGAGCAGGGAGAGATCACCCAGGCACGTGCCAAACTGCATGCGGCTCTTGAGGAGATGGAGACCCTGACGGAACAGCGCGAGGTTCTGGTCAAACGCCGGGATAGTCTGCGGGCACAACGTACCGATATCAGGGACGAAACCCTGGATCTGCGCAGCAAGGCCCATGCAATAGCCTTGCGTATCGAATCTATGCGCTCCTCCCAGGAGTCCCTGACTCAGAATCTGGAGCGGATGAAGAGTCAGATCACCCATCTGTCGGCGCGAAGGGATGAGTTACAAAGTGCCATCGACCAGAGCCATGCACCGCTGGAACAGAACAACAGAGATCTGGCGGAACAGTTGGAGATGCGGGTTGGGGTTGAAGCTGAAATGCAGGCGGCACGCGGTAAGCTGGAACAGATAGATGCGGCTCTGCGCACGCATGAGCAGCAAAGGAGCGAGGCGGAGCAGCAAGTCCAGATGGAGCGGGATATCCTGGATAAGGGGAGAATGCAGCATCAGGAGGTTCTGGTACGCCACAAGACCATTAGTGAACAAATCGACGAGTCAGGCTTTGACCGCGATGAACTTCTCAGTAACCTGCCTCAGGACGCTACCAAGCAAAAATGGGAAGAGGATCTGGAGCGTATGGATATGCGCATTCGACGCCTTGGACCGATCAACCTTGCAGCCATTGATGAATACCAGGAGCAGTCTGAGCGCAAGGTTTATCTGGACTCACAACATGAGGATGTAAGCAACGCTCTGGAAACTCTGGAAAATGTCATCCGCAAGATAGACCGTGAGACCCGCACCCGCTTTAAGGAGACCTTCGACAAGGTGAATTCCGGACTCCAGGATAAGTTTCCGCAGCTGTTTGGAGGTGGGCACGCCTATCTGCAACTTACCGGCGATGACCTACTGGATACCGGGGTAACGGTCATGGCGCGGCCGCCGGGTAAGCGCAACTCCAGTATTCATCTGCTATCGGGCGGAGAGAAGGCGTTAACGGCTGTGGCGTTGGTATTTGCCATCTTCAACCTCAACCCATCGCCTTTCTGTATGCTGGATGAGGTGGATGCACCGCTGGATGACGCAAATGTAGTGCGCTTTTGTGAAATGGTAAGATCCATGTCTGACCAGGTACAGTTCATATTTATTACCCATAATAAACTGACTATGGAGATCGCCAATCACCTTACTGGTGTAACCATGCACGAGGCCGGTGTCTCCAGACTGGTTTCAGTAGATCTGGATGAAGCTGCCAAGATGGTTGCCAGCTAACAGAAGAGCAATCATGGGCGACAGTATTTGCTAAGTGCCAAATATTTGAACTCTGTTGGATAAACCTGAGATCATCGCTCTTAACAAATACCTGGAGCGTGGTATCCTTTGCTGACTGATTGTTTGCGCAGGCTTACAAATAAGGGCTAACAACCAAACAGATGGAAGCGGACATCCTACGTCTAATCTTATTCCTGATTGGTGCCGTACTGATCTTCGGCATCTATGCGGCCGACCTTTACAAACGTAAAAAACAAAATCAAACAACTGCGCAGTGGATGAGCAGTGCGCAGAAACAACCTGAAGAGAAACATACAGAACCCAGGTGGGACAGCTTCTATAATAACGACGGTGATGATCAAGATTTGGCAGATCAGCAAGAGGAGCTACATCAAGATGAGGATGAATATCCTGATGTTGATATCGCTGCAGCCACAGCCACAGATGATGAACGTAAAGATCTGGAAGAAAACCTGACATCAGAGCTCGAACAGCTGGAAGAGCTGTTGCATGAAGAGCACAGACATAGTGTGACGGTGGAGAGGGCCGCACCCAAGGATCAGATGTCTATCTCCTTCTTTACCAGTGATAACAAAAAACAGACAAAACAAGAGAACAAACCCGCACTTCCGATTAAGATAATTCAACTGAATATCGTACCACGTGATCACGCCGGTCTGTTCTATGGAGATGACATCTTATGCGTGGCCCAGGATGTTGGAATGGATCTGGGGGAGATGGATATCTTTCACCACTATGGTGATGAGCAAGAGAAGAGACAGGCAGTATACAGCATGGCCAGTATGGTTGAACCAGGTGTATTTCCCGTTGACAATATGGATAGTTTTTCAACCCCGGGACTGGCCATCTTTGCCTCTCTGCCCGGACCGAAGGATGGCCTAAGTATATTTGCCGATATGCTGTATACCGCAGAACAACTGGCAAATCTCCTGGATGGAGAACTGCGGGATGAAACCCATAGTGCGCTCAGTAAACAGACCATTAGCCATATCCGGGAAGAGATCCAGGAACATCATCGCCAGCTGCAATTGGCGCGCAGTAAGCAATGAATACAGCCAGTTCCGTTGTGGAACGGGTAAAACAGCTCAGGGATCAGATAGACCGGCACAACTATCACTACTATGTGCTGGATGATCCGCAGATTCCGGATAGTGAATATGATCGCCTGTTTAGGGAACTGCAGAAGATCGAGTCAGAATACCCAGAGCTTATTACTAGCGACTCACCCACCCAGCGGGTGGGAGCCAAGCCCCTCAAGGAATTTGCATCGGTCCAGCACAGCATACCTATGCTGTCGCTGGATAACGCCTTCAGCGAGGATGAATTTGCCAGATTTGAACACCGGGTAAAGGAGCGTTTGGGTGAGGATCACAAGATAGTCTATTGTGCCGAACCCAAGCTGGATGGATTGGCCGTCAGCCTGCGCTACGAAAATGGTGTGTTGATTCAGGCCGCGACCCGCGGTGATGGCAGTCATGGCGAGGATGTCACCCACAATGTACGCACCATTCAATCGGTACCACTGCGTCTGTTCGGTACTGGATGGCCGCATATCCTAGAGGTAAGGGGGGAGGTGTTCATGCCCAAGGCCGGATTTGAACGCTTCAATCAACAGGCGCGTAAAGCCGGGTTAAAGGAGTTTGTTAATCCGCGCAATGCAGCGGCAGGCAGTCTGCGGCAACTCGATCCAAAGATAACAGCTACCAGACCGCTGAATATGTTTTGCTACGGTTTTGGCGAGATAGCTGGTGGTCCCCTGGCATCTACCCACAGTAAAAGTATTGAGATGTTAACTCAGTGGGGGCTGAGGGTATCACCAGAGCTGAAAATCCTCACCGGAGTACACCAGTGCGCAGACTATTTTTCGCAGCTGGCCCGGCGCAGGGACAGTCTTGAGTATGATATCGATGGTGTCGTCTTCAAGGTGGATCGCCTGCAGGATCAGGAGGAACTGGGATTCGTTGCACGCAGCCCACGCTGGGCCATCGCCTGGAAGTTTCCAGCCCAGGAGGAGTTGACCATCGTTGAATCCATAGAATTCCAGGTGGGACGTACCGGGGCCATTACCCCGGTTGCGCGGCTAAAACCGGTATTCGTCGGCGGTGTAACCGTGAGTAATGCAACACTGCATAATATGGATGAGGTTGCAAAGAAGGACGTGAGGGTTGGCGATACTGTATTTGTACGCCGTGCCGGGGATGTTATTCCTGAGGTGGTACGGGTGTTGCCGGAACGGCGTGAAGGATATGTAAAACCGGTACAACTTCCCGCTCGCTGTCCGGAGTGCGGTTCAGATGTAATCAAACCCCAAGGTGAAGCGGTGGCACGTTGTAGTGGTGGTCTCTACTGTTCGGCCCAGCGAAAACAGGCGATAAAGCACTTTGCCTCACGCCGCGCCATGGACATTGAAGGTTTGGGAGACAAGCTGGTGGATATCATCGTAGACAAGGAGCTGGTGCATGATCTTGCGGATATCTACTCTCTCTCCCACGCACAGATCGCAGGTCTTGAGCGCATGGGTGATAAATCAGCAGATAATCTGATTAAGGCCATGGAAACGAGCAAACAGACGACACTGGCGCGCTTCCTCTATGCCCTGGGAATCCGCGAAGTAGGGGAGGTGACCGCATCTGCCCTCGCCAACCATTTCCGTGTACTTGATGCAGTCAAGCATGCCAATGCAGATGACCTAAGTCTTATAGAAGGCATAGGTCCGATAATGGCAGAGCATATAATCGCTTTCTTCCGTCAATCCCATAACCTGGAGGTAATCCAGAAGCTGGTGGATGCCGGAGTACGCTGGGATGAGATTGATACACCAGTGGCGGAGCCGCAAATTTTGAAGGGTAAAAGCTTTGTGATCACCGGTACCCTGAGTCGTCCCCGCTCGGAAATCAAGGATGAGTTGCAGGCCCTGGGTGCCAAGGTGGCTGGCAGCGTATCCGGCAAGACAGACTATCTATTGGCCGGCAGTGATGCCGGATCTAAGCTGGTCAAGGCACAGGAGTTGGGGATAACCATCATTGATGAGGATGGACTAAAGGAGTTGTTAGCCAGGTTTGGCCGGTAAGAAATGTATTAAGCAATACTATTTCTGTGAAGCCTTACTGCTATAAAACCAATAGCAGACCCAAACAACCAGAAGGCAGCAGGTACCGGCACGGGGGTGATTTCACCTTCAAACAGCACATTATGGAATTGAGTAACCACCTCTCCGTCTAATGCCACATATGACTGTGCAATCAGCTGACCATCCAAGGCGCCATTACTTGGACCATTGCTCCCCACAGCTGCATTTGGAGCCAGGATAGAACCCATTAGATTTTTGCCTGAGAAAAGAGTCAGCTCGGTAGATTCGTAGAAGTTATAGATGATATGGGCTGAGTCGATACCGCCATTCAAGAAGACACTGCCATCCTTGAAGGTTTGTCCAGAACCACTGACATTGATCAGAACAGTTGAACCGGCCGGAGCGGAAATTCTTAAATCGGTCACATCCTTCAGCTCACTACCGACTATAGAAAACATATTTAATGCCGCGTCAGTACCGGTCAGGTTTAATGAACCGTATTGCGCATGTGTAGTTGTGTATCCTGAGGTCAAGTCACCCCACGAGGCAGATAAATTTTGATACATAGTCTCTGCCGCAGAAAAATCAATCGGAGACGGAGAATAACCCACACTGTTCTTGCTATTAAAGCTGGTGAATGAGGATGAAATGCCACTACCATCCGAGGTGTAGATCATGCCATTTTGATCACTGCCAACACCACCATTACTAGCGGTGACACTTCCGCCAGCATCAAGTCTTGCTCCGCTGTCGCCATTGATTAGTGTAGCAACACTGTGTGGTGTGAGAGTAACGTCACCCCCTGCGGCAAGATTGCCTTGAGTATCCGCGCCGTGACTCTCATAGTTACCGAAAACAAATACGTTGTAGTTGCCAGCGGGGCCGATTATTGCAGAATTAGCTGGGATTACGACAGCAAGTGCAGACAGGCAGATAAAAGTCGCCAGAGTGTGTTTGAACCGCATATTTCAACTACTCAATTTTATAATTATTTAATGTATGTGCGTCCCGATTGTGCGAATTGTACTGCGACTTCTGTCACAATTACAATATCCATATACGGTAGATTAATTCCCACTTTTTCGCTGATTGCAAGTGCAGATTATACAGCGCAAACACCTTAATAACTGTGGGTTAGATGGATGAAATCAGGTCATATCTTTTCTTGATGAATAAATCGCGAGACCTGGTTAACAATGTGAACAATATTAGGCAGTAAATTCCCATTATTGATGGACTTGTGGATATTGTGTGCTTACTATCGTCGCACTCCGTCCCTGACGGAGGAAAGTTGTCAACCCACTAAAGGAGTAGATCATGCGTATATACAAATCTATTTTTGTACTGTTGGCCATAGGAGTGGCGATCGCACAGAACGCCATGGCACTCGAGATTTCCTCTCCATTGGTAGACCCCTCTTGGCTCAACACTCATAAAGATGAAGTCACCATACTTCAGGTCAGTGGGCCTGCTGCGCTATTCACGAAAGCGCCGGAGACCGGTATGGTTGATGGCAAGATTGTGGTGGGAAGTGTTTCTGGACATATACCTGGTGCAAGTTTTGTGGATTTCAGTCAGGTACGTGTGGCACGCGAAGTAAACGGAAAGATGGTAAAAGGACTGATCCCGCCGAAGGCTGATTTTGAAAAGTTGGCGCAGTCATGGGGTGTGAATAAGGATTCTGCCATCGTTATCGTGCCTGCCGGTATGAACACAGGCGACGTAGGTGCTGCGACCCGCCTGTATTGGCAGTTTAAGTACTATGGTCAGAAAAATATGGCTATTCTTGATGGTGGCATGGCAGCATGGCTGGCAGCAGGCTTCCCCGCCGCAACCGATGCCCCAAAGGCTAAGAGCGGGAATTGGAAGGCTACTGCCGAAGATAGAACTATTTTAGCCACCTATGCTGAAGTAAAGGGTGTCATTGCAAACAATAATATGCAGCTGGCTGATGCACGTCCGCAAAATCAATATATGGGTGTATTCACCAAGAAGGGAGAGTTGCCAGGGCACCTGTCTGGTGCCAAGAATTTCCCCCCGGATCTTGTGACTACTGCTGATGGTCCTGCGGCTAGGTTTCTACCCGCATCCAGCTATAAATCCATGATGGTCGCTGAAGGGCTTGATCCAAGCGCAGCTACTATAACCTACTGCAATACAGGTCATTTGGCATCAGGTTTGTGGTTTGTTGCCCATGAAATCATGCGTAACAATAAAGCCAAAATGTATGACGGCTCGCTGTTAGAATACAGTATTCTGGGTGGAGAAACGATAAATCCTGCTAATCTAAATTAGTTTTAGCAACGAGTAAAGCCGGAGGAGTCAGAGCCCAGGTATATACCTGGGCTCTTTAATTGCCGGTCAAAAATTCTCATTAATTCTGCCTTATTCACGTCATTGCAGGTACCAGGTATAACCCAATGCATGTAGACTTCCGGAGTGAGGCTGTTTATGCTTTCACTGCTTCGCTTTCAGGAAATTCAGGATATCAACCAACCCGGACGGACTTAATACGCCAATGCCGTGCGCCCTACGGTACAGGTGTCTGTGAGTGGTTGCTATTAGTGCCACACAACATGCGCTAAAAGACGCTAGAATGTAGTTGTGGTGCAGTAGCAATTTGGTCTAATACCATTGTGTCCGGAGGATATATGAATATCTGCGTGGAAACACATACTCAACGGAGAAGAGCTGTTCGCTGTTGGCATTTAGTGTGTGTTGTTGCCTTATGCCTGCTGACCCTGGACGCACTAACGTTATCTTCGAGTGCCATGGCGGCGTCTCAGACCACCTATACCTTTGCCATCACACCCCAGTTCCAGCAACGCAAACTTATAGCCACCTGGATGCCAATTGTTCAGGAGATTGAAAAGCGTACAGGCCTCAACTTCAAGTTGACCTCCATGATCTCGGTGCCTGAATTCGAAAAGGAGTTGGCAAAATCCACCTTTGACTTTATCTACTGCAATCCCTACAACATAATAAAATCGGTACCATCTCCAGGCTATATACCATTGGTTCGTGACAATGTGCCGATGCGTGGGATCTTAGTGGTTCGCAAGGATAGCAAGATCTCGAAGCTTTCCGATATCGAAGGAAAAACAGTCGCATTTCCATCACCGAATGCATTAGGTGCAAGTCTGATAGTGCGTGCTGATCTGGCCACATTACACCATATACATATAGTTCCAAAGTATGTTAAGACTCACAGCTCAGTATATTTCCATGTAGTAAACGGTCTGACGGATGCAGGTGGTGGTGTTGAAAAAACATTGCAGGAGCAACCGCCAGCGGTCCGGAATGCGTTGAAAATCATTTACACCACGCGCGAATTCCCATCGCTACCGGTTGCCGCCAATCCACGTGTTCCTAAAGCAGATCAAGAACTGGTTCGCAAGGCTTTACTGGATTTAAGCAAGACAAAAGAGGGCAAGAAGATGTTTGCCGGAGTACCGATGCAGGAGGTAGTGCCTACTTCGCTTGCGGACTATGCACCCATGCGTGCATGGGGGTTGGAATCCTTCTGGATAGATAACTACTAATACATGTCACTGCGTGTAAAACTCCTGCTTCCTCTCATTCTTACCGGTATTTTAATCGGTACTTACCTGTATGCCAGCTGGATTCCGCGCATCCTCGCCGCAGACGAAGTCGCACACCTTAAAGCTGTGGACCAGCACCTGAACAGTGTCGCTGAGAGCTTGGTGCCGCTACTGCTAGGCAATCAGCTGGATATACTGCACGGTAACCTCAACGCACTCAAGAAAGATAACAGCAATTGGCTTAGCATCCGTCTGGTTAACCCGGAAAGCAAACAGCTGTATCCATTGGCAACTATACCGTTGGAGCAGGAGTTTTATACGCTTCCAGACGTGCGTAAGATGGAAAAGCAAATCACCTATTTAGGAGAAAATCTTGGCACTTTGACAGTTATGATCAACCTGGCATCCTCCCTGGCGAACACACGGCAGGAGATTATGGAACTTACCTTCGGTCTCCTTGCGGTACTGATCATATTCATGGTCACAATTATATCCACTATGGAAATAATGGTTACTAAGCCAGTGCATCAATTGTCAGTTGCTGCTACACGCATTGCGAACATGGATTTTGAGGCAGATTTACCCGATGCGGGAAAGGACGAGATCGGAGGACTGATAAGGAGTTTTTCATCTATGCGTGATGATCTGCAAAGCAATCATGCAAGTCTGTTACTGGAGATTGACGAACGCAAAGATGCTGAAAATGCGTTAATAGCATTGAATGAAACCTTGGAACAACGTGTCAGCTCAGAAGTTGCTGCGAACCGTGAGAAAGATCACATGCTTATTCAGCAGTCACGTTTGGCCGCCATGGGAGAGATGGTGCACAATATTGCTCACCAGTGGCGGCAACCGTTGAATTCCCTTGGACTGCTTATAAGCAATATACAGGACGATTTCAAATTCAACACTTTGACACAAGAGACAATGGATCAGGATGTGAGCAGTGCTCGACGCCTTATCGAAAGGATGTCGACCACAATTGACGACTTCCGTGATTTCTTTCGCTCTGACCGGGAAAAAAGCAGTTTTGATGTAGCAACCGCTGTACTAGAGGCTATATTCATCGTCGAGGCCTCTCTTAAGAGTAACAAAATAGATCTGGTTGTAAACGCCCCCCCCGGTCTTTATGCAAACGGCTTTCCAAGTCAATATGGGCAGGCGGTGCTTAATTTGCTTGCCAACGCCAAGGAGGCAATCTGTGACAGGCAGATCTCCGATGGACAAATCCAGGTTACACTTAGGCAGGAGGAGAATAATGCTGTGCTGCGTGTAGAAGACAATGGCGGCGGTTTTTCACAGGATATACTGCCACGATTATTTGATCCATACTTTACCACTAAAGATTCAGGCACTGGCATCGGTTTGTACATGACCAAGATGATAATAGAGCGTAATATGGATGGCGCGATTAGCGCAGAGAATACCGAAAAAGGTGCCTGCTTTATTTTGAGTATCCCATTAGAAATAACCGCTTGATTGAGAGTTTGAAATGAATGTCGAAAATGCTACACAAAAAATAGATGCAGAATTTCTGAAAACACTGTCAGTACTATATGTAGAAGATGATGAAGAAGTACGTGAACTTTTGACCCGATTTCTGCAGCGTTGGGTTGGCGCACTTTACATTGCCACCAACGGCAAAGAGGGTTCAGATATTTTCAAAGAACATAATCCTGATGTGGTAATTACCGATATCAAGATGCCGGTAATGGATGGATTAGAGATGGCTTCTTTGATCAAGACGTCTTCCTCTGAAGTGCCAATCATTGTGATTACTGCCTACAGTGAGCGTGATTATTTCATCCGTGCTATTGAAATAGGGGTAGATAGGTATGTTACTAAGCCGGTAAATACCGATACATTGCTTCAGGCAATTTATAAAAGCGCCAGCCATCGTCATCACCAGTTGGAGATGGAAAAGGCTAAGCAGGAGATTGTTGATGCCTTAGAGCAAACCATAGGTGTACTGTCCCGAGCTATTGAACTACGCGACTTGTACACTGACGGACATCAGAAGCGTGTTGCACTACTGGCGACGGCAATCGCTGAGGAGATGAATATGCCAAGTGACACCGTCACTGGCATACGTCTCGGTAGTCTGGTTCACGATGTTGGAAAGATTAAGGTGCCTGCTGAAATACTTAGCTGCCCCAGAAAATTGACCAAAGATGAGATGGATATTATCAAAACACATCTTAGTGCCGGTTATGAAATCCTGGAAGGTGCAACATTCCCATGGCCGGTGGCACGTATGGTATTGGAACATCACGAGCGGCTGGACGGCTCTGGCTACCCCAGTGGACTCAAAGGTGATGAGATTTGTATGGAAGCTCGCATAGTTGCCGTATCGGACGTAGTCGAGGCAATGACATCATTCCGTCCTTACCGTGCCGCCTTGGGAGTAGAGGCAGCGGTGGAAGAAATACGTAATGGACGTGGTACCTTATATGATGCGACAGTAGTCGATAGCTGTATAAGGGTACTTGAAAAGGCAAACTATGATTTCTGGACCTGAATTCAAACAGCCCCCCTGCAACAAGGTAGAGATAAAAATATTGCTGCAATCTGAAAAATAAACATATTTCAGTTCGCAGGTTGTAATGCCAATCTAAAGATTGCCAACGACAATTTAATCCCCTCAATGTTTAATTGATCATGATCATGTAGATTGATAACAGTCATTGCACTGTAATTAGACTAATTCTAAACTCAACCGGCCATTGAATGGGGAATATCGTAAGCGCAATCAATAAGCGAGGATGATGTTCATCAAGCACTGGAGGACGTTTCTATTATAAAAATTTCTCACATAGAGGTGACTAGAATGAAGCATATATCAATTATTTTACTGATATCTGGAGCTGCTGCTATATCCACTGCCGTCCTGGCTGAGGAGCCAATTAAACCAATAGAGCCGGTGAAATCAATCAATCTCGCCCAGGCGGAGCTGGGTAAGAAGCTCTATTTTGATCCGAGGCTGTCAAAGTCTGGCTTCATCTCATGTAACTCATGCCACAATCTGAGCATGGGAGGCACTGATAACCTAAAGACATCAATCGGAGACCATTGGCAACAGGGCCCGATCAATGCTCCAACCGTGCTCAATTCAAGTCTAAACCTTGCCCAGTTCTGGGATGGGAGAGCCAAGGACCTCAAGGCGCAGGCTGGTGGCCCTATAGCAAATCCAGGAGAGATGGGCTTCACACACAAGCTGGCTGTAGAAGTATTGGAGTCAATTCCACAGTATGTTGTTGAGTTTAAGCAGGTATTCGGCACTGATAAGATCACAATCGATAATGTTACCCAGGCAATTGCAGAGTTTGAAAAGACCTTGGTAACACCTAACTCAAGATTTGATCAATGGCTGCTTGGCAATAAGGATGCCTTAACAGCTGAGGAACTGGCCGGATATCAGACATTTAAGAGTAGCGGCTGTGTCAGCTGCCACAATGGTCAGGCAGTTGGTGGAAACTCATTCCAAAAGATGGGAGTCGTTGAACCCTACAAGGCCAACAGTCCTGCTGAGGGGTTAAGCGCAGTCACTGGCAAGGATGCGGATCGTTTCAAGTTCAAGGTACCTACCTTGCGTAATGTTGAGATGACATATCCCTATTTCCATGATGGTGAAGCAGCGACCCTAAATGAAGCTGTGAATACAATGGGACGCATTCAGCTGGGTAAGAAGTTTAGTCCTAAGGAAAGCACACAGATTGTGGCATTTCTCAAGACACTGACTGGAGATCAGCCAACATTCCCTATGCCTATACTGCCTCCTTCAACAGAAAAAACACCTGCGCCAAGGCCTTTTAAGTAGTTAATCCTCAAATACAGGGCCACACTGCTATTGTGGCCCTGTATCTAATCTAAGATATCCCATACTCTAACTTGTGGATAAGCTTCCATTTTATTCGTCAAAACACACTCAAGATTTACCGCCTGCGTCCGCTAACAACTATGCTGGTATGCAATTAAGACGGTTACTGTAGCCGAAGAAGATCAATCCTGCAGATATCGAGGAGGGGTCATCTGTATTCGCATCCCACTCGCTGGCCCCGCCCACGATAGGGGGATGTGGATAAGATATATCTGCTCATAGCAAACGCAGATAAATCATCTTTACCTCAGCGCGGAAGTTTTTTGATCTTGTGTTCGTGAAAAAAATGATGCTTAAGCAATGATCAGGTCTTGAATGTGTAAGTTGAGTAATGTATCAAGCATTTATAGAGTAGCTAACGCGGGCTAGTTGCTTAAATTGCTGTTTTTATATACCTAAAAATTAAGGTTGCTGCTATGGGACGAGTTGCCGGAAGAGAGCATAAATGAGGATGTTCTCCAGGCTAGTGTTATATCGATGGCTACTTGGGTTGCCGCTGCTACTGCTGCTCTCATGTTCCGGGGCACTAGCGGCAGGCCAGGAAGAAAGCGTAATACGCATTGGCGTACTGGCGAAGCGTGGTGACGCACACACCGTAGATCGTTGGAAACCTACATCTGATTATCTTAGCCATGAGATCCCTTCACACCGCTTTAAGGTAGTGCCGTTAGACTTTATTGAAGTAGATCAAGTGGTTGCAAAGGATGGAGTGGATTTCATCCTGGCCAATCCCGCTATCTATGTCGGACTCGAAAAGCGTTACGGTGCTGGCAGAATTGCTACCATGCGCAACCGCAACGGCCATCGTGGTTACACCTATTTTGGCGGCGTAATATTCACCCGCGCAGACCGTACAGAGATCAACTCCATCGCCGACCTGGAAGGTATGAGATTCGCTGCGGTCAAGGAAAACTCATTCGGTGGTTATCTCATGGCCCTGCGTGAATTGAAACAAGCTGGTATCACACCGGGCGAGGATACCTCGTTACAGTTCAGCGGTACCCACGACGCAGTGGTATATGCGGTGCTTTCAGGTAAGGCTGATGCAGGTACAGTCCGTACCGATACCCTGGAGCGGATGAGCGAAGAGGGTAAGATCGACCTAGCGAAGATAAAGCTGATTAACCAGCAGCACCCTGACAATTTTGGCTATCTACTCAGCACCCGTCTCTACCCGGAGTGGCCATTTGCCAGATTGGCACATACTGACGAAGAATTAAGTCATGACGTGGCAGTAGCATTGTTGCGCATGCCGCCGGATAGTTATGCTGCTAAGACAGGTCAGACTGCCGGCTGGACTGTGCCCGGCAACTACCAGCCGGTGCATGAACTGCTGCGCGAACTGCGTATCGACCCTTATGCGGATGTAGGCCACATCACCTTTACCGACCTGTTGCGTAACTACTGGTACTGGTTGTTGCTGACACTATTGGCGTTGCTAGTCCTGAGCACTGCAACAGGCTATGTTTCCAGATTGAACATGCGTCTCCGGCAGACCGAAGGCGAGCTTCGTGGCGCCAGGGACAATCTGCTGGAGAAAGTACGCGAACGTACAGCGGAACTGGAGGAGAGCCACCGGCGTCTGGAGCGTATCAGTCGTGATTGGAACGATGCATTCGACGCGATTAACGATCCGATCTTTATCCATGATACTGAGATGCTACTGGTGCAGGTCAACCCGGCTTATTGTGAGCGAGCCGGTCATAGCATCGAATATATGCTAGGCAAGCCATACTATAATTTTTTTCCACGTATGGATGGGCCACTGCCCGGGTGCATACACTTTCCTGAACATAGCCAAAACGATGAGAGTGAACTTGAGCTTGAGAACGGCGAGGTCTTTCTATCGCGTTCCTATGGTATCAAGCGGGCTGACAACACTATCAAGCACGCCATACATATTTTGGAGGATGTTACCGCACAGCGGCATGCACAGAGTGAGATGCAGCGTCTCAATCGTGCTCTGCTCACCCTGAGCCGCTGTAATACCACTCTGGTTCATGCTGAACATGAAAATGAGTTGATGGACGACATCAGCCATATCCTGATTGAGGATGGAGGCTATCGTTTCGCCTGGATTGGATATGTGGATATGCATGAGGAGTGCACCATTCGCCCTGTAGCCTATGCCGGGGTTGGTGGAATGTTTCTGCAAGAGTTGAACAATAGCGGCGCGAACCAAGGTGCTGATGCCTTGGCGCTACACGCCCTGCAACAGAGTGAGGCGGTCACACTGCGTGACCTGTCTCTGGCAGAAGAGCCACTTGCAGAGTGGAGTGAGCTGGCGCTGAAATCTGGTTTTTCCTCTGCCATCGCCTTGCCATTAGTGTCGCAAGGTGAGGTGTACGGCGTGTTATGTATCTTCGCGCAAGAGGCAGACGCCTTTGATAAATCTGAGATTGCTCTGTTACAGGAGATGGCTGGAGATCTCTCCTTCGGTATCCATACCCTGCGCAGCCAGATGGAGCATGCGCGCGCAGAACGTGCCCTGCAGCGGTCAGAAGAGCGTTACCAGGAACTGTATGAAAACGCCCCTAGCGCCTATCTCTCCGTCTCTGCATATGATGGACACTTAATGCAGTTTAATCAGGCGCTGTGTGAGATGCTTGGCTATACCCGCGAAGCCCTGGCACTGAAGTCAATCTTCGAACTCTACGCAGATACAGAGGATGGCAAGGCCAAGGTAAAACAGGTATTTGCCAAACTGCGCGACGGCAGTGGTGTACGCGACGAAGAGCTGCAGATGTTGCATGCTTCAGGTGAACCTGTCTGGGTTAGTCTGACAGTTGAGCCGATTATGGATGCAGATGGAATGATAGCTGAAACCCGTTCCATGATGATCGATATCTCGGATCGTAAACATGCAGAGGATGAGCGCAGTAAATTTGCAGAGCAGTTGCAGCGCTCGTTATTGCAGACTATCCGCGCCATCGCGTTGACCATTGAAAAACGCGACCCCTACACCGCCGGTCATCAGGAACGGGTGGCTGATCTCGCGGTAAAGATCGGCCAGGAGATGGGTCTGGAAGAAGATAATCTAGAGGGGATCAAACTTGGTGCGTTAATTCACGATATCGGTAAGATCTCCATTCCGGCAGAGATCCTAAGCCGTCCCGGGGTACTGGGACCTGAGATGTTTAATATAATCAAGACCCATCCGCGTAGCGGCTATGAGATCATTGGTGGTATCGAATTCCCCTGGCCGCTGGCGGAAGTGGTACTGCAGCATCATGAACGGCTGGATGGCAGCGGTTATCCCAACGGCTTGAAAGGTGATGAGATCCTTCTTGAGGCACGGATAATGGCCGTCGCTGACGTAGTGGAGGCGATGGCATCACATCGTCCATATCGTGCAGGTTTGGGTCTTAAACAGGCACTAGAAGAGATTGAGAGAGGCAAAGGATCGCTGTATGACAGTCAGGTGGTGGAGGCCTGTCTCAAGGTGTTCAGCCATGAGCAGGAGATGGCTGAATGGGTGCGTAGCGCCCAGAACCACTAGCAGCATACATCACGATAATGAACAAATTATCGTCATTCAGATATTGGTAAAATGAGTTCTACTACCTTTCGCAGGCACGCCGCGTTACGCATAGCTATGGTAAGCCTGTTGCTTGCCGCTATTGCCAGCCCCATTTCCTGGTTCATCGAGCTTGAGGCGACCGAGCAGAATACAGTCTCGATAGCTATGGAAGAATCGGGACGCATCCTGCACCACAACAATGCGGTTAGACTTGTGGGTCCGGATGCGGCTGAACATGCAAAAGCGGCGGCCCAGATAGTAGCCGGAGGTCTGTTCGACATCGCTGAAATATATGATAGTAACGGCAGGAAATTGGCTGAGTCATCAACGGACATCGGCAAAAAGGTAGAATCACTGTTGCCGTCACATCGCACCCCTAATTATCACGAATCATCATATGAGAGTATTCATCTGAGTGATGGGCGCTGGTTGCTGCGGGTATTTGTGCCACTGCACAACAAAGGTACCACTGGGGCAAGTGCGATCACCGGCTATTTTGAGGGAGTGCGCGTAGTTCCGGAGTGGCAGAAACAGCATATGCTCGAGGGCTCCATGCGTGCTGCACTGATGGTTTGCCTGGCATCTGTTCTTTGTGGACTGGCACTCTATCCTGTGGTTGTATTTCTGGCATCAGAAAACGAACGCAAGGCACGCGATCTGCTGGATTCATATGTATCGATGATGGAAGCATTGGGCCGGGCTATTGCCAAACGAGATTCCGATACCGGTTCTCACAACTACCGTGTAGCCTGGATAGCCACCCGTATCGCCGAGAACATGGGGGTAGACGGTGCCCATATGCAGGCACTGATCGCCGGCAGTTTTCTGCACGATGTCGGCAAGATCGGTATTCCTGACGCCATACTGTTAAAACCTGGTAAGCTTAACGACCAGGAATTCACCATTATGCGCAGCCACGTCCGGCAAGGTGAAGAGATTGTTGCCGGTATGGGCTGGCTTGACGGCGCCAGCTCTGTAGTAGCCGGCCACCATGAGAAGTGGAATGGCTCCGGCTATCCGCGCCAGTTATCGGGTGATGAGATAAATTTTGAGGCAAGGATCTTTGCTGTGGCCGATGTATTTGACGCCCTGTGTTCGAAACGCCCCTACAAGGAGGCTATGGGCTACGATGATGTTATGGCCATACTTAACCGCGACAGCGGCACACACTTCGATCCAGCCGTTATGGATACATTTCGCCCGATAGCACGCGAAATCTTCGAACGCCTAGAAGGCAGCTCTGAAGAAGAGGTGCGCGAACTGCTGATGGAGCGGGTACGTTGCCATTTCAGATTGGCAAAAAGCGGGTAGAATATCCCCGTTTCTTACAAACCAGGACTGATTATGCAATCCAAAGAGAGAGAGATACTGATGGTGATGCGCAAGGTACTCACCTCTGTTATCCGCGATATAACACCTGCTCCAGGACAGCCGGCACCGCTATCCGAGCAGACTACAGAAGATGTGCGTATGTGCCTAAAGCTGATCACTGTACGTGAGCGTGAGCTGGCGGATGCCGCCGGAGCCGCAATGGAAAAGCCCTATTTTGCGGATGAGCCAACTGAAGCTAAGGTCGTGCCCATGAACAAGATCGGTAAGGCAATACCATCCCCAGGTAATAATGACGACTAGTCGTTAGGAATATAATTCCCAGGATGGGTCAGGGCAGCACCAGTTTGAAAGGCTTGACCACAACGCTGGAGTATACCCCGGTGAGGGCGTATGGATCATGCTCTGCCCACTCCTGGGCTGACTCCAGATCATCGAACTCTGCTACAATCAGACTGCCACTAAATCCGGCAGGCCCTGGGTCAGCGCTGTCAATGGCCGGGTGCGGCCCGGCAATTATCAGGCGTCCCTGGTCCTGCAGGGCCTTGATCCGTTCCAGATGCGCGGGCCGGACGGCCAACCTACCTTCCAGGCTATCCTCGCGGTCTGTTCCCATGATTGCGTAAAGCATTGCGGAGTTCCCCACTGATTTATTGATCACAACTGCAGGTGATATTACCCCATACCACAGGTGAGAAGAAGATTACCAAGGTGAATCACCTGGATATAGGTTGTTCGAAAAATAACCCAGGATTAAATTCATATATACTAGAAGACACAGTAATCCGTTTTTAACTTGGTGGCAGTTACCCGCTGAATACAACACATGAAGTATCTGTACGATCTACATACCCACTCCACTGCCTCGGATGGCAGGTTAAAACCAATGGATCTGGTTGCCCGGGCCAAACAGGCCGGCGTGTCTGTACTTGCCCTCACCGATCACGATTCCACCCAGGGGGTGGCAGAGGCCGGAAAGGCCGCTTTACGACTGGGGCTGGATCTGGTTCCAGGCGTGGAGATCTCCGTCTCCTGGGGGGCTTATGTGATCCACGTGGTCGGCCTGGGTGTAGACACCGAATGTGATCTGTTACAACAGGGGTTATCCAGGCAGCGTGAAGAGCGCCGGGAGAGGGCCATAAAGATGGGGCAATGCCTGGAAAAAAGCGGCATTAAAGACGCCTATGAAGGTGCTATGGAGCTGAGCAATGGCCGGCTCATCAGTCGCACCCATTTTGCCAGGTTTTTGGTTGAGCGCGGATATGTGAATACCACCGATAAGGTATTCAAGAGGTATCTGGTGCGGGGAAAGCCAGGCTATGTGCAAGGTCGCTGGGCCAGCCTGGAGGAGGTAATCACCTGGATCAAGGCCGCAGGCGGGCAGTCAGTCATCGCCCATCCGGCAAGATACCCATTTACCCGCACCAAGCTACGTCGTCTGTTTGCGGAGTTTGTTGAATTGGGTGGTGATGCAATAGAGGTGGTGTCTGGAAACTATACGAGAGATAATTGCCTCACCATGGCCAGACATGCCATGGATTTTGATTTGATGGGGTCGGTAGGATCTGATTTTCATGGGCTGGAACACTCCAGGCAGGAGATAGGGCGTATATTTGATCTTCCGCAGGGCGTAACCCCAATCTGGCATAATTGGAACAGACAGGATCTTGCTATCTCATTTTGACAACATAATAACATTTGAGCATCTTGGCATTACCGCACCATGGCGCAGTTTCTTCATATTCATCCGGATAATCCCCAACCACGCCTTATTCGTCAGACGGTGGATATCATACGTCGCGGCGGCCTGGTCATATATCCGACCGACTCCAGTTATGCCCTGGGTTGTCAGATAGGCAATAAGGATGCGATGGATCGAATCCGCCGCATCCGCCGTCTGGATGATAAACACAACTTTACCCTGGTTTGTCGTGATCTATCCGAGATCGCAACCTATGCCCGGATAGACAACCAGCACTACCGCATTCTGAAACTACTCACGCCCGGCCCATATACCTTTATCCACCGTGCCACCAAGCAGGTCCCCAGACGTTTGCAAAATGCCAAGCGTAAGACCATCGGCCTCAGGGTACCGGACAACATCATTGCCCAGCATCTGCTAGAGGACTTGGGTGAACCTATCATGAGCTCAACGCTTATTCTGCCAGGTGAAGAGCTGCCCATGACCGATCCCTACGAGATGCAGGATACCCTGGATCATGAGGTGGATGTAATCATAGATGGTGGGCATTGCGGATTTGAGCCGACCACGGTGCTAATCATGGAAGATGAACAGCCCTGGGTGGCCAGAAAGGGCAAGGGCGATGCATCACTATTTGAGGATTGAGATGGATATCTTCTGTTATGACGCCATGGTAGCTGTATAATCCTTGGATGGGTAACTTAGACACTATTCAGACAATTGCGGTGCTGATACTGCCGGTATTGTTTGCCATCACCGTACATGAAGCTGCGCATGGCTGGATGGCGAATAAACTGGGTGATGGCACCGCCAGGATGCTGGGGCGGATAACCCTTAATCCACTGAAACACATAGACCCGATTGGTACTGTCCTGCTGCCATTGATGCTTCTGTTGCTACACACTGGGTTTCTGTTTGGTTGGGCCAAGCCGGTCCCGGTCACCTGGAAAAACCTGCGTAGACCTAAGCGCGATATGGGGCTGGTGGCCATGGCCGGACCCGGGATCAACCTGATTATGGCCTTGATCTGGGCAATGCTGGTTAAGGTTGGTGTGGGAATTATTGGGATATCTGAATGGTTTGCCGTACCACTGATCTATATGGGCAGCGCCGGGGTTTTGATCAATGTGGTGCTGATGGTGCTGAATCTGATGCCGATCCTGCCACTGGATGGTGGGCGGATTTTGGTATCTCTGCTACCACCGAGGTATGCAATAGGTTTTTCCCAGCTCGAGCCATACGGTATGGTGCTTATTATCCTGCTGCTGGTCACCGGGGTCTTGGGGCGACTGATGTTGCCGATCATTGAATTTGTCATTGGGTTACTACCTGCCTCTGACGTAGTCTGGCGGGTGATAATGCTACTGTTTCAAACCTAACGAGGAAAAAATTGTTGAATTCCGTTCCTTCACAACATGCCCGTGTGCTTTCAGGGATGAGACCTACCGGACGTCTGCATCTTGGACACTACCATGGGGTACTGAAAAACTGGATAAAACTGCAACACGAGTATGACTGCTACTTCTTTGTAGCCGATTGGCATGCCCTTACCACCCACTATGACGACCCCTCCATCATTCAGGAGAGCGTATGGGATATGGTTGTGGACTGGCTGGCGGCAGGAGTAAACCATGGAGAGGCCAAGCTGTTTATCCAGTCACGGGTACCGGAGCATGCGGAACTGCATCTGTTGCTATCCATGATCACCCCCCTGGGATGGTTGGAAAGGGTACCCAGCTATAAAGATCAGCAGGAAAAACTTAAAGAGAGGGACCTGGCAACCTACGGATTCCTGGGTTACCCCCTGCTGCAGTCGGCTGACATCCTTATCTACCGGGCTGGACTGGTTCCGGTGGGAGAGGATCAGGTGGCACATGTGGAATTGACGCGTGAGGTAGCGCGTCGCTTCAATCACACCTATGGGCGCGAGCCAGGATTTGAGCAGGTGGCGGAACAGGCGGTAAAAAAGATGGGGAAGAAAAACGCGAAACTGTTTCACCGCTACCGCAAGGCCTACCAGGAACAGGGTGATCAAGAGGCATTGGATGCTGCCAAGGCACTTCTGGAGGGACAGCAGAACATTGGGGTCACCGATCGTGAGCGTCTGTTTGGCTATCTGGAGGGAGGTGGACGGCTGATCCTGGCGGAACCACAGCCGCTGCTTACCGCAGCCTCAAAGATGCCGGGACTGGATGGCCAGAAGATGTCAAAATCCTATAACAACACCATCTCACTGCGGGATGAACCAGAGGTGGTAGAAAACGCCTTGCGCACCATGCCGACGGACACAAACCGGGTACGCCGGAACGATCCGGGCGAACCGGAGAGATGCCCGGTATGGCAGTTCCATCTGGTCTACTCGGATGATAGTACGAAAGAGTGGGTGCAGGAGGGTTGCCGTTCTGCCGGTATCGGATGTGTTGAGTGCAAGCAGCCGGTGATCAACTCGGTGTTGCAGGAGCTCAAGCCGATCCAGGAACGGGCGCGGGAATTTGAGCAGCAACCTGAGCTGGTGCGCAGTATCATCGCCGAAGGCTGTGAAGAGGCGCGTGACCTGGCCCAGGAGACCATGGAAGAGGTGCGCCAGGCCATGGGCCTGAACTACAGATAACAGCGGAACAGGACATGATATCCAGCGAAGAACCGATGCACGAACACCATCCAGGAGAGCAGGAGGAGATGCCTTTTGCCGTGGTGCAGGGTGCGCCCTGGAGTACCTTGCCAAAGGATCTCTATATTCCACCTGATGCCCTCGAGGTGTTTCTGGATGCCTTTGAAGGTCCATTGGACCTGCTTATCTATCTGATAAAACGCCAAAACCTGGATATCCTGGATATCCCCATCGCCCATATAACCGCACAGTACATGGAGTATGTGGAGTTGATGAAGGAGATGAAGTTAGAGCTGGCCTCTGAATATCTGGTGATGGCGGCCATGCTGGCCGAGATTAAGTCTCGTATGTTGTTACCACGGCATGAAGATGATGAAGCGGATGAGGAGGATCCCCGGGCTGAATTGATCAGACGACTGCAGGAGTATGAGAGATATAAGCAGGCGGCAGAAGACCTGGACGCACTGCCCAGACTGGGGCGCGATCAGTTCCAGGCAGAGGCGGAGATGCAACACAGGACCCTGGAACAGCGGTTGCCTGATGTGGATCTGAGGGAGATGTTGCTGGCACTCAAGGATGTTATGCATCGGGCTGATATGTTTTCCAAACACCGGGTGCAGTTGGAGCCACTCTCAGTTCGCGAGCGAATGTCGCTGGTGCTGGGGGTACTTAATAGCAACAGCTTTACCGATTTTACCGATCTGTTCGAGGTACAAGAGGGTAGGTTAGGCGTAGTGGTAACCTTCCTGGCAATTCTTGAGTTGATCAGAGAGAGCCTGATTATTCTGGTTCAAGCGGATTCGTTTGGCCCAATACACGTCAAGGCCGTGGCGGATTAACCAGTAACGGTATTCCAACGGCAAGTATATTAGAGAGCAAGGAAAACTAACTTGGCAGATATTAAGATAAAAGAGATCGTTGAGGCAGCATTGATGGCGGCCGGCAGACCGTTAAACCTGGACCAGATGCTGGATCTGTTTCAAGACGACGCCAAGCCGGACAAGAGTGAATTGCGAGCGGCTATCGATGCACTGCGCGAGGATTATGTAGACAGATCAATAGAATTGATAGAGACCGGTGCCGGTTTTCGTGTAAATGTCAGATCGGAATATGCGCAATGGGTGTCCAGACTATGGGAGGAACGCCCACCCAGATATTCCCGCGCCATGCTGGAGACCCTGGCCCTGATCGCCTATCGTCAGCCAGTTACCCGGGGCGAGATTGAGGATGTCAGGGGGGTCAGTGTCAGCAGTAATATTATCAAGACCCTTATGGAGCGAGACTGGATCAAGGAGGTCGGTCACCGAGATGTTCCTGGCAGACCGGCGCTACTGGCCACCACCAAGGAGTTTCTTAACTACTTTGGTCTGAAAAGCCTGAATGACCTGCCAACTCTATCCGAGATAAAAGATCTGGATTCAATCAACTGCGAACTGGAGTTGGATGAACCTGACAAGATGCAGGAGCAACCTGATGATGACAATGCCGATCTGGTGATGCTGGATGTGAGCGATGATTACTCTGCACTAGCTACAGATGAGGCGGATGAGATTTCACCAGAACTGAGCACTCAGGAAGATCCTGAGAATGACTGATATCGATGCCTCTCAGCAGGGGGAGCGGGTACAAAAGGTACTGGCCAACGCCGGTTTTGGCTCCAGGCGTGAGATTGAGCGCTGGATAGAGGAGGGGCGGGTAAAGATAAATGGTCAACCGGCCAGATTGGGTGACAGGGTAAAGGGAGACGATCTGGTCCAGGTAGGCAACCGCCGGGTTCGGATAGACCGTATTAGTCAGATAGAAAGACGCGTCATTGTCTACAACAAGCCGGAAGGTGAGGTGGTAACCAGGAGTGATCCGGAGAATCGCCCCACCGCATTCCAACGTCTGCCGAAACTCAAGGGCTCCGGACGCTGGATTGCCGTAGGCAGGCTGGATATGAATAGCAGTGGTCTGATGCTGTTTACCACCGATGGCGAACTGGCAAATCGTCTGATGCATCCCTCTAAGGCAGTAGAGCGTGAGTACGCAGTCAGGGTGCTTGGCAAGGTGACAGCAGATATGTTGGATACACTGACGCATGGGGTTGAGTTAGAGGACGGTTCAGCAAGGTTTGAGGATATTGTGGAGTCAGGCGGTGATGGTGCAAACCGCTGGTTTCATGTGGTCATAATGGAGGGACGTAACCGTGAGGTAAGGCGCATGTGGGAAGCAGTTGGTGCCAAGGTTAACCGCCTCAAACGGGTAAGGTATGGGCCGGTGATGCTGGGTGACCGCCTCCATGTCGGGAAGAGCCGCGATCTGGAACCAAAAGAGCTATCCGATCTGCTGGCGATGGTAGGTCTGGAACAGATAAAGGCTAAAGCCGACCGGCCATCTATCCATAGAAGAACAGGCTCAGGTACTGGCAAGAGAGATGGTTCAAAAGGGAAAAGAACGCGACATTGATCTCTTTTTCACCAAGTCGGGTGCAACTACGCAAAGTATTTGATCTTCTGCTAACAACCTACGGAGAGCAGGACTGGTGGCCGGGGGAGACCCCATTGGAGGTGATGCTAGGAGCTATACTCACCCAAAATACCGCTTGGTCAAACGTAGAGAAGGCCATCAAAAACCTGAAACAGGCGGATCTGCTTTCGGCAAGTGCCATTCATGATAGCAGCCAGGAACATTTGGCTGACCTGATTCGCCCATCAGGGTATTTCAATATCAAGGCTGAACGCATCAAAAACCTATGCCGAATGTTACAGCAGAGTGGAGGCGAAGCCGCTCTTAAGCAACAGGGAACCATAGAGCTTCGACAGTCTCTACTTGCGGTTAAGGGTATTGGTCCGGAGACAGCGGATGATATATTGCTCTATGCCTTTGAACGTCCGGTTTTTGTAATAGATGCCTATACCAGGCGCATATTCACCCGCATGGGAATAGCCGCAGGAACGGAATCATATGAGGAATTGCGCTTCGGGGTTGAATCTGCCCTGGGACCGGAGGTTGCTGTGTATAATGAATTCCATGCACTGATCGTGCGTCATGCCAAAGAGACGTGCAACACCAAACCACATTGTGAACAATGTGGTTTGGTGGAGATATGCTTGATGGGTAACAACCGCCAGAAAATATCTGGCGGCTAGATACGTCAGATCATCATTACGTTTGCAGCATGCAGGCCCTTAGGACCCTCGCTGATTTCGAATTGAACCTTCTGACCCTCTTTAACGGTCTTATAACCTTCCATCTCAATGGCGGAAAAGTGAACAAACACATCCTGCTCGCCATTATCTGGGGTTACAAAACCGTAGCCTTTGGCATTATTGAACCACTTAACTATACCTGTAGCCATTTGACTGATTCCTCCTCACTTCTAAAACAAACAACATACTAACGATCTAATTATTATGCCTACTTTAAACTATTTATTGCCGCAAAAACTACAGACATGTCCATTTGGAAAACGTCAGGAAGCAAGCGGTTATTTCTCATAGACTCGGTACAGTATAACCATAGGAAGAAAATGGTCAAATAGTTGATAATTTATCAAAACAGTGATTTTATCTAGTAAGGTTTTTTGCACATATAGCTTATTGTATCCATATCGGAGCAAGAGTGGTTTTAAATAGTAGAATATATATTACTAACAATATGTTATGTACATTATTTAATGTAATTAATCATGTTATAAAAGGCCTGGCTCCATCAATAATTACAGGCCGGCAAACTTACAATTTAAGCTAAAATACGAGATATGTCAGATCATACAGACAGAGAGCATGACGGCGGCCTGGCGATTCAGGAACTAAAGCCGAAGTTACAGCCTCCAAGCATGTACAAGGTTATCCTGTTAAACGATGACTATACGCCGATGGATTTTGTTATTGAGGTTCTGGAGACATTTTTTCGGATGCCTCGGGAGCAGGCGGCGCAGGTGATGATGAGTGTTCATATGAAGGGGGTCGGTGTCTGCGGCATATTTACCAGGGATGTAGCTGAAACTAAGGTTACCCAGGTGAATGAATATGCACGCAACCATCAACACCCTCTGCTATGTGCGATGGAAGAGAACTAGTTTTTAGACAAAGAATGTCCTATACAGTAGCAATATAGGTATCGAATTAAACATGTCCATATTAAGCAAAGATCTTGAGTTTACCCTCAATAACGCCTTCACTAAGGCGCGGGAGCGTAAACATGAATTCATGACAGTGGAACACCTGTTATTGGCACTATTGGAGAATAGGTCTGCTCTTGATGTCCTGAATGGCTGCAAAATGGATGTGAACAAATTACGGGCTGAGATAAACAGGTTTATTGATGAGACAACCCCGCTACTTCCGGATGATGATGAGCAGGAGATACAGCCAACTATAGGCTTTCAGCGGGTTCTGCAAAGGGCAGTTTTCCATGTGCAGTCATCCGGCCGTCAGGAGGTTACCGGTGCTAACGTGCTGGTTGCTATTTTTGGTGAGCAGGAGTCCCAGGCCACATATCTACTGTCCAAACAAGGTATGTCGCGTCTGGACGCAGTCAACTACATGTCTCACGGCGTCACTCGGAGCGGTGAAAGCCAGGAAGATCACTCCATTGGCAGTGAGAATGATGAAGATGAAGAGTCCGGTTCCGCCACACGCTCTCCGTTGCATGAGTACACTGTCAACCTGAATGAACTGGCGCAAAAAGGCAAGATTGATCCACTGATAGGTCGTGACATTGAGGTGGAACGCACTGTCCAGATCCTTTGTCGCAGACGCAAAAATAATCCACTGCTGGTGGGTGAGGCAGGTGTAGGTAAGACGGCAATCGCTGAAGGTTTGGCCAAGATGATAAGCGATGGCAAGGTACCGAAGGTTCTGAGCAATAGCGTCATTTATTCCCTGGATCTTGGAAGTCTGGTGGCGGGAACCAAGTATCGTGGTGATTTTGAAAAGCGTCTCAAGGCGGTTTTGGCACAACTTAAGGGGCAGCCTGACGCCATCCTGTTTATTGATGAGATTCATACGGTGATAGGAGCAGGTTCAGCATCTGGCGGCGTGATGGATGCCTCTAATCTGATCAAGCCGGTTCTGGCAAATGGAGATCTACGCTGTATAGGTTCAACCACATATCAGGAGTTCCGGGGAATATTTGAGAAAGACCGGGCCCTGGCCAGACGTTTCCAGAAGATCGATATAACTGAACCCAGTGTCGAAGAGACGATTGAAATTCTCGAAGGCCTCAAGAGTCGCTTTGAGTCACATCACGAGGTAAGTTATACCAAAGAGGCCTTGCGTGCTGCAGCAGAACTCTCGGATCGTTATATAAATGACAGACATCTGCCTGACAAGGCAATAGATGTTATCGACGAGGCAGGTGCCAGGGTTCAGATGCAACCGGAGGAAGAGCGGCAGTCCAGAGTAGATGTGGTAGACATTGAGAATATCGTAGCGAAAATGGCGCGTATCCCACCCAAGAGCGTATCCGTGTCTGATGTGGAGGCCTTACGTACCCTGGATCGTGACCTCAAGATGGTGGTTTTTGGGCAGGATTCGGCAATTGATACGCTTACCTCAGCCATGCGGATGAGCCGTACTGGGCTGGGTGGCGAGCAAAAGCCGGTCGGATCCTTCCTGTTTACCGGACCTACTGGTGTGGGTAAGACTGAGGTTACCAGACAACTGGCCCTTATTCTTGGGATAAATCTGGTGCGTTTCGATATGTCGGAGTATATGGAGAGGCATACGGTGTCTCGCCTGATAGGCGCTCCGCCAGGATATGTTGGATATGATCAGGGCGGTCTTCTTACGGAAGAGATAACCAAACATCCGCACTCGGTGCTGCTATTGGATGAGATCGAGAAGGCCCATCCAGATGTATTCAACCTGCTGTTACAGATTATGGATCACGGAACCCTGACTGATAATAACGGTAGAAAGGCCGATTTCCGGAGCGTGGTTATTGTTATGACCAGTAATGCCGGTGCCATGGAGATGAACCGTTCCTCCATCGGCTTTACCAGTCAGGATCATAGCAGTGATGGAATGGAGGCTATCAAAAAGATATTTACCCCAGAGTTTCGCAACCGCCTCGATGCCATAGTCCAGTTTAACTCCCTGCCACCAGAGGTGATTGGTCATGTAGTGGACAAATTTGTCTTCGATCTGGAAGGAAAGCTGGAACAGAAGGGCGTGTCTTTGGCCGTAGATCCAGAGGCAAAACTGTGGCTGGCTGAGCATGGCTATAACGAAAAAATGGGAGCCAGGCCTATGGAGCGTCTGATTAAGGAAAAAATTAGCAAACCACTGGCCGAGGAACTGCTGTTTGGTGCACTTGCAGAAGGCGGTAGTGTTCGCGTCTTTGTCTCAGACAACGAACTTAAATTTGAGCTTAAGGATCACATCCTATCTTAGTTTCCGCTGCAACAAATAACCTTAAGTTACCGGGCACGGTAGGTGATACGCCCCTTGCTTAGGTCATAAGGCGTAAGCTGTACGGTAACGGTGTCACCGGTTAGGATGCGTATATAGTGTTTGCGCATTTTGCCGGATATATGCGCAGTTACAACATGACCATTTTCCAGTTCTACCCGGAACATGGTGTTTGGAAGGGTTTCAACCACGGTCCCCTCCATCTCGATAAAATCTTCTTTTGCCATTCGTTGTCCTATGATTGGTTAACTGGTTTTGCAATCAGCGGCGCGAGTATAACACAAGCTGGCAGGATCAAATCCAGCATTATAAGACTAATTCTGGAATTGTGATGGTTTCTGCGACTGAAAACTCCTTCCATTCCCCCGCGTTGTAAACCTGTACCGGCCTGTACTCCTGTTTGTATTCCATTTTTCTGCATCCTGGTACCCAATATCCCAGATACAGCCAGGGCAGACCAAGACGTTTGGCTTCATTAATCTGCCATAGGATAGCCAGTACCCCCGGACTCAGTGTATCCATCTCCGGGTCAAAGAATGTGTAAACCGCAGAGATTCCTTGGGGCAGTAGATCAATAACTGCAACCGCCAACAGCCGATCATTTGTGCGAAACTCAACAAAACGGGTATCACACCAGGGGCTGATGAGAAAACTGCAGTAATTTTCTACACTGGGGTCGGCCATCTCACCATCTGGATGCCTGGAATTTATATATTTTGCATAGAGGTCAAAATGGTCCTGGCGGATTTCTGCGGGAAGCATAGTTGTTGTTACTGCTTCCTGATGCCTATGCCATACCCTGCGTTGACTCCGCCTGGGGGTAAATCTGTCAACAGGGAGGCGCATGGATATGCATGAACTACATCCCTGACAGTCGGCGCGGTAAATATCACTGCCACTACGACGAAACCCTATATCCAGCAGGGATTGGTAGAGGGCAGGGCTCTTGTCAGCATCAGGATCGATAAACAGGGTTCGCGCCTGCAGCCCAGGCAGATATGCGCAGCTGTGCGCGGAAGTTCTGAACAGCCTAAGAGTGGTGGTTTGTTCGGGATTATCTTTGGTCATGACACATATCATGGGCAGCTATGTCCGTGGCAGGGCCGTCCGATAACCAAGCGGTTGCATCTGGTTCGCTGTTGCACCATGTTGCCAGCAGATCACAAAAATCCGCTCTTTGGATCTCCTGAGCACCCATGCTGCTCAAGTGTTCAGAGTAGATCTGACAGTCGATAAATCTGTAACCCCAGGCCATAAGTCTCTTAGTAAGCAAGACCAGGGCAATCTTTGAGGCGTCGTTACGGCGACTGAACATGGATTCACCAAAAAAGACACGGCCGATCGCTACTCCATACAGTCCTCCCACCAGATCATTCCCATCCCATACTTCGATAGAGTGTGCGTGGTTATGCCTGAACAGCTCAACATATGCATGTTGCATCTCGGGGGATATCCAGGTCTCTGCCTGCTGTTTTCTTGGTTCTGCACATGTCGCTATAACCTTATGGAATGCCTGGTCAATGGTAAGGGTATAGCCACAGGTACGCATACGTCTGTGCAGACTGCGAGATACTCTCAGACGCTCTGGATAGAGAACGGTCCTCGGGTTTGGTGACCACCACAGGATAGGCTGGTCCTCGTTGTACCAGGGAAATATCCCTGATTTGTAGGCATTCAGCAGTCGCGGTACTGATAGATCACCGCCCACGGCCAGCAGTCCATCCGGTTCCTGCTCGGCCTGCTCGACCGGTGGAAATTGCGCATCGGGCTTGTTGGGATCTAGAATAAAAAGCATAATCAGGAAAATTTATTGGCGCAAGTGGATGAAAAAACAGACTCTAAAAATCCTGGTAGGCGATCGCCTGCAACTCCAGAAGGTGGGTGCAGATACCAGTGAAAGGTATACGTCTACCGTTATAGGATTTGTACCTGGTAAAAGTCTACTGGTTAGTGCCCCGACGGTAAACGATAAATCTGTTTTGGTCAGGGATGGACAACAGTTTGCAGTCCGTATGCTGCAGGGCAGCTATATTCAGGCTTTTGTTGCCAAGGTACTGCATAACGCTCTTGCACCTTACCCATATCTGCATCTCAGTTTCCCGCGTGAGGTGGAGAGTATTGAGGTGCGCAATGCCGATAGGGCAGATACCAATATTCCGGTTATGACAAAAGAGGTAAACCTACCGGATGAGAAACAAAACTGGAAATCAGCATTTATCAAGGACATCAGTTCAACCGGTGCCAAGCTGGAGAGTATGAGCAAGATCGGAGCACAAGATGATGTACTGTTGCTTCGGTTAAAACTGATGATTTGTGAGCAGGAAGAGAAGCTGGAATTCCAGGCCACAATAAAGCACCTGGAAGAGCCCAAGAATGTAGGTGCGGACGAATGGGGTGTGTTTGTTTCCGGATTACAGTTTATAAACCCGGGGCGGCTGGAACAGGTCTTGATACAGAATTACGTATTAGAACAGAGGATGAGTTACGTTCTCCAATAGAGACATAGATTGCCGCAGGTCGGATTAACTGACCTGCGGCTACATGGTCACAGTCAGACTTCCTCAGCCAGTGCATCCAGATAACGTTCAGCGTCCAGGGCTGCCATACAACCTGTTCCTGCTGATGTGATGGCCTGCTTGTACACATGATCCATAACATCACCTGCGGCAAAAATCCCTTTGATGCTGGTCTGGGTGGCATTACCCTCAATACCGCCGGTTACAGTCAAATAACCATGCTGCATATCAAGCTGTCCGGCAAATATGTCAGTATTGGGCTTGTGTCCAATTGCGATAAAGATACCCTGGAGTTCAATATCTTTGCTGGATCCATCCTTCACATTTTTTATCCGCATACCGGTTACGCCGCTCTTATCCCCAAGCACCTCATCCAGGACATGATCCCATTCGATTGTCACATTACCTGTTTCAGCCTTTTGCATCAGCTGGTCAGCCAGGATCTTCTCAGAACGGAAGGCATCACGCCGATGTACCACGATAACTTCTGATGCGATATTGGATAGATACAGGGCCTCTTCTACCGCGGTACTTCCGCCGCCGATCACGGCAACCTTCTGATCGCGATAGAAAAATCCATCACAAGTGGCGCAGGCAGATACCCCTCGTCCCTTGAATGCTTCTTCTGACTCCAATCCCAAATACTGAGCAGATGCGCCGGTTGCAATGATCAAGGCATCGCAGGTATAGGTAGCCTGGTCTCCGACCAGACGGAAGGGTCTTTGCCCCAGTTCAGTGGTGTGGATGTGGTCAAAGATTACCTCCGTATTGAAGCGCTCCGCATGTTTTAACATGCGATCCATCAGTTCCGGTCCCTGTACACCTTCATGGTCTCCGGGCCAGTTATCTACCTCAGTTGTGGTGGTGAGCTGGCCACCTTGCTCCATGCCGGTGATCATTACTGGATCAAGGTTGGCGCGGGCTGCGTATATCGCAGCAGTATATCCGGCAGGCCCTGACCCCAGGATCAGCAAACGGCAGTGCTTGGTTTCACTCATATGTAATTACTCCAAAAAAAACGTATATTCCATTAGGCAATTCAAAAGTTACGATCATGCGCTTAGGAAATTCATAATGGGGATGGATAACTAAAACTACAATAGTTATGTACTGGTATATTCAACCGGATATACGGTAGTTGTCTATGTACCTATGCCAAAAAAGTCTTCCTGTCATGAAACTCTGTTTCCTGATAATGCTCAAATACTACGAAATGTTCACCGATGGGTAAAGGAGAGAATATGCGGATTGCGATCCCCACAGAGATCAAGCCAATGGAGGGTAGGGTCGGACTTATCCCCAGCGCCTGTGATGAACTTATACGTCGTGGTCATAGGGTATTTCTCGAAAGTGGAGCGGGGGAGAGCAGCGGCTATCCAGATGCGGAATATGTGGCTAACGGTGTTGAAATCCTGCCAGATGCCCACTCTGTCTACGAACTGGGAGAGATTATTGTCAAGGTAAAGGAACCGGTTGAGCCGGAACTCGACCTTCTGCGACCGAACCATATTCTGTTCAGTTTCCTACACCTGGCGGCGAACCATGATCTACTGCAGCGCTTGGTACAGATTGGGCTTACTGCTATCGCTTTCGAGACTGTTCAGGATCATGGTGGTCTGCCTATCTTGGCGCCGATGAGCGATATTGCTGGGCGTCTTGCGGTACATCATGGAGTTAATCTGCTATTTCGCCCCCAGGGTGGCAGAGGAGTGTTACTGGGTGGTATCCCCGGAACAGAAAGAGGTCATGTGGTGGTAATGGGCGCCGGTAATGCCGGTTCCAATGCCGTGCGGGTGGCTGCACATATGGGTGCCAAGGTAACTGTATTTGATAAGCAATATGAAAAACTTGCTGCCATGAGTGCGATCGGATCAAATGTCACAGCCATGTATCCATTCCCAGACAAGGTCGCGGAAACAGTGGTGGATGCTGATCTTCTGGTCGGCGCCGTATTAGTGCCAGGTGCCAGGGCACCGCATCTGATAACGACTGAGCTGGTAGAGTCTATGCGGCCAGGGAGCGTAATCGTCGATATTGCCGTGGATCAGGGAGGATGTATCGAGACCACCAGACCTACCAGTTATGCGGATCCTGTCTATAAACACGCTGGTGTCACCCATTTTTGTGTTACCAATATCCCCGGTGCAGTACCCAGGACAGCATCACAAGCGCTCTCGACTGCCTTGATCCCATACATACTTGAACTCGCAGGAGATGGTGCAGCTGGTAGCGATCCATTACAGACTGGAATCAATGTTGAGAGTGGGCGTATAGTGCATGAGGCATTAAAAAGTCAGTATAGGGATAAAACTGGCTAATGGACTTCCTTAAGAAATTAGACTAAATATGTTATATATCTATATAATAGATAAGCAACTATTCAGATTTTATTTTTAAATTAACTGGCTGTAACATCTGCCTTGGAATCTGGTTACGGAATATCTGTTTTGTTATCTCTGGTTGAGATATAAGTCCAGGGAGAATAAAAGCATATTGGGCTGATAGCATCTAGTTGAGTATACAATGCGCAAACTCTATTTATTAATCACATACTGGGTTTAACAAGGTGTCACAGGCAAGTAAAACAGCCCAAAGTCAGAACAATCATGGAATGCAGCTAAACAGACGCCTGCGTGAGGGCCTGATGCTGCTTCTACTTGCTGTCTCGGCCTATCTGCTGCTTTCCCTGTTAACCTTTTCTCCTCAGGATCCTGGTTGGTCATACACCGGTGCACACAAGCAGATAATAAATGCCGGTGGACCGGTTGGAGCCTGGTTTGCCGATGTATTTCTCAATCTGTTCGGTTTTTTCGCATATATCTTCCCGTTTATGCTGGCATGGAGCAGTTGGACCATCCTTTATCAGAGTAGTCCGGACGGTCCTTTTAACCTAACCATAATCAATCTACGTGCCATCGGGTTTGTCCTTACCCTGGCATGCGGAAGTACTCTGTCATCCATGCACGTAGCTGACTTCGATGTGCCACTTCCCACTGGCACTGGGGGTATACTCGGCAGCTTTCTGATGGGGCAGATGATAGGTGTGTTTAGCTCTACCGGCAGTACCCTGTTACTGATAGCCCTATTTCTGGGCGGTGTGACCCTATTTACCGGTGTCTCATGGTTTACCGTTATGGATGTGATAGGTGGTGCAACACTGAATATGCTGCGTTCTATCCAACGTTTGTACCGGAATATGCTGGAACAGCGCCGGGCCAATAGCATGAAACGGGAACGCCTGGATGCTCTGAAGGAAGAGAAGATAAAGCAGGTTAATAGAACTCCCCCCAAGATTGAGCCGGTGATAAGAGAGGTACGGGCAAGCGTCAGAACAGAAAAGGAAAAACAGGTACCACTCTTTGCATCAGATGGCAGCGATGAACTGCCTCCTCTTGCTCTTCTGGATAAGGTCAAGAGAAGTGAGGGTGGCTATACCAAGGAGGCCCTGGAGGCCATATCCAGATTGGTCGAAATAAAGCTGCGTGATTTCGGTATAGATGTGGAGGTGGTGGCCGTATATCCGGGTCCGGTAATCACACTATTTGAGCTGCAATTGGCCCCTGGTCTTAAGGTTAGCCGCATTACCAACCTATCCAAGGATCTGGCTCGGGCCCTTTCTACCACAAGTGTACGAGTGGTCGAGGTGATTCCGGGCAAATCCGTGGTTGGATTGGAGATTCCGAATGAACAAAGAGAGATGGTCTACCTGAGTGAAATCCTGAAATCAGAGGCATATGATGAGTCAAAATCTCCTCTTACTATGGCCCTGGGTAAAAACATAGCAGGCGAGCCAGAGGTTGCTGACCTGGCCAAGATGCCCCATGCCCTGATTGCCGGTACCACGGGTGCAGGTAAATCCGTAGCTATAAACGCCATGATTCTAAGTATCCTGTATAAGGCCAAGCCGGAAGAGGTACGCATGATAATGGTGGATCCCAAGATGCTGGAGCTCTCTGTATACGAGGGGATACCTCACCTATTGACCCCAGTAGTCACCGACATGAAAGAGGCGGCAAACGCATTGCGCTGGTGTGTGATGGAGATGGAGCAGCGCTACCGCATAATGGCATCCGTGGGGGTGCGGAATCTGACTGGTTATAACAAGAAGATCAAAGAGGCGGAAAAGCTGGGAGAGCCACTGCCAAACCCATTGTACCGGGCAGATCTTCCTCCAGGGCAGGATCAATATCAGGAGGAGTATCTCAAGAAATTACCGTATATCGTTGTCGTTATAGACGAACTGGCCGACTTGATGATGGTGGTTGGCAAGAAAGTAGAGGAGTTGATAGCCCGCTTGGCGCAAAAGGCACGTGCCTGTGGAATTCACCTGCTTCTGGCGACCCAGAGACCATCGGTCGATGTGATCACAGGACTGATTAAGGCTAATATCCCGACCAGGATAGCCTTTCAGGTATCATCTCGCATAGACTCACGCACCATCCTGGATCAGATGGGTGCCGAACACCTGCTGGGGCATGGTGACATGCTGTTTTTGCCACCTGGCACATCGATACCGATTAGAATGCATGGTGCCTTCGTAGATGACAACGAAGTGCACAGAGTGGTAAAGCATCTGAAGTCTACCGGTGCACCTGACTATATAGAGGATATCCTACATGGCAGTGGGGATTCCATCCCAGGGATGGCACCGGATGGAAGCAGTGTAGAGGATGCAGATCCGCTATATGATGAAGCTGTAATGATAGTTACTGAAACCAGACGCGCATCCATTTCAGGAGTTCAAAGGCGTCTCAAGATAGGTTATAACAGGGCTGCCCGGATGATCGAGGAGATGGAAAGGGTAGGCATAGTTGGTCCCGCAGAATCAAATGGCAGTCGTCAGGTATTGGCGCCGCCACCACCAGAGGTATGAGATGAAATTAAACAAGTTTTTTGTATTGATGCTGACCCTATTGATCAGTCAGATGGCAGTGGCAGGCGCTGGAATAAATAGATTAGAAAAACTCATGCGAGAAACAAAATCCGTGAAGGCAAGGTTTACTCAGACCTTTATCTCCAAATCCAGAGACCGTGCCGCCCACGCCAAGGGGATGCTTTACATCAAGCGTCCCAAGTACTTTCGCTGGGACTATCAAGAGCCATATGAGCAAAACATCATTGCTGACGGTACCAGGGTCTGGGTATTTGAGCCCGATATAGAACAGGTAAGTACCATGATGCAGGATGCTGCTCTCGAGGGTACACCTGCAGTTGCGTTGCTGGGTGGAGAAAAACTAACTAAACAGTTTAATGCCAAGGAGCTGGGGAAACAGCATGGGATGGATTGGGTTGAGCTGACCCCAAAAGACAAAGAGGCCCAATTCACTATTATACGTATTGGTCTGGATAAGCAGGGGTTAAAACTACTGGAGATGCATGATAAGCGTGGACAGATATCAAGATTCCACTTCAGTGAGATAGTGCATGATGCCAAGTTTCCAAAGGATCTGTTCAAATTCACACCACCAGAGAGCTACAACTCATTTCTAAATATTCCTGGTAGATGAGCACAGCCGATCTCTTCTTTAAATCCGGCAATGAGGGTTTGAGACCTTTAGCGGATCGGATGCGACCGCAGAGTCTGGAGGAGTTTCGTGGGCAGGTACACATCATGGGGGCTGATAAGCCCCTGCGCTGTGCCATTGAGTCAGACCGACTCCATTCCATGATCTTCTGGGGACCGCCAGGCACCGGTAAGACCACCCTGGCGAAACTAATAGCCCATCACTCCGGAGCGCAATTTCTGAGTCTGTCTGCCGTTCTGGCCGGGGTTAAGGAGATCAGAAATGCCGTAGAGCAGGCCAGGCAGGCACGCCAGATTGAAGATATACCTACGGTACTATTCATCGATGAGGTGCATCGCTTCAATAAGTCGCAACAGGATGCATTTCTGCCCCATGTAGAGGATGGCACCGTAATTTTTATCGGTGCTACTACAGAAAATCCCTCATTCGAGCTCAATAATGCCCTGTTATCCAGGGCCAGGATCTATGTCCTCAAGAATCTTGATGTAGCAGAGTTGGAGCAGATCGTTCAATCAGGCTTGAGCGATCCGGTACGCGGGCTGGGTGAGCGTAAACTTGAGATGGCACCGGAACTGATCCATCTGATTGCACAGGCCGCAGACGGTGACGCGCGCCGGGCGCTGAATCTATTAGAGATATCAGCCGATCTCAGCAATGAAAATATCATTACCAAAGATACAGTCGCAGATGTCATATCAGGCAGTGTGAGGCGCTTTGATAAGGGGGGAGAGGCCTTCTATGATCAGATCTCTGCCCTGCACAAGAGCGTGCGTGGCTCAGCGCCAGATGCCGCGCTATATTGGCTGTGTCGTATGCTGGATGGTGGTTGTGATCCACAATATATCGCGCGCCGGGTTGTGCGCATGGCTTCAGAGGATATAGGCAATGCCGATCCCAGGGGCCTGGCTATCGCCTTGGATGCATGGGAAGCACAGGAGCGTCTGGGTTCACCCGAGGGTGAACTGGCGATTGCTCAGGCGGTGGTGTATCTCGCGAGCGCTGCCAAAAGTAATGCTGTGTATCTGGCCTATAAGGCGGCTATGGCCGATGCAAAGGCGCATGGCTCTTTGGAGGTGCCGGTACACCTGCGAAATGCCCCGACCAAACTTATGCGGGAGTTGGGATATGGTAAAGAGTACCGTTACGCCCATGACGAGCCAGAGGCATATGCAGCTGGTGAAACCTATTTCCCGGAAGAGCTGGGTGATGCGAGATACTACTATCCGGTAGAGCGTGGGCTGGAGATCAAGATACATGAGAAGCTGGAGCACCTGCGCCAGTCTGACCTCGTGGCAAGGCAGGATAACGCTTCTGACAAGGATAATTCCAGATAGATCTCGTTCTGCAACAACTCAAGGTGTAGAATGTGCTGCTTTAATTAACAGGATTTAACCAAGGTGCTACAGACCATCTCAATTGCCGCTGGCGGCGCCATAGGGGCCCTGTTGCGGTTTTGGACCTCCAACGGTGTTCATCTTCTGCTAGGTCGCTCTTTTCCTTTTGGTACCTTATCGGTGAATATCCTAGGCTCAATGGCCATGGGTCTGCTCTATGTTCTGTTGCTGGAGCGTATGACAGTTGAACCCGAGGTCCGGGCAGCACTGTTAGTGGGACTGCTGGGTGCCTTTACCACCTTCTCCACCTTCTCGATAGAGACGCTGAACCTGGTGGAACAGGCTGAATATGCCAAGGCACTGACAAATATAGTGGTTAGTGTTTTAGGTTGTGTGTTTGCCGCTTGGATCGGGATGAAGATTGGGAGACAGATATGAAGACGTTGGATGTTACCATGGTGCGTATCTATCTGAACGAGGGACAGCACCAGATGAAAGGGCTGATACAACTGCTGCACGACGAAGAGAAGGTACGTGGCGTCACCGCCTTCCGCGGTGTGGCCGGATTTGGACAGTCTGGCAAGATGCACTCATCTACAATTCTTGATATATCCCTGGACCTTCCGCTTATAGTGGAGTTTTTTGATGATGTAGCGAAGGTGGAAAGGGTTATGGAAGACTTGAATAAGATCGTAAAACCAGGCCACATTGTAAGCTGGCCTGCAAAAATCAATGTTGGTGAATAGATAATGCTAGACCCCAGGCTAATAAGAAATGAGCTGGAAGATACGGCCAAACAGTTGGCGCGTCGCGGTATGGTTCTGGATACAAAACTCATTGCCGAATTGGAGCGACGCCGTAAAGAACTTCAGGTAACAGCTGAAAGATTACAGAATGAGCGCAACAACCGCTCCAAGATGATAGGCAAGGCCAAGGCAGCAGGAGAGGATATACAGCCGCTACTGGATGAGGTATCAAACCTGGGAGATGAACTGAAGCAAGCTCAGGATGATTTGATCGCGGTTCAGACAGAGTTACAAAGTGTGCTCATGGCGATACCAAATATACCATCGCCGGATGTTCCAGATGGCAGCGATGAAGAGGATAACCGGGAAGAGCGGCGCTGGGGCACTCCCCGCGAGTTCGATTTTGCACCTAAGGACCATGTGGACCTGGGAACAGCCATAGGCGGTATGGACTTCGAGGCAGCAGCCAAGATTACCGGGTCCAGATTTGTGACATTACAGGGCCCATTGGCGCGGCTGCAACGGGCAATCACCCAGTTCATGTTGGATACCCATATAGATGAACATGGTTATACCGAGACCTATGTTCCCTATATGGTAAATGCCGATAGTCTGCAGGGAACCGGGCAGTTGCCCAAGTTTGAAGATGACCTGTTCAAACTCTCAGGTGAGATGGAGTATTACCTGATCCCAACAGCAGAGGTGCCAGTCACTAATCTTGCGCGTGACGAGATCATAGAAGACTCAGACATGCCCAAACGTTGGGTGGCTCACACCCCTTGTTTTCGCAGTGAGGCAGGCTCCTACGGTAAAGATACCCGTGGATTGATCAGACAGCATCAGTTTGAGAAGGTTGAGATGGTACAGATAGTGCGTCCACAGGACTCTGCTGAGGCACTGGAACAGCTTACCGCACATGCCGAAACGATCCTGCAGCGGCTTGGGTTACCTTACCGGGTGGTGACCCTCTGTACCGGTGATCTGGGATTCTCATCCAGCAAGACCTATGATCTGGAAGTTTGGTTGCCAGGGCAGAATACCTATCGTGAGATCTCATCCTGTAGTAATTTTGGCGATTTTCAGGCCAGACGTATGCAGGCCAGATGGCGTAATCCAGAGACGGGAAAGCCGGAACTTGTACATACCATTAATGGCTCAGGTCTGGCCGTTGGCCGTACCCTGGTTGCCGTGGTTGAGAACTATCAGCAGGCGGATGGCAGTGTTCAGATACCAGAGGTGTTGCTGCCATACATGGGTGGTATTGATATCATTAAATAAATGATGATCGTTTCTAAATAAACACCAGAGCAGGTGTTTATACCAACATCGTCAATAATATGACGAACCCAACCACTGCGAGTATCGGCACAACAACTGACATCCAGTCGCCTTTTTCCGCTTTGGGGCTATCCGTAAGCATCCGCTTGGCATTTGGATAAATCACCGCAATCATGGCGATGAGCAAAATAGCCGAACCGATCTTCATCCAATCCATAATCAGCTCCTCAAGCAAAGGAAAGCCCCGGCAAAGCGGGGCCTTCAGTTCAAAATCAAAGCTTCAACATCAATCGTCAGACATTACGCCCAGGATATTCAACAGATGAATAAAGATATTGAAGATATTCAAATAGAGACTGACCGTCATATGCAGGTAGTTGGTCTCGCCACCATGTATCATGCGACTGGTGTCATATAGAATAAACCCGCTCATCAACATGATAACCACAGAAGAGATTGCCAGCGATAGGGCCGGCATGTGCAAAAAGATATTGGCAAGCGCAGCCACCAAGACCATCAGCAAACCAGCAAACAGAAAGCCACCCATAAAACTGAAGTTCTTACGGGTTGTCAGGGCGTAACCAGAAAGGCCAAGGAAGATAACTCCGGTTCCACCAAAGGCAGTGGCTACGATCTGTGGTCCATTATGCATACTCAGATACATAGTTAAGATCGGACCGAGACTAAAACCTAGCAGGCCGGTAATGGCGAAAACGACCCAGAGACCGGACGCCGAGTTTGCAGTACGCGGCAATACCAACCAGATCAATAGAAAGGCACCACCCACGCTCAGCAGATAGGTCATGGGAGGCATCTCTGCATAAGTGGAGATCGCCGCCATGATCGCGCTGAATACCAGCGTCATTGAGAGCAGGGTATAGGTATTTCTGATAACCTTATTTACTGCGACAGTATTCTGTGCGGTATTGGTAACGGAATAGTTCATTTGGTTACTATCTCCTTATAATACGGCTTAATTCATGATGTTCAATCGATAAGACTGCTGATACGTCGACTAGGTTCCACGACATACTCCACTAAATGGGGCGAAACTTCAATATTTCAATGGTTAATAATTAGATATTTCCGCAACAAAATGGTCTTGTTGAAGCCTACGCAATCAGGTATTCTTCGCAGCTCCCGGAGAGGTGGCAGAGCGGTTGAATGCGGCGGTCTTGAAAACCGTTGAGGGTTTGTAGCCCTCCCAGGGTTCGAATCCCTGCCTCTCCGCCAAATAAAACAAAAGGCCCCTGTTTGGGGCCTTTTGTTTTATCAGGAGTAGGTAGGCTCGATTTGAACCCTTCGTTCGAAAAAAATGCAGGAGGCATTTTTTGACCGCGCATAGTGCGGCCCCGAAGGGGCGAGGGCAGGGAAGCCCGAGTAATCACTGCCTCTTAAGTAGTTAACCTTTCATATTAAATGGTTAATGCCTGAATCTTATGTATGCCGTAGCTCAATTAAGAATTAACGCTACTTCCTTATCAAGTCTGCTTAGTAACTGGTCAATATTGTCTTCCCGTTTATTCATGGCTGCATTCTCAATCTCTTTTACTACCTCATTTAGCGATAGGGCTGCGCAGACTGAGGTAGAGCCCTGTAAACGGTGAGCAACTTCACGTAACTTATCCCACTCTCTAAATTTGGCATGATGTCTGATCGATTTATAGTATTCAGGTAGATCAGAACAGAATATTGCATAAAGCTGCTGTGCCAGTTCCTCTTTGCCACCCGCTATATCTATCGCCTTTTGCATGTCACGTACCTGGTTTGCATCTGTTTCCTGCATACCATCTTCTGGCGTTTGCACTGATATTGAGGATTTTTGTATACCAGTAACATGATGCGTAATCGCCTCCACCAGAGTATTTTCGTCAACTGGCTTAATCAGGTAATCAACCATTCCCGACGCTTCAACCTGTTGTTTTGTTTCCGGCATAACATCAGCTGTCAGCGCGATGATGGGGGTGTTTACCGATTTTCCTGATTCATACTCTCGAATCTCTCTGGCAGCATCCAAACCGCTGAGATTAGGCATATGTATATCCATCAATATGAGATCGAAATTATTGACACGAGCCAACTTCACCGCCTCACTACCATCAACAGCCTGTGATATTATCGCCCCCAGCTGACGTAGCAGAACCGTAATTAACTCCAAATTAATCGGATTGTCATCTGCCACCAGAATTTTATATCCCTGGAGTTTGTATATAGGAGTGTGTTTCTGAGAAATTTTTTCATCTCTGGATTTATGGACAACTTCTCTGTCTATTACTCCGATTATTGCATGTTCAAGTACATGACTGGCAAATGGTTTTGGTAGGCAAACAGCACGCGTGGATGATTCGATCAGAGTTAAGATGTCATGATCTGATGAGCTGAGTAGCACTAGTATGGGTACATCATTGCTTGAAGAAATAGAGTTTATTTTAGCTATTATTTTATCTTCATTTATTTCATTCGCCGAGAAGCCAAGTACAACTAGATCTACATTATCATAAGATCTAGTTGCATCCAGTTCACCGTCAATCACCAACATACCAAGCGCAGTTAAATAATGGAAAAGTGCCAACCGGGACAATCTGTGATTGTCCAGGAGGACACATTTAATTTCAGCGAGTGGGCTGTAGTCGCTATCAGTAACCGTGTCATTCTGGGTCTTAGTAAGAGTTAATGTCACACTGAATACCGAACCTTTACTGTCGTTGCTTGATACGCTAATTCTACCGCCCATGGCATGAGCGAGTTTTTGGCTTATACTTAATCCTAATCCGCTTCCGCCAAACCTTCTACTAGTGGAGGAATCAGCCTGATGAAACGATTTAAAAAGATATTCACTCGCCTTATCATTCACCCCAATCCCTGTATCTGATACGGTAAATTTTAATACGATATTGTTTTCATCTTCACACTCATCAATCATTACTCGAATAATAATTTCACCTTCACTGGTGAATTTTATTGCATTACTCACAAGGTTCATGAGAATTTGACGTATGCGCAATTCATCACCGATCAGATGCGATGGCACATCGGAATAAAACAACATAACCAGTTCTAAGTGTTTGTCATGTGCAGCTGGTGCAAGCAGTAACAGTGGATTCTCAAAACATTCTCTTACATTAAATACATTGTGTTCAGGTTGAATTTTGTCCGACTCTAGTTTTGAATAATCGAGGATATTATTTATTATACCGAGGAGATCTGCTGCAGACCTGGATACGGTCTGTAACATGCTTTTTTGCTCCGATGACAGGCTGGTTTTAAGGAGAAGATTGGTAAATCCGATAACACCATTCATAGGCGTACGAATTTCGTGACTCATATTTGCAAGAAATTCTGATTTTACTTTATTGGCCTGCTGCTCCCTTTTTCTTGCAAGAACCAACTCAACATTTTGAATTTCCAGTTCTTCAAGAGTTTGTGTTAAATCGGATGTCGCCTGGTCGACCTGTTTTTGGAGATGTTCATGTGCATTCTCCAATTCTGACGCCATGGCATTGAATCCATCCTCGAGTGTTCGAACTTCGCCTTGAGATGTGGCAGGCACCCTCGTTGTAAAATCACCGTGTTTCATTCTTATAACAGCCTTAGTGAGTTGAATAATAGGTGCAACAACACGTTGGCTTATGAGACTGGCAATGATGCCGGATACAACCAGACCGAATAAAACAAGCAGGAGGCTATTTCTTATAATTACCTTTTGATCTGTCAAGGTACTGCTACTAATTATTTCAATATAAGCTGTACCCAGGTTGACTATATTGTCATCACCAGAGGTAGGAGTCGACTGTTCAGGATAATCGGAAATTGACGATGAGCTAACATCATAGGAGATAGTTGCAGAGAATGTTTGTGTTTCTCTTCCGGCATTATCCGGCGAATTACTATTTGTGATATTTTTCTTTTTTTTAAAAAAGATTTCATTCCCGCTATTATCAACCAATGAAATAGAAACAACGTCGTCCTGATCAAAAATATTACTTGAACCTAATAACAGCGCATCTGAATTCCCGGAATATATACCGTAGATAGATATTGCCGCCAATTCCTTTGCCATAGCGTTACCGCGCTCGGTAAAAGATTGTTCCAGTGTATCCAGCTGAGCATTTATCACATAAGCTGCCAGAACCAATGTTACTACTGCTGTTGGAAACAGACTAAGTAGTAAAATCCTTGTTTTTAGTTTAGCGGTCCGTCTTAATTTCATTTTGACGCCTTCAATATTCTGGATCTGATTGTAGTTATTGAGGGCATGAGTATATTAAGTGAATTAGCTACACTTTTATTAACATTTATTGAAAAATATCTTGGATACGAGGGTGATGATAAATTCCTTTCGGAGGATGAAACGAATTTACCAATCTCATCACCGATATGGTGGCCAATATCACTTGGAGTTGAGTAAACCGCAGCAATTGCACCTGACTTAACAAAAGCGGCTGAATAACCAATTATCGGCACACGATGCCGATAACTGGATAGTAATATTGTTAGTACGGTCTGTTTGTTGTAAATGGAAGGATCCGGTAACGCAAGGAGAACATTTGTCTTCTTAAATATGCCTTCAATAACTCTATTGATATTATCAGGAGTGGCATATGAAATAATCGGCGTTAACTTCATCGAATGCATACGTGTATTAAGACTGGATTTACTGACAGATGAATATCTTCCAAGTATAACCCCAACTTTTATTCGTTCAGGCATAATCGCCTTGACCAGTGCTAATTGTCTGGATATAGGCTGATCGATAAAAATGGCAGAGGTCTGAACGCTATGGCTTTTTTTACGTATGTTATTAAAACTGTTACTTGGTATAAGAGAATACAGAGTAGGGGTATTGGTACCGCTTCTGCTTACAAGATTGGCTGCTTTCGTGCCGATAGTTACAATAAGATCCCAATCTCCACTATTTATCATCCTATTATCCACACCCTCTTCAACTGATTCGACCGAAACAGCTGGGGTACGGCAGGTCCTCGTACTGTTCGCGCAGGCCTGTTCCAGATATTGTAAAGCAGAATGCGCAACCTTGTTGTACACAAGATCGTCGCTGCTCTTTATCATAAGTATGCTTGTATCCGCAGCGGCTGCAAGCTGACTAAACAGAGCCAGAAAGATAATGCTAAAAATAAATAAAACAGGAGGACGGTGATGTGATTTATGACGGTATGACAAAGAACGCAACTGATAATAACGGGTATAAAGTGCATTGCTATCCTGCAATCTAGGGTGGTAATCCATTATTTTATTCAGTATACCCACTGTTATTACTATTATCCTTGAAGAATAATCAACATCATGGTCCGGGTGACAGCCCTAAACAATATTTACTATAAAACTAAAACTTGATACCAAGTTGTAGAAAAAATTCCCTTTGCGCATCATTCTCTTCGTAGTAATCATGATAATTATTATCTAAAATATTACTTATAACTGCCGAGACATCTATGTCCGCACCCGGTAGGGTAAATTCTTTTGCTATACGCAAGTCCCATTTGTTATAAGCGTCTGTCGCAGTGTTATCCATGGTCCAGGTAACCTTATCAGCATGATAGAAGCCAGAGCTTACCTGTACCCCATTATTAAAGCGGTGACTAGCTAACAAGCTATAGGTGCTGGTGGGTACGCTTCCACTCAGATCGCTGTCTCCATCAGGCAGACCTCCATCGTAGCGCACAATCTTGTAACCGTTTGTATCAGTGAGACTATACGCGGCATGCAAAAAAGTATTGGCGGTGGGATGTAGATTAAACTCTATTTCCAGGCCATCAATTTCAACATGCCCACCATTGGAAAAAATCGAGGTGTGAAGATCCGTATCCCACGCATGGGTAATGATGGGGTTAATGTTCTCCCTGAATATCTTGGTGTCAATGGTAAGCGGTATTACATGGAAAGCGGCCGTGTATCCCAATTCAATCGCATCTATCCTCTCCGGTTCAGGTACATCTACCGTTTTGAATAGCTGCAAATCTGTTGGAGCACCGCCCAGCCCTCGTGCGATCATGTCCGCGCTCTCCTCCCACATGTTTGGCATTCGATATGCGCGTGAGTGGGAGATACGAAATGTATGATCGTTATTTAGTGAATAATTCAGCGCAATACGTGGTGAAAATAGTCCGCTGAAACCTTCATATTTTTCGGCCATCGCCCCAAGATTGAGTACAAAACTGTCAGTTGGTTTCCATTCGGTATTTATAAAAGCATGAGCCTGATTTCTGATCAATGCTGACTTATGGTTAAGAGTTTGTGGGCTCTTACCGCTATCACGCCTCAAGCCAGCTCCCCAGACAAGACGGAATTTAGGCATGGGTGCCAAGGTATGCTGAAATTCAACTTCATATCTGTGCGCTTTAAAGCCTAATCCTGTTGAGAATTCAAATCCACCATAGGGAAAAATACTTTCGTCTTCAAGATCGAGATAGTTGTGAAAAAACTGCAGACTGTACTCTTCGCCAGTTTCAGCAAGATGTGTCCATTTGATCTGCTGAAAATTGCTGGAACTGCTGTTATCCCGCAATACCTCAAATCCATCCGTGTCAGCAAATCCTTCTTGCTGTGTCCCAGATGAAAAACCTGCTTGCAACATCACAATATCATTTGTATTCAGTTGATAGTCACCGCGAAAATTTAGTCCCTTTGTTGTGGAGTCATCGCGGCGGGTTTTCAATCCATCGCTTTCGTCATATTTTACCGATAGGCGGTAATCCAAATTTCCCACAGCTCCAGCGTTTCGTGCATATATACGTCGTGTACCCTCATCACCAAATGTGGTTTGTAGCGATGTACCTTGTTGCTGTGCTGGATGCTCTGTAATTATGTTGATGACTCCAGCAAAGGAGTTTGAACCATAGGCGGCCGCATTTGGACCACGTATTACTTCAATAAGATTTATATCCTCAATTGCCAGTGGAATATCATTCCATGACACTCCACCAAAAACCGGATTGTAGATAGAGCGGCCATCAATAAGGACCTGCAGATCTCTTGAGAATCTGTCAGCGCGGCCATGATATGTCACAAAATACTTGTTTCCTACATAGTTTGAAACCTGCATTCCAGGTACTAAGCGCATAAGATCAGCAATCTCGATGGCGCCAGACGCCTTAATCATCTCTTTGTCTATAACCGTCATAGATACCGGAGTTTCCGAGACGTTCTGCGCCAGTCTGGTCGCACTAAATACCACCGGCAGTTCATTGAAAAAATACTCTTCCGTAAAGATATCGGAGTCAGTAGCAAAACAGAGAGAAAAAGGCAGGCACATAAGTGGAACAGATGAAATCGACAATCCCATATGCCAGTGTGTTCTTGGTTGCAGGCTCATTATATTTTAATCCCAGAAATTGACCGCAGATTTACTCGCTATACTCTCAGGTATAAGGCCCATTCCCTTATTAAACGTAATTGTTATAAATCGCATATTACCATCGTTTTTACCAGATGTTTTAAGTAGACTTAGCAATATGATCTATCCAACTATTGAACAGTGCATAGGAAATACCCCCTTAGTACGCCTACAACGCCTCCCAGGGGACACCACGAATAAAATTCTGGTGAAAATTGAGGGGAATAATCCGGCTGGATCCGTGAAAGACCGGCCAGCCTTAAGCATGATAGTGCAGGCTGAGGCCAGGGGGGAAATCAGTCCTGGCGATACGCTGATTGAGGCCACCAGTGGAAATACCGGGATCGCCCTTGCCATGGCGGCAGCGATAAAGGGCTACAGGATGGTACTGGTGATGCCTGAGAACATGAGCCTTGAGCGTCGCGCCTTGATGAAGGCCTACGGTGCCGAACTAGTTTTGACCCCGGCAACAGGCAGCATGGAGGCTGCCATAGATAAGGCGCGTGCAATGGAGCGGTCTGGGGCAGGGCGTATTCTTGACCAATTTTCCAATCAGGATAATCCATTGGCCCACATGCAGGGAACCGGTCCTGAGATCTGGCAACAGACAGATGGTGAGATCACTCATTTTGTCAGTTCCATGGGTACAACCGGCACGATTATGGGTGTTTCCAGCTTTCTAAAAGCAAAAAAACCGGAGATAGAGATCGTAGGGGTGCAACCGATGGACGGATCTAGTATTCCCGGTATTCGGCGTTGGCCACAAGAGTACCTTCCAAAGATATACGATGCCACTAGAGTGGACCGGTTGATAGATGTAAGTCAGGACGATGCCGAGAGAATCACCAGAGAGCTTGCGGCGAAAGAGGGAATACTTGCCGGTATATCATCGGGTGGAGCTGTATCTGTGGCACTTGAGTTATCCAAGGAGCTGACCAACTCAGTGATCGTAGTCATCATATGTGATCGCGGTGACAGATATCTCTCAACCGGCGTGTTTCCTGCCGATTAGATTATGATCTAAGCTGGAATCATATCCAATCAATAATAGCTGTTAAACAGTATGTTATAAGCCATTATTAATCTAATATATTACTATTGATCAATGTCATTATGGCCAATGTTATCCTACGTATGGTTATAACAGTGGCCTCTGTGACTATTAGGATAATTGTGTAGTCAGTCTATGAGACGTTCAAACAAGAAGAGATTGCCACCAGAGCCAGTCAAGGCAAACATTGAGTCTATGAGTCATGACGGGCGCGGGGTTACCCACCTTGATGGAAAGGCCGTGTTTGTTCATGGTGGTCTACCTGGAGAAGAGGTGTTGTTTACCTACACCAGCAGACGAAAAAAACATGACGAAGGCGTGGTCAAGGAGGTAATAATCCCATCACCAGAGCGTATTGAACCTGGCTGCCGGCACTTTGATATCTGCGGTGGATGCAGTATGCAACATCTGAAACCTGAGGCCCAGATTAGACTAAAACAGCAAAGTCTTTTGGATGCTTTGACCCACATAGGTAAGGTTGCACCGAAGGAAATATTTCCACCTCTGGTAGCTGGTAGCTGCTGGGGGTACCGACGCAAGGCAAGGTTGGGGGCAAAATATGTTACGAAAAAGAACCGGGTTCTGGTGGGATTTCGGGAACGCGGATCAAGTTTTCTGGCTGACATACAAAACTGTGAGGTGCTGCATCCCAAGGTAGGGCATAACCTGATGGCCCTGAGTGACCTCATCGGTAGCCTCTCAATCAGAGACAAGGTTCCACAGATTGAGGTATCCATTGGTGATGACACCTGCGTGCTGGTATTCCGCGTCCTGGAACCACCTACACCGGACGACTCCAGACTCCTGCAACGGTTTGGATCTGAATACGAAATGGAGATCTATCTGCAGGAGGCAGGGCCAGATAGCGTTCGCCACATAAATGACGCCCCGGCAAATCTGCACTATGCTATGCCAGATTTTGGAGTAGATATACGTTTTTTACCCAATGATTTTACCCAGGTTAACTCCGAGCTTAACCGCCAGATGGTTGCGCGCGCGATTGAACTGCTTGATCCACAGGAACAGGATAGGATCTTGGACCTGTTCTGCGGCGTCGGTAATTTTACTCTGCCGCTGGCCACCAGGTCCCAGTCTGTGGTAGGGGTGGAGGGGGAGAGAGCACTAGTGGAAAGAGCCAGGGAAAATGCTACAGCTAATGGCTTGGATAACATTAGCTACTACACCGCAAATCTGTATGAATCCCTGCAGCATGAACCATGGTTATCTGAAAGATTTGACAAAGCACTGCTTGACCCTCCACGCTCTGGCGCAAAGGAGGTACTGGAACAGCTGCCAAGACTTGGGATTAACCGTATAGTCTATGTATCATGCTATCCAGGGACCCTGGCCAGGGATGCCGGAGAACTGGTCAACCTGTACGGATACAAGCTACTGGCAGCCGGTGTCATGGACATGTTTCCTCACACCGCCCATGTTGAATCTATTGCACTGTTCGAGGCAAAGTGAGGGGTGCTGAAGTGGCTGTTGAGATAGAACGCAAATTTCTGGTCAAAAATGATCTTTGGCGTGATCATGTGATATCCAGTTCGACAATCAGGCAGACATATCTTTCCAGCAGAGCAAACGCCGCAGTGCGGGTAAGGATTGCAGACGACAAGGCATATCTAACCATTAAAGGTGCTACGGTCGGAATCAGCAGATCAGAGTTTGAGTATGAGATCCCACTTGCAGACGCTGAGGCTATGTTGGATCTGCGACATGGTGGGGCGGTGATTGAAAAGACCCGTTATCTGGTAAGATGCGGCGACCATATCTGGGACCTGGATATATTTTACGGTGACAACAGTGGCCTGCAGATGGCAGAGGTGGAGCTGGGATCAGAGGATGAAGAGTTTCAGATCCCTGAATGGATTGCAGAAGAGGTGACCGGAGACTACAGATATTCAAACAGCAGTCTGGCCACCAATCCGTTCTCCAGCTGGTAGATGGATCCTGATGTGGCGTAGTATTCGGCACAACCTGTTTTTTCTTTTCCTAGCGCTTGTTCTAACAACTGCATGCAGCGGCAACGCACCGGATAATGTAATAAGGATGGGGATAACTACTGCCCCTACCAATCTTGACCCCAGATTTGCCACCGATGCCATCTCTTCCCGAATCAATCGCCTGATATATCGACAACTGGTGGAATTTGACCCAACGGGCATGCCGATCCCATCTCTGGCAAGTTGGGAACAACTTAGCCCCACGCACTATCGATTTACCCTGCTTGATGCCGGACGCTATTTTCATCATGGTAAAAGGCTGGTCGCTGCGGATGTAAAGGCCACCTTTGACTCGATCCTGGACCCTGCCACCGGTTCGCCGCACCGGTCAACCATTGATGTTATTCAACGCATAACCATCGAAAACGACAACCAGATCGACTTCTTCCTAAAACGACCGGATAGCCTGTTCCCGGGATATCTGAGTATTGGAATCCTACCGGCAGATCTGATGCAGCAGGGCCACCCGTTTAGTACCAAGCCAATAGGATCCGGTCCCTTTATCTTTAGCGGATGGCCACAGGCCGGGGTGGCAAGGCTTACCAGGATCAAGGATAGACAGCAGTTTGAATTTGTCCCGGTAGCCGACCCCAGTGTGCGTGTTCTCAAGCTTCTGCGTGGTGAGATTGATATGGTGCAAAACGATCTTCCCCCGGAACTGGTTGACTATCTTGTGGGTAAGGAGGGGATAAGGGTCACGAAACATCCGGGCAATAACTTCTCATATCTGGGCTTCAATCTGCAGGACAGACTTACCGGACAACTCAAGATACGGCGCGCCATCGCCCATGCGATTGACCGTAATGCGATAATCAAATACTTTCTGAACGGTGGGGCCGTGCCTGCACAGGCCCTGCTACCACCCCAGCACTGGGCCGGAGCAAAGGGTCTGAAGCCATATAGCTTTGATCAACAATTAGCCAGACTCCTGCTACAACAGGCCGGGTTCACCAGAGAAAACCCTCTGCAGCTCACCTTCAAGACCTCCACCGATCCGTTCAGGGTAAGACTGGCTACCCTGATTCAGAGTCAGCTCGCCCAGGTGGGGATCCAATTGAATATCCAGAGTCATGATTGGGGAACATTCTATGGTGATGTAAAGGGCGGGCGTTTCCAGATATTTAGTTTGTCCTGGGTGGGGATCAAGACGCCAGATATATTTCGCTATCTGTTTCATAGCAGATCGGTGCCGCCAAATGGCGCCAACCGGGGACGCTTTCACAGCGCTGCGGTTGATGCCATCATAACCCAGGCCGAAGCAACTGCAGATTTCAGTGAAAAGGCCATACTTTACCAACGGCTGCAAGAACAGCTTTTGGCGGAGCTACCGTACATCCCGTTATGGTATGAGGAGCATGTGTTCATAAGCCGTGATTACATAAGTGGATATAGGCTGGCCAGTGATGGTAATTATGATGGCCTGGCTCAGGTAACTTCAAGCAAGAGATGAAAGACGATCAAAGGATCAGTGTAGATTTATCCCGCCAGATGCTGTTTCTGTATCAGGGGCCTAAGTTGCAGGCGGCATATCCCGTATCTACAGCTAAAAACGGTCCTGGTGAACAGTATGGAAGCGATTGTACCCCGCGCGGTCTGCACCGTATACGTATCAAGATCGGTACAGGAGAACCGGAAAACAGCGTCTTCGTCGGACGGCGACCAACAGGTGAAATCTATACGGATCAGCTTGGCAGTGAGCATCCGCAACGCGACTGGATATTGACCAGAATTCTATGGCTTACCGGTATGGAACCCGGCAGAAACCGTGGTGGCCAGAATGACACCCTGCGCAGATTCATCTACATCCACGGCTGTCCGGATACCGAGCCAGTAGGTGTGCCGCTTTCTCACGGCTGTATACGCATGCACAACCGTGATCTCTTGGATCTGTATGCGCGGATCGACACCGGAACACTCGTAGAGATCAAAGAATGAATAGTGATTACATCATCTCCAGACTCTCCAGTGCATTGCTGGTCATCGTTGGAGTGGTGTGCCTGGTGTTTCTGCTGATTCACCTGGTCCCTGGTGATCCAGTTGAGGTAATGCTGGGAGAATCTGCACACGCGGCCGACAGGGCAGCACTGCGAACCTCATTGGGTCTGGATCTTCCGCTACAGCAGCAACTGCTCAACTACTTCAATGGCCTGCTTCATCTGGATTTGGGGAAATCCCTGCATAGCCAGAGGCCAATCACAGATATACTTGCCGAACGCCTCCCGGTAACACTGGAACTTGCCGCTTATGCGCTGCTGTTCGCAACGGTTCTTGCCGTTCCTTTGGGGATACTGGCCGCTACCAGAAAAGATAGCATGCTCGACATAGGAGCAATGGGCTTTTCCATGCTGGGCATCTCCATTCCCAACTTTTGGATGGGACCGATACTCATCCTGATATTCTCACTCTGGCTGGGGCTTACCCCGGTAAGTGGCAGCGGTGAACCAGGAAGCGTGATTTTGCCAGCAATCACCCTTGGCACCGCCCTGGCTGCGGTCCTCGCACGGATGGTTCGCAGCAGTCTATTGGAGGTCTTAAGTGAGGATTTCGTCCGCACTGCCAGGGCCAAAGGACTACCGGAGAGCGTGGTGATCTGGCGGCACGCCATGCGCAATGCCTGGCTACCGGTCATAACCCTCCTAGGCATGCAACTTGGTGCACTTCTGGGAGGCGCGGTTATAACTGAGACGATATTCTCCTGGCCTGGACTTGGATCACTGCTGGTGGAGTCGATACAGAAACGCGACTATCCAGTGGTTCAAGCATCTGTTCTGGTAATAAGTCTTGCATACGTAGGGGTGAACACCCTGACCGATCTGGTATATGCCGCGATTGATCCACGTATTAGGTTGGGAGGTGATAGATGAGGATCAAGCTGTTCGCTTCCATCCTCATCCTGTGGATGCTTACCGCCATATTTGGACAGCTTCTACAGCTCTCTCCGAACCAGATAGACCTGCCGCATATCCTGGCATCACCAGGTGCAGATCACCTGTTAGGGAACGATGAACTAGGGCGCCCGGTCCTGGATAGATTGATCATGGGTGCCAGAACATCGTTTCTGGTAGCGCTCGGGGTGGTTCTTATCTCTGCCATTGTCGGAACTGTATTGGGTGCATTTGCCGCCTATAGCGGCGGTTATGTTGACCTGGTAGTGGTCAGGATTATCGATATCTTTCTCGCCTTCCCAGGTATCCTGCTGGCGATAGCCCTGGCCGGTGTCATGGGGCCTGGGATAGAGAATGTGATAATCGCACTATCTATAGTGGGATGGGTGGGATTCGCCAGATTGGCGCGTGCACAGGTACTCTCTCTCAAGCATCGGGATCACATCTCAGCAGCGATTGCGCTGGGGCAGGGCAGAATAGCCATTGTAACAAGACATCTGCTGCCACTGATAATTGCCCCCCTTATTATCGAAACCACCTTCGGCGTGGCCGGCGTGGTGATAGCCGAGGCCGGTCTCTCTTTTTTAGGCCTGGGGGTACAGCCACCAGCAGCATCCTGGGGCAGCATGATTCGAGATGGAGCAAGATACATGTTGGTGGCGCCACATCTGGTAATGGCGCCAGGTATCTGCATCATGCTGGTGGTACTCTCCATCAACATGCTGGGGGACCGTCTGCGCGACAGCCTGGATATAAAGAGTCGGGCAGAGTGATCTGCTACTGAACAAAGAAACTGGTGAAGAACAGGTCCTTAATGCTATTTATCCCAGTCTGCTCCTTTATTACCTTGCCAACTGCTGCGAGTGCGCTTTGGCGGAAATTCTCTTTTCCCTGTGGGGTCATCAGGACCTCTCCCTTCTGATCACCCAGCAACAGAAGTAATTCATGGCGAATCGCCGGGGCGTGCAGACGTACGTCAGCTATATTAGCTTCACTCTTAACCAATAACTGCACATCACATCTGGCATATCTGGCTGTGCCCTGTACATTTGCAATCAGAGATGGATTTAAGGGGAAATAAACAGCCTTCTGTTTCTCGGCATCGTCGGCCGAGGTAACCGCGGAAAAGAGCAGTGAACAGGTCAAAAGCAGCAAGGATATAAAACGCATCATTTCTCCCAAATTCTGTTATAACGACATTCACAGCTGTTAGCGGCGAATCAATAAAAAACTTGACTGGAAATATAGCTATGAGCCATGGCCCATTGATGTTTGACCTATCTAGTATAGAACTGACTCAGGAAGAGCGCGATATGCTTATGCATCCTGGAGCAGGCGGGGTCATTCTTTTTAGCAGAAATTTTGAATCTCCCGAACAAATACAAGAACTTATACAACAGATTCACAGGGTAAGAAAACCGGAACTATTGATAGCTGTGGACCAGGAGGGGGGCAGAGTACAGCGCTTTAAACAAGGATTCGTACGTCTTCCTCCTGCTGGTTGGTTTGGGGAGATGTATGCAAAAAATAACAAAGCGGCGCGGAGCATAGTCCAGTCCGTCGGCTGGTTGATGGCGGCAGAACTCAGGGCAGTCGGGGTGGATTTCAGTTTCGCTCCGGTGCTGGATATAGGCCACGGCAACAGTCAGGTGATTGGTGATCGCGCCTTCCATAGATCACCTACTGTGGTATCTGAGCTGGCCTACTCCTGGATGCTGGGGGTACATGAGGCCGGCATGGCGGCAGTGGGAAAACATTTTCCGGGACATGGCGGGGTTACCGAGGACTCGCATCATACCCTTCCGATTGACAGAAGAAGCGCTGAAGAGATCTGGAAGGAGGATCTTATTCCGTTCCAGCACATGATCGAAAATGGTCTGGAGGCCATCATGCCTGCCCATGTAATATATGAAAACATCTCTCCGGATCTTGCCGGGTTCTCCCGTTTCTGGTTAAAGGATGTACTGCGGAATAGATTAAGGTTTCAGGGGGTGATTTTCAGTGATGACCTGACCATGGCGGCTGCTGATGCAGCGGGAGACTACCAGGATCGTGCCCAAGCAGCCCTTGATGCCGGCTGTGATATGATTCTGGTATGTAACAATCAGGCAGGAGCGATGCAGGTCCTTGAGGCATTGGATGATTACAGTGACCCAGTCTCGCAACTGCGCAGAGTACGCATGCATGGACGACGTCAGGTAAATCGGGACAAGATACATCTCGATCCCCGCTGGAAATCCGCAGTGGTGGCAATTGCAGAGTACGATGAGTCTCCATCCTTAGATCTGAACATCTAAAAGGCAATACATGGCAATCAACGCAAAGACAGCTCAGGCGGTATATGAACAGGCAGACATGCTCTATTCAGAACAGCAAGTGGAATCTGCACTGGATAGAATTGCCCTGGAGATAACTGAACGTATCGCAACCAGCGATCCAATAGTTATCTGCATAATGAATGGCGGTCTCATCGCGGCAGGAAAACTTCTGCCAAGATTGGATTTTCCGCTCCGGATAGACTATCTACACGCAACCAGATATCACGGACAGACATCCGCCGGAGAGCTTAACTGGATAAAAAAGAATCATCAAAGT
>JBNKDM010000003.1:0-102541 GCA_050288245.1 Sedimenticolaceae bacterium
GGTTATAGGCGATGCCGCCACCCGAGCCGCCCATGGTGAAGGAGGGACGGATAATGGTGGGGAAACCGATCTGGGCCTGGACCTGATGCGCCTCTTCCAGACTGTGGGCGATGGCGGAGCGCGGCATATCCAGGCCGATCTTACGCATGGCCTGACGAAACAGATCGCGATCCTCCGCCTTGTCGATGGCCTCACGCGAGGCCCCGATCATCTCTACCCCGAACTTCTCCAATACGCCTTCGCGCACCAGGTCCAGGGCACAGTTAAGGGCCGTCTGTCCACCCATGGTGGGCAGCAAGGCATCCGGCCTCTCCTTCTCTATGATCCGTGCCACCGTCTTCCAGGTGATGGGCTCGACATAGATCGCATCGGCCATCTCCGGGTCGGTCATGATGGTGGCAGGGTTGGAGTTGACCAGGATGACCCGGTATCCCTCCTCCTGCAGGGCCTTGCAGGCCTGGGCGCCGGAGTAGTCAAATTCACAGGCCTGGCCGATGATGATAGGGCCAGCGCCGATGATCAGGATGCTTTTTATGTCAGTTCTTTTTGGCATTTACTTATTCAATCAAGTCCGCAAATGAACGCGAATAAACGCAAATTTGTTAAATACTAATGGCATCGTCATGCTGCCATACGACGCGACGGATCCCTAAACGCGGTGTTCCAAAATTCAGCAGCAAACCAACTCCAATACCTGTCGCCCTCAGATAATTAATCACTTGGGCTTCATGCTCTCCAGTTAGATCCTTTAACGCCTTCAATTCCACTAGCAGCTGCCCTTCCACAATCAGGTCGGCAACATAACTCCCTACGACCTCTCCCTTGTACGCCACTTTCAGCGGCTTCTGCCTTTCGAATCTCACACCTTGCCGTTGCAGTTCAATGGCAAGTGCATTTTCATATACAGACTCCAAAAAGCCCGAACCAAGATTATTACTAACCTCTATACCGCAACCAATAACCAGTTTTGACACGGAACTTCCATTTCCCGCCATAACAAACTCCATTTGCGTTTATTCGCGTTCATTTGCGGACTGTTTTTAATCTGTAGACTGCATAAGCTCAATAAAATGATCAAACACCGGGGCTACATCATGCGGACCCGGGCTCGCCTCCGGATGCCCCTGGAAACTAAAGGCCGGCCGATCGGTGCGGTGGATACCCTGCAGCGAATCATCAAACAGGGAACGATGGGTCGCCTTCAGATTCTCCGGCAGGCTGTCCTCATCAACTGCGAAACCGTGGTTCTGGCTGGTTATCATGACCGTTGCCGCAGCAAGATCCTGCACCGGATGGTTGGCGCCATGGTGTCCGAACTTCATCTTAATGGTCCTGGCACCACTGGCCAGGGCCAGGATCTGATGCCCCAGACAGATGCCGAATACCGGAATACCGCTCTCAATGATCTCTTGAGTCGCGCTTATGGCATAGTCGCACGGCTCCGGATCTCCCGGGCCGTTGGAGAGGAATACGCCATCTGGTTGCAGTGCCAACACCTCGCCGGCCGGGGTCTGGGCCGGCACTACGGTTACCCGGCAGCCACGATCCACCAGCATGCGCAGGATGTTGCGTTTGATGCCGTAGTCATAGGCCACCACATGATGCGGTAGCTCATCGGCAGAAAATCCCTGTGATTCCGGCAACCCCTGCTCCAGACCCCAACTACCCTGGGTCCACTCATAGGAGCTGGCGGTGGTTACCTCCTTGGCCAGATCCATACCCTTCAGACCGGGGAAGCCCTTAGCCGCTTCCAGGGCCGCAGCCATATCTATGGTATCACCGGCAACTATACAGCCGCTCTGAGCCCCCTTCTCGCGCAGGATACGGGTCAGTTTCCGCGTATCTATATCGGCGATGGCGACAATGCCCCTCTCTGATAGATACTGGTCCAGAGAGTTCTGGCTACGCCAGTTGCTAACCAGCAGCGGCAGATCGCGAATAACCAGCCCGGAGGCATGGATCGCCGTGGACTCTTCATCTTCAGCGTTAGTGCCGGTATTGCCAATATGGGGATAGGTAAGGGTGACGATCTGTCTGGCGTATGAGGGATCGGTAAGAATCTCCTGATATCCGGTCATGGCGGTATTGAATACCACCTCCCCCACGGTCTGACCATCGGCTCCAATAGACTCACCTCGGAAGACCGTTCCATCTTCAAGGACCAATAAAGCGGGTTTTCTCAAGGAAACTGTCCTCTTCGGGCATGCTAAACCGGACGAACCAATCTGGTACGCCCAAAAACTATAGTTAAACAGGGAGCGGCGGCCGAACCACGACATCACCAACTCGCGAAATTCTACTTGATGCAGACTCTTTCGTCTATCCGAATCCGGAGCAATCTGCCATTTTCAGGAACTTATTTGAGATAAAAACCGGTATATGTGCACTGGACGCATGATGCAGATGAACGGCATCCATGCGTAAGGATCTCCGGCTATATGGTTATATCTGGCGGGTCCTGCTGGAAGATTTGGCGATAGATCTTGCGCGCTATCTTTCTGCGGCGCTTACCCTCAAGATCAATAACAGTATCTGCCGCCTGTGCATAGAAAGGCAGACGTCTGCGCATCACCTCTTCCGCAGATCTGGATTCATCCAGGGTCGGCCTACGCTGATCACCCTTTACCTTAGCCGCCAATCGTTCTATATCATCCCTCAGCCAGATCACCTGGCCATTGACCTTCAACAGATTGACCTTGCGTTCGCTGTAAACCTCGGTTCCATCATCTGCGATATCCACCACGATCCCGCCACCACAATCCACTATGATACCGTCGAAGCGCGAAATCTTCTGCACTATCTGAAACTCCATCTCCCGGAACAAACGCCAGTCGCCACTGTTCTCCGCAATGATCTCAGGAATGGATTTTCCACCATTTTCATACTCAATAAGCAGATCGGTCGATACCACCGGCCACTTGCTCAGCAGACTCAGCCGTCGACTGATATTGGATTTACCGACACCACGCATTCCAGTTAGAACAATGTTCATAGATACTCAGAAGATACCAGACCAGATAACATACAAATGTCCTTCCATGACCCCCAACAAACAGCCGCTCATTCTACTTGAAAACGCTCCATGAGTGGAGCCAAACGGTTTTTCAGCTATTGCAGACGATCCAATTTGATACCACGGCACCAGGTATACCAAGGAGATGATGCCAGATCATATGCCACCCCCTTGGTCTATACTTCTCCTATGTATCTTAGTGGGTTATTGAATTTAACCCCAGCATAGACGGATAGACGGATAGACGGATAGACGGATAGACGAATAAATCACCCATAAGTTATGTAAGCAACTAAACTGATGGAACCTTTAATCATAAGAGATAACTTGAATCTACCACGCCGAATCCCGAGTATCTTCTTATGTAACATGAGAAAAAAGGATTAACTCTATTAAAGCTTATCAGGAGACAGAACAGTGACCAGCATCGGCGTAGTCGTGGTTTTTGTTACACTGTGGGCACTCGCCTATAAACCGGCCAAGCCAGCCATATGGATTGCAGGTCTGCCAGTTTTGTTTATTGTGCTACAGGTGGCCTGCCTCCTGACCCTGGGATGGGCCCTGTTCTTTTGGTTCTTGTACGCTGTTGGCATCAGCATATACCTATCACCACAGCAACGCCGTCAGTGGATCAGCGCCCCACTGCTGCGACAGTTTCGCAAGGTCATGCCCAAGATGTCCAAGACAGAACAGGAGGCATTGAATGCTGGTGATGTATGGTGGGATGGAGAACTGTTCAGCGGCAAACCAAATTGGGACGACCTGCTGCGACTACCAAGAGCCGAACTGAGCAGCGAAGAGCAGGCCTTTATTGATGGACCGGTGGAACAGCTCTGCAAGATGCTGGACGACTGGCAGATAACCTATCACGACCAGGACCTGCCACCTGCAATCTGGGATTTCATCAAGGCTTCAGGTCTGTTCGGGATGATCATCCCCAAGAGCTACGGCGGCCTGGAGTTTTCCGCCCAGGCCCACTCCACCATCGTCATGAAGATAGCCAGCAAGAGTATCACCGCAGCTGTCACTGTGATGGTTCCCAACTCACTGGGCCCGGCGGAGCTACTGCTGCACTATGGCACCGAAGAGCAAAAAGAGCAGTATCTATATGGTCTGGCCTCGGGCAAAGAGGTGCCATGTTTTGCCCTGACCGGACCCAAGGCGGGCAGCGACGCCGGCTCCATACCGGATCTGGGAGTGGTCACCAACGGAACATTCAACGGCAAGAAGTGCCTGGGTATACGTCTGAATTGGGATAAACGCTACATCACCCTGGCCCCGGTAGCCACCCTGATAGGGCTGGCCTTTAAGCTTAAAGACCCGGACCACCTGCTGGGAGATAACGAGGATCTGGGGATCACCGTAGCACTGATACCCAGCAACACCAAGGGTGTGGAAACCGGTGAGCGCCACATACCGCTCAATATACCTTTCCTGAACGGCACCACCAGAGGCAAGGACGTATTCATCCCCATGGATTATGTGATCGGCGGCCAGGAGAGAGTGGGACAGGGCTGGCGCATGCTGATGGATAGCCTATCGGAGGGACGAGGCATCTCCCTGCCTGCCCTATCCACCGGCGCCGGCAAAATGGCCAGCCGCTACACCGGCGCCTATGCCGCAGTCAGGCAGCAGTTCGGCATGCCCATAGGCAGATTCGAAGGTATAGAGGAGCCGTTGGCACGTATAGCCGGCATGACCTACCAGATGGAAGCCACCCGCAGACTGACCCTGACCGGCCTGGATAGCGGTAAAAAACCATCAGTGATCTCGGCCATCATCAAATACCACACCACCGAACGCTATCGCCAGGTAATGAACGATGCCATGGACATCCAGGGCGGCAGCGGCATATGCCTTGGCCCCGCCAACATCTGGGGGCGCGCCTATCAGGCCATCCCGATCGCGATCACTGTTGAGGGCGCCAATATCCTCACCCGCAGCATGATCATATTCGGTCAGGGCGCCATCCGCTGCCATCCACATATCCTGAAAGAGCTTGAGGCGGTACAGGAAGAGGATGAGGAGCTGGCTGTCAGACATTTCGATAAGGCCCTGTTCAACCATATCATCTTTGTGATGACCAATATTGCCCGTACCACCTGGCTCGGCCTGAGTCATGGACGCCTATCCAGACAGCCGGTATCCGGCATCACCGGCCTCTACTTTCAGCGGCTCAACTGGATGAGCGCCGCCTTTGCCCTATCGGTAGATGTGGCATTGATGACCCTGGGCGGCGCCCTGAAACGCAAGGAGCGGCTCTCGGCCCGGCTGGGTGATATCTTGAGTGAGCTCTACATCGCCAGCGCCACCCTGAAGCAGTTTGTAGCTAACGGCAAGCCTAAAGAGGAGCTACCGCTGATGCAGTGGGCCATGGAGGATTCGCTTTACCGCATACAGGAGGCCCTGCGCGGTCTGTTCAACAATCTGCCGATACGCCCCCTGGCCTGGATACTCAGGCTGCTGATATTCCCGACCGGGCTCAGATTTAACCGCCCGACCGACCGTATGGACCGGGAGGCGGCCAGACTGTTGCTGCATCCTGGAGAAACCAGAGACAGACTTACCGACCACATATACACCTCCACTGATCCGAATGAGAAGGTGGGCCTGCTGGATCTGGCCATGGAGGCGGTGTTCCAGGCCGCCCCGGTTGAAAAGATATTGAGCCAGGCCAGACATGCAGGAAAGATTGACGGCAAGGATGGTCAGGCCATGCTGGAGCAGGCCCTGGAGATGGGCATAATAACCCAGGCTCAGGCAGACAAGCTGCGGCAGGCGGAGGAGCTAAGAGACAGGGTCATCCAGGTGGATGCATTCAAGGATGTGAAATCCAAGGCCAAAGCAAAACCAAGAAGTCCTAGAAAACCGGCGGCAAAACCCAAGACCGGGCCGGAGAAAGATCCCGGCGCCCCATAGATACAACACCATAACAGTTGGGGCGGGTACGACGGAGGATAGAGCATGAATAAGAACAATGGCTACGCAAGGCCGGTATATGTGGTGGACGGCAGCCGCACCCCGTTTCTCAAGGCGCGCAGCGGCCCCGGTCCATTTCGCGCGTCGGATCTGGCGGTGGCGGCGGGCAGACCGCTGCTGACGCGCCAGCCTTTTCTACCAGAACAGCTGGATGAGGTGATACTTGGCTGTGTCTCATCCGGGCCGGATGAGGCCAACATCGCCCGGGTGGTTGCCCTGCGCCTGGGCTGCGGTGATCTGGTACCGGCCTGGACGGTACAGCGCAACTGCGCCTCCGGCATGCAGGCCCTGGATTGTGCCGCGCAGGATATAGCCAGCGGCAGGGCCGACCTGGTGCTGGCCGGCGGCACCGAGGCCATGAGCCACCACCCGGTGATCCTGAACAACCGCATGGTCACCTGGCTGGCACAGTGGAATCAGGCCAAATCTCTAGGCGCAAAGGGGCGGCAACTGGCGGCGCTACGCCCATACCACTTCCAGCTCATCATCGCCATTCTGCGCGGCCTGACCGATCCGGTGGTGGGACTCTCCATGGGCCAGACCGCAGAGAAACTGGCCTGGAGATTCAACATCTCCCGGGAGGCCATGGACAGCTTTGCCGTAACCAGTCATCAGCGCCTGGACCTGGCTGGAAGAGAGGGCCGTCTGGAGGAGATCGAACCCATCTTCGACAACCAAGGCCAGCTCTATGCGGCCGATGACGGCCTGCGCCCCGACAGCAGCATGGAAAAACTCGCCACCCTGAAACCGGTATTCGACCGTCCGGTCGGCAAGGTCACCGCCGGCAATAGCGCCCAGATCACCGACGGCGCCGCCATGCTGTTGCTGGCATCCGAGCCGGCGCTGAAGGAGTACGGACTGCCGGTGCTGGGACGCATCATCGATACCAGCTGGTCCGCCCTGGACCCATCCCAGATGGGGCTGGGGCCGGTACACGCCATGGCCCGACTGCTGCAGCGCAGTGGTGGCGACGGTAGCGAAATAGACTACTGGGAGATCAACGAGGCCTTCGCCGCCCAGGTACTGGCCTGTCTTGCGGCCTGGAAGGATAGCGCCTATATGCGGGATGAACTGGGGATAGATACACCATTCCAGCCCATCCCGGAACAGCGTCTGAACGTGGATGGCGGTGGTGTCAGCCTGGGGCATCCGGTGGGTGCCAGCGGCGCCAGGATTGTGCTTCATCTGCTGAAGACCCTGCAACAGAACAGCGCCAAACGCGGTATCGCCAGCCTCTGTATCGGCGGCGGCCAGGGTGGCTCCATGCTGCTGGAGGCAGGGACATGAACAGACACTGGCAGTTAAATACCGATGACTCCGGGATTGTCTGGCTGCACTTCAACCATCTGGATAGTCCGGTCAACATACTCTCCCTGGAGGCGCTGCAGGAGTTCGATAATATCCTGGGCGAGATAGAGAGGGACAAACCGTCCGGCCTGATCATTCTATCTGATAAGAAGAGCGGATTTATCGCCGGCGCCGACGTCAAGAGCTTCAGCAGCAATGCGGATAGATCCGCAATCGAACAGCACATCATGGAGGTACACCGGATCTTCCAGCGCCTGGAAGATCTTACCACTCCAACCCTGGCCCTTATCCACGGCTTCTGCCTGGGGGGCGGACTGGAGCTGGCCCTGGCCTGCCGCTACCGCATAACCAGAGACGATGAGGCCACCAGACTGGGCTTCCCTGAGGTAAAACTGGGACTCTTTCCCGGATACGGCGGCAGCGTGCGCAGCGTGGAGCGCATCGGCCCCCTGCCCGCCCTGAATCTCATGCTGACCGGGCGCAGCGTCAGCGGACGTGCCGCCAAGGGCATGGGGCTGGTTGACAGCATCGCCCCGGAGCGACAGCTAAAGGCCGCAGCCATTGAGCTTATCGGCCGCAAACCGCCGCGGCACAAACCGCCCTTCTATCAGGGTCTGCTGAATCTGGCACCAGCACGTCCCATGCTATCCAGGATACTGGAGAAAGAGGTGCGAAAACATGCAGTGCCGGAACACTACCCGGCACCCTTCGCCCTGATCGATCACTGGAAGGTACACGCCAATGATCGCACGGCGATGTTCGCCAGCGAGGCGACCAACCTGGCTAATCTACTCAGCGGAGATACATCGCAGAATCTGATCAGGGTATTCTTCCTGCAGGAGCGGATGAAGTCACTCGCGGGTGACAGCGAGTTCAACCCAACACGCCTGCATGTGGTGGGCGGCGGCATTATGGGTGGCGATATCGCGGCCTGGTGTGCGTTGAAGGGGATGCGGGTGACCCTGCAGGACCGTGAGGCCAAATACCTCAGCAATGCCATCGGCCGGGCTCAGCAACTATTCAGCAAAAAACTGAAGCAGCCACGCCTGGTACAGGCGGCTATGGACCGTCTGACGCCCGATCCCAAGGGTTATGGCGTCAGCCATGCCGATGTGGTGATTGAGGCCATATTCGAGGATGTGACGGCCAAGCAGGAGCTGTTCAAGGAGCTGGAGAGCAAGGTGAGACCGGACACCCTGCTGACCACCAACACCTCCAGCATCCCGCTGGAGAGTATCAGTGAAGTGCTGAAGAGACCGGAGCGCCTGATCGGCCTGCACTTCTTCAATCCGGTGGCCAAGATGCAGTTGGTCGAAGTGGTGCATGGGAAAGACACCGCCCCGGAGCTGATTAAACAGGGGGCAGCCTTTGCCCGCTGCGTGGATCGCCTGCCGCTGCCGGTAAAGAGCAGCCCTGGCTTTCTGGTCAACCGGGTACTCATGCCCTATCTGCTGGAGGCCATGGTTCTCCTGTCCGACGGCATACCTGCCCCAGTTATCGACAGGGCAGCAACCAGATTTGGTATGCCCATGGGGCCGATAGAGCTGGCCGACCGGGTAGGTCTGGATATCTGCCTGGCCGTAGCAAAGAAGCTGTCGCCCTTCTTCAACCTGGATGTGCCGGAACGACTGGAGATCATGGTGGAACAGAAACAACTGGGTGCCAAGAGCGGCTCAGGTTTTTACCGATATAAGGGTGGCAAGGCTATTTATGACGGAACAGATGATTCCACCGCTATCCCGGCAGATCTAGCCGACCGCATGATCCTGCGACTGCTAAACGAAGCGGTGGCATGTCTGCGGGAACAGATTGTGGCAGACGCAGACCTACTGGACGCGGGGGTTATCTTCGGCACCGGATTCGCCCCCTTCCGCGGCGGCCCGATACACTACATAAACCGAACCGGCAAAGAGAAGCAGCAACAACGCCTGCAACAACTGGAGCAACTCTATGGAGAGGCGTTCCGTCCAGACTCAGGTTGGGTTGATCTGCCTGAGAGATAACAGATGAAATATAATGCAGGCCTGACCGACCGTATTCAAAACAGAGATAACAGCTCCGCAAACGGCATACAGCAGACAGACTATATTCCGCTACAACTGGCGGATACCATCGGGGCTGTGTTCCAGGAACGGGTACGCCGCACCCCAGACAAGACCGCATACATCCAGTTCAATAACGAGCTTGGGATCTGGCAGGAGATAAACTGGCACAATCTCTCCAATGAGGTAGCACGCTGGCAGGCAGCCTTCATGCAAGAGGGGCTGCGGCCGGGGGACCGGGTGGCCCTGATGCTGCGCAACTGTGTGGAGTGGGTCATGTTCGATCTGGCCGCCCAGGGGCTGGGGCTGGTAACCGTGCCGATATATACGAACGACCGTGCGGAGAATATCGGTTACATCCTGCAGGATGCAGGGGTACGCCTGCTACTGTTGGACACGGATGATCAGTTGGCCTCATTACAGCAGATCCATGAGCAACTAGCCGGGCTGGTACGGATAGTTACTCTGGAGCGGGCAGACCCAGAAGGACTGGATGATCTGGTGAGAAATGTTGGCGACTGGCTGCCGGAGACATATGGGCAGTATGCGGTGTCAGATGTCTCAAGCGGTGATCTGGCATCTATCGTCTACACCTCCGGCACCACCGGTCGCTCCAAAGGGGTGATGCTAAGCCATCGCAATATGCTCTGGAACATAGAGGCCGGTCTCAAGATCGCACCCATGTACCCCGGCGATCTCTTCCTCTCCTTTCTACCCCTGTCCCACACCCTGGAACGTACCGTCGGCTACTACGCGCCCATGATCGCTGGTGCCGAGGTGGCCTACTCCCGCTCCATACCGCAGCTGGGAGATGACCTGGCCGAGATAAAACCCACGATACTGATCTCCGTACCCAGAATATTTGAAAAGGTACATGCCAAAATCCAGGACAAGCTGCATGCAGACCCGAAGCTCGCCCGCCGAATCTTCCACCTGGCAGTAGATGTTGGCTGGCACCGGTTCGAATACCTACAGGGGCGTGCCCCCTGGTCGCCACTACTGCTGCTGTGGCCGCTGTTTCATAAGATAGTGGCGAACAAGATCCAGCAAAAACTGGGAGGACGTTTGCGCTTCGCCGTTTCCGGCGGGGCCGCCCTGTCAGAGGAGATTTCCAGGGTGTTTATCGGTCTTGGCGTAACCATCGTCCAGGGCTACGGACTCACCGAAACCAGCCCCATCATCTCTGCCAATCCACTTGAGGATAACCTGCCTGCCAGTGTCGGCATCCCCCTGCCCGGCATAGAGGTCATGATCGGGGATGATGATGAACTCCTGACCCGCAGCCCCAGCGTCATGCTCGGATACTGGAATAATCCTGAGGCCAGCAACGAGGTCATAGACAGTGATGGTTGGCTACATACCGGAGACAAGGCCAGGATTGAGCACGACCATATCTTTATCACCGGCAGAATCAAGGAGATCATCGTACTATCCAACGGCGAAAAGGTATCCCCCAGCGACATGGAGCTATGCATCGCACTGGACCCGCTATTCGATCAGGTGATAGTCATGGGCGAGGGCAAACCGTTTCTATCGGTCCTGGTAGTACTGAACCCCCAAAGCTGCGAAAGATACAATATAGAACCAGACGACTCAGAGAAGACCCAGCAGGTGGTTCTGCAACAGATTGCCAAACGGATCAGTGCGTTCCCCGGTTACGCCAAGATCCCGCGAGCGATTATCATCTCTGAACCATGGACGGTGGAGAATGGATTGATAACACCAACCATGAAGATGCGGCGCGGACTAATCAAAAAGAAGTACCTCCCGGAGATCCAGTCCCTCTATGGGGAGTAGGAACCGTTATTCTGTACATGTGATGTCGTATTAATTACGTATACTGCCACCTGAATTGCTTGGCGCATCCAACACCAACGTAAAGCAGACAAGGTTAGAGCATCGCGTTTAATGTATTTGTTAAGTGTTGTACGCAAAATAAAGCCACCTCATAAAATAATATAAGACAGCAACCCAGATAATCATAAAAAAGAGAGCAGCAGTATAGCTCACAGGCTTCTCGGCAGATTGAACTGCCTTTTGCTGAGCAGCTTCTATAACTTCCGGTGGCGTAAAACGGATAACGAGAGCCAATCCAAGGGGAATAATAATCAGATCATCCAGATACCCTATGACCGGAATAAAATCCGGTATTAGATCTACAGGACTAAGCGCATACGCAGCCACGATAATTGCCAGATATCTGACAAGCATAGGCATATCCGGATCACGTGCGGCAAAATAAACCGTCAGTGTTTGAGTCCTTAATTTCTGTGCCTGTTGTTTCAGCGAGCTGATATTCATAGACACTTAACGATCGCGGCAAGAGACCGATGCAAAGACCAGGTCCTGCGCAGGCGGAGTGAACTTAACGATTTGATATGTATTACCAGCTGCATAATTGAATTAAATCTTTATACGCTGGATTAGCCGGCGGAATAGATTTTAACTCTGCACTCCTGGGTATGGTTATAGTGCCATGCTTTTCAGGATTTATTACTTGCCAATGTAATGTGTTTCCTTGACGAACGATTGTTCCTTCTATTGGAGCATCAGATTGTGAGCTTACTATAACGATCTTTGCTGTATTATCCTTTACTGAACCTGAAACTGTTGGCCTTGGCTCCGAGCCAAAGCTCGAATCTATTTTTGCTCCACCTCTGGCTGATCCATAATGCAAGCCACAGACTTTGTTACTTTTTTGAATTAGATATAGTTCAAAGTAATCATCATATTTCTTAGTGCCGCTCTTTTGATAAACAACACTCCAAGAACCAGTGAAATCATCCGCCATTGCAGAAGAAGCAGAAAATACAATTAATAATGTTAGTATTCTGAAGATCATATTTTTCACATGACGCAGAGTTCACCCGAAGGTGACGCGCAGCGGTGACGGAGCTGGTAAAACGATCTGTCATGATTTTTCATAGCATCAGTTTGCCAAGTACGCTAATAATTGTAATTCCTGATAAAATGAAACGATAACAAACATTATTTCCATTGGAACAACAAAATCTTCGATATCTTCAGAAAATCTTCCAAAGAAATCGAACCTTCCTGAATATTTACTGGAAATTTCATCATACAACAGACTCAACACATCATATGCCAGATCAAAAGCGTTAACCTCATTACCCTTTGTTCCGCGAGCGCTCAATACCCGCAGGAACCCTACAAAGCTTGTAAAAAGAAAATATATATAAAAAGCATTTACTACAGGAAATACTGTTGAGTGCAGTATGTTCTCGCTCTGCAAGTCTGTATGGTATGCAGCATATGTCCCAACCAGAATTATTATTAATCTTAACATACTACCGTACCTAAATAATCAATCTTACATTCCATTTGAAGTACTACATGAGTCATAAACTATAATTATCCAACTAAGCATATAAAGGGTTGTCAACCATATATAATTAGTCATATTTTGCGCTTCATAAAATCCATAAAGAGGAACTGTGTAGCACAGCAGGCCCATTGTTATAAACACAGCCCCGGATATGGTAGGTGGAATAGTTTTTATAAAATTATCGATAGTAGCTATTCCAACTACACACCAATATAAAAGAAAAAACAACAAAGATAATTATGACCTCAATCTGAAGGCCACTGAAATACTGTGCTTACGAATATGCTGTTTTTTCATTACTTACGTATAACGCTGCACTTAGGGCCACAGCGCTGCGAAGTGAGCATCCGCACGAGTGCTTTGTTGAGCAACTGCTTGAATTAAAACACCAGACCTAACTTAAGAAGGTTGCGGACCGTCATAACCCTCAACGATAACAAGATCGATTTCTGAAGCTGGCAACCTATACTTAAGTGCAGCCTGATATTCAGGTGAATTCCAGCAGTCGACAGCCGCTTGGTAAGATGGGAACTCAACTATGGTGTTTCGTGTTCTAGTGCTTCCTTCAGGGACAGTGTATTGACCAGCTCGCGCCAGGAACTTTGCACCATATTTTTTGAGTGCATCAGCATTGGCTACCACGTACTTTTTGAATTGCTCCTGATCGGTAACGTCTACACGAACAATCCAGTATCCTTTAGGCATTTACTACTCCGATGTTAATTTCTATTTATCACGTTTGAACACAGGGACGGGGCGGAACGCGACGTCCCTCTAATGTAACTGGTTATGTTTTTTACTTAATAACCTTAATGTGTTGACTCCATAATACATAAACAAGAAGTACTATTGAAAGAGTAGAAAATAGCTCCAATGCGGTTTCCAGGGAAACCAGATGCTCAAAAAACATACGTACAATATACATTGCAAAGGTAAATATAACCCAACTTACACCAACAATTAGCACAAACCATGAATAGTGCCTTTTAAATGCAATAGTAGCGCTACAATATGGACACTGAAATGGCTTTAATATGTCTTCTTCAGTAATATTATTTGTGGTTTGAGTTAAGTCTTTATTACAGCTAGGGCATATGTCTTTATAACCTATCGTCATTTTCTACTGTACTTAGTACACTCCTTTGCCTCGTTTCATATGTGAATTATTTAAAATAACATAACGGTTTGGCTAGGATGTGTGCGCTTTTTGCGCGTCGTTTTAGAGCCGTTGGTTATGTACCTGAATCATATACTTTTCCACATGAAGGGCAGCCTGTTTGAGAAAACAACCAGACCAACCATTCCTTGCTGCTCTTGTTACTAATCGCATACCAAAACCATTTTGCATTACATGCTGGGCATTTGATAGAAACACATGCGAAAACAAAACTCCCAAGCCCAGTTAAAATACCGAGCCCCATAAATAACGAGAACTGCACAGCAGACAGAGACTCAATTAACAATTGTGGCCCAAACATTAAACAAAACGACAAGAATCCGCCTACTGACATTGTTCTAAACTTCCACATTTGCCCAGTACTGCGAATTATAGATATTTTATTCATCTTTTAAGCAGATACCGCCTAAATCAGATACTAACCGAAGTGGAAGGGAATTTGGGATAAAGTGAGCGAAGCGAATCCCAAATCTGTCGCAACGGAGGTTGGTCCATCTGGATTTTTTTATTATGCATATCGCTCGACCCCAATATGCTGATCAAAATACAATTTTTCAGATTCAGACATTTGAGCCCTGTTATATCTCAATGAGTAGCCGCCATACAAGGTACCACTATCATTAATCATCCAATCTTGAATATCTTGCTCAGGTATATCGATCAACATGCCAACTTTGAATTCTTGAAATTCGCTAGGTAGCTCAAATATTTCACCAACAAACCCGGCATCATTTACTTCCCTAACAGTTAGCCACATGTAGGCTCGATAATTAGGTTCAGAAAGCAAAACTTTCACTAATGGGAACAGATCTTCACCACCTTTCTCGATCATGCCACGAAAGGAATCTAATGTTTTATGAGCTTCTATTATAGTTTTATTAAATTCTTCATCGGCCGACTTCACATACGAAAACCTTGCACCCGGATCAATATCTGGCGTTCTACCTAAATCACGTCTTAACATTTGCCAGTCATACCAACAGTTTTCAGGATCAATATCTTTATAACCTCTACTATCATCCATAGCTTCAGAATGAGAACGTTCCATCATTATACAGGAAGCATTATCTCTGATTTCGATCACTTCATCTTTTTCGAGAGGACTTCCTTTTTTATCTTCAGCATTAACCAGTATCGCTGACAAAGCAGGCATAAACACAGGAACTAAATCTTTTTCGTCATCCATTTAAATTACACTCTTAACTTGATATACGCTTACATTCACGCCGCCAACACAGGCCGAGCGACAGCGAGGTCCAGCCCAATGCGGCTTTTGCATTGGGCGATTGTGGTTGGCCTTGTTAAGCGCAATTACTAAACATGACATACGTAGCCCCCGCGAATGTTAATAGGTTGGCCATTGCAAATATGCCCAGAAAAACAGTTAGAACAATCAACTCTGGAGCAACCTTTAAACCCAGTTTGTCGCGAAGCTCAAAAACATCATTTCTTGAGACTAAATTTGCAATAGCCCCAAATACAAAAAATACAAATAAGCATAAACTCAGCAAAGCTGGCAACAGAAGAGCCCATTTAATATTGGCATTTGCCTGGTTGGCAAAGTAAAAACTTGCGATTGCACCGCTAATAGCAAAGTGAAAAGCATTAATTTTAACCACTAGCTCCATATAGAACTTGTACAGATCAATATGCTTTTCGTATTGCTTCCAGAGTTTATCTTGTTCTTGCATTCGCTCCCTCGCTTAACAGGTGATTATGTTGCTGGCACAAATATTAGGATATGCAGCATGTATAAAAATTCTCATTTAGATTGACTTATGGATGATTGCATCCATATATCCTTTTCTAAACACGCCCATACCAGGTTCCCTTCCCTTTACCGTGCTGCGCCAATTGCTGGTTGGCAACCAATGATTGCAGGTGTTTTTTCACAGTGTTGCGGTTGGCGCCGGTCAGTTCCACAATCTGACTGACGGTCATCCTGCCATGCCCGGTTGCCAGTTCGAGAATGCTGGCAGATAGTTCCGGCAGCCTGGACACCAGAATATGCTCGCGTTCGATCTTGGTTGCTAGCCGCTGCTTCTGTTTCTGCAACGTGCGCAGAAAGTATAGTACCCAGATCTGCCAGTCCGGCAACTTGGTACGTATGGTGCCCTGTGTATTGCGCAGTGCCAGGTAATAACTCTCCTTGGATTGCTCGATAACGCTTTCCAGGGAGCTGTAGGGCACGTAGGCATACCCCTCTTGCAGTAGCAACAGGGTGGTAAGTATGCGCGACAACCGGCCATTGCCATCCTGAAACGGATGGATCTCCAGGAATACCACTGTGAATACCGCAATCACCAGCAGTGGATGGAGCATCTTCTGCTTCAGCGCATTGCGGGTCCACCAGACCAGCTCAATCATCATGCGTGGAGTATCAAACAGGCTCGCCGTTTTAAACACAACTCCGATGTCGTTACCCTCGGCATCAATGGCGCTAATATGGTTAGGTCTGGTTTTATAACTGCCTAGCAGATGCTCATCCTCGCCGCTGTATGCCAGCAGGTCACGGTGCAGTTGCCGAATATGATTCTCGGTAAGATCAATGGCGCCAGCACGGCTGTATACCATCTCCATCACGCCGGCATAGCCTGCGGCCTCCCGCTCATCCCGTGAGTCAAACCTTTTTTCCTCAATTTTGTTGAGCAGATTGGCAACCTCCTGATCGGAAAGCCTGCTACCCTCAATACGCGTGGAAGAGCCTATGCTCTCAATGGTCGCCACCCGGCGCAGAGCCGCAAGCCGCTCCGGAGCCAGGGCACCCAATGCCCGCCATGCCCCCTTGAACTCATCCAGCTCCGCGATTAGCGAGAGGATCTCCGGGGTTATTTTCAGAGTGTCGGTGTTGATAGCCATGTTCGCAATAATATCCAAATATATCCATATTTTCTATAAATATCTAAATATATATCTATATATACCCATATTAGCGTACAGATGGCAGAAAATTGAGTATTCATGCCTAGCTAAAGCAGGTAGGCCCAGGCACACCATAACCTGAATCCAATTGAATGTTCTATATATGTTCTATACACTTATCTCTCCGCTAGATATCGGCCATACCAACATGAACCCTGTAGTTTTATCACCATCAGACAACCCCTGGCCCCGAGCCATCATCCTGGTGGACATGAACGCCTTCTTCTGCAGCGTGGAGCAGACGGATCATCCGGAGCTGCAGGGACGCCCCATAGGCATCACCAATGGCTCCCAGGGAACCTGTATCATCACCTGCTCCTATGAGGCGCGTGCCTTCGGTGTACGCACCGGCATGCGCCTGCGTGAGGCGCAACGCCTCTGCCCGGATTTCATTCGCATCCCCTCCCATCCCCAGCGTTACGCCGAGGTCTCCTCCAATATCATGGATGCCCTTACCATGCTGACCCCGGATGTGGAGGTGTTCTCGGTGGATGAGGCGTTCCTGGATATCACCCACTGCCAGCGGCTGCTGGGATCTCCGGAACAGATAGCCAAAAGAGTGAAGCAGATCGTGTTGGAGGCATCCGGTGGCATCCTCTGTTCGATTGGCCTAAGCGGCGACAAGACCACGGCGAAATATGCCGCCAAGCTGAATAAACCGGATGGCCTGACCATTATTCCACCCTGGAAGGCGCGGGCCACCCTGGCCAATGCCCCGGTTACCGAACTATGTGGCATCGCCAAAGGCATAGGAAACTTTCTAGCCGCACGGGGCGTACATAGTTGTGGCGACATGCGGCATCTGCCCATAGGAGTGCTGGGGAAACGTTTCGGAAATCCGGGGCGCCGTATCTGGCTCATGACCCAGGGATTGGACCCAGACCCGGTAAAGGCATCCGTCCCCCGACCCAAGAGTATCGGCCACGGCAAGGTAATGCCGCCGGACACCACGGATCCTGAGGTGATCCACACCTACCTGCTGCATATGTCGGAAAAGGTAGCTGCGCGTCTGCGCCGTCACCGCTTCCGTGCAGGGCGTTTCTTCATCGGGCTGCGCTCCGCCGCTGGCTGGCTGGGAGGTAAATACCGCCCGCCCCTGCCCACAGACCACGGCCCTGACATAATGGATATGTGCCGTGGCTTCATGGCCCAGGAGTGGCATGGCGAGGCGGTGTTTCAGGTCCAGGTCACCGCCCTTGACCCCCACATCGGAGACGAACAGCTGGAGATGTTTGCCCCGGACCGGAGACGACTGGACAGACTCAACCGCGCCCGCGACGAGATAAACCGGCGCTACGGCGAGTTCGCCCTGGCCCCGGCCCGTCTGCTGTTACGCTCATCTATGCCCAATGTGATAGCCCCCGCCTGGAAACCATCCGGGCACCGGGAAACCATACTCTGATGTGCGGCGGGGTATATTACCTAATCAACGGCGAGGAGATTCGCACCTACTTTCCTAACCCCAGGGCCTGCCTGCCGGTAAAAAAGAGGGATGGAGATATCGAACTGCTGCCCTGGGGTCGCCGCAAGGGACAGGCGGGACATCTCCCCCTGGGCGGTTGGGCACGGCTGGACTCCATCTATGCCGGACGTTGGGACAGGTGGTTCCCCACCCCGGTCAAACTGATGGCATCCCAGTTTATGGAGAGGGATATCGAAGGTCAGAGCAACTGGTTCGACATCACTCCCGGCAAGTGGATACAGGGACTGATTGCACATAACGGCGCTGAGCGACGGGTATATGTGGTAACCATCACACCGGAGCTGGAGGATGCGGTACACGAACGCTGGCCACGTATCCTGGGTGGATGAGTTTGCATATAAGTAACTAAACATCCAGTTTTGCACTGGTTATACAGCCGCATTTTCCATAATGAATCTACCGGCTTTCCATGATGGGACAATAGCAAAAGAACATACCGCTTCCTCAACTATACGGTATAATAGTGCGTTGTTATCTGGCAAAAACACCTTCAGTCCACATGCAATCTAATCTTCAAGAACCATTTGACATTGTGATTATTGGCAAGGGCATCGCTGGCCTGAGCGCTGCTGCCGAAGCAAGTAAGCACGGAGCTAATGTCGCTTTGATATACGACAACGCCATATCCTCCACCACCCTGGCATATGAGGGTGTATTTCGACTTACCAACGACGGCAAAGAACTAAAAAGCAAAGTAGAATCCGTCAGCTGCAATCTTGAAAACTCAGATTTACTAGCCAGCTTCACAGAAACATACCAACACACTGACCGCAAAGAAATTATTGATATCTTCAAGCTAGTCAACGCAAGTCCCATAGGAAAGAAACACAGACTTGGTGGAGCTGGAATTATTTCCGACCTGGAACTCTCATGCATTTCAAATCAGGTGCGAATTATCAATGGGAGCGTAATAAAAATCTGCACGTCAGACGAAACGGTATCAGCCGTTCAATGCTTTTGCTTTCCCAAACTAATAACTCTTGCGACGAAATCAGTTGTTATTGCATCCGGCGGAGGAATCGGGTGTTTATACCATTCCACTAACAATGCAGCATCTTCATACATCCCTGGACCTATGCTTGCCTTGAGCACCGGCGCAAAGATACGCGACATGGAATTTATTAGCTTCCACCCGTTTGGTGTAATTGATCACTATACATATCACGGAACTACACCGATCTTTACATTTTTTAATATTGGCGTTAGATCAGAAATATACAGCATAAAAACGAACCGTCGGATTGAATTTATTGAGGATTTCATATCAAGCCGAACTAACGATAAAAACGCCCACGACAATATTTACAAAATTGCGCTTGAGGTCTGGAAAAATAATGGTGTCTATTTTTTTCATGGACCAAAAGGCAAGCAAAGGAGAATTGAGCTAAACGTTGTAGCCCATAGCCTCATTGGCGGTATTGACATAAACGAGAACTATGAGACCTGCATTAAAGGCCTGTATGCAATAGGCGAAAGCGCTGGGGGGTTACATGGCGCAGGCAGAATGCCTGGCATGGCCCTGCTGGAAGGATACATTTCAGGGAAAAAAGCTGGTCTGTCGGCCTCAACATATGCCAATACGACCAAACTGAATACTCTGGATAAATCCACCCTGATACCAGAATCAACACATTTTGGAATGTTTTCTGATGCCATAAATAATATTAGAACGATCTCGGACCAATCAATATTCATCGAAAGATCTGAACATAAGCTACTCGCCGCAAAACAACAGATACGCATTCTACTGAATGATATTAATAAAAAACATATTTCCCAATATATCGAGTATGGTATTGCCGAAATGGCATTATCCATTATCGAATCGTCCCTTATGAGAAAAGAAACCCGTGGATTTTTCACCAGAACCGACTACCAAGATCTTGATGCCGAAATGGGAAGAAGTATTCTAATAAACAAAAATCCGAGCACATCCGAACTTGAACTCTCGTGGAAATAGGGGCAGTGCAGACATACCGGTTAACTGTTCTTCCACCAACGATTATGGATTAACCCATGAATAACACCAAACCCATTATTGGGATACTTGGCTGGGAAGACCGAATAAACGATGAACTTCCAGGAAGTCTTGCACGCCCTGATACATTTGAATTTCCAACCATGTTCAAGCACATCGAAGGTGCATGTTTTGACACAATAATAAAAAATCCTGATCGCCAGGTATTAGACGTTATGATTCAAGAAGCTATTCGCATGGAAGAAGCTGGAATCAGGGCAATCACAACATCATGTGGTTTTAACTCCATTTTCCAGGATGAACTCGCCAAATCCATCAATATACCTGTCTTTACATCTACTTTACTTCTTGTTCCCCTGATTCACAGAATGCTATCAGACAATCAGACAATAGGAATAATTACTGCAAACAAAAACCATCTCACTCAGGATCATCTTGCCAGATCAGGCATACCTGAAGTTATACCGGTACATATCAAGGGAATTGAAGATACCTCTTCATCCAAATTAATATGTAACACGCCAAATCCAGAATTGATAGATACAGAAGTATTTCGCAAAGAAATTTTTGAAACCTGCAGCGCATTGATGGCCGAAAATGAAACCATTGGTGCTATTGTATTTGAAATGACCATCCTGCATATCTTTTCAGACGAAATAAGAAAGGCTTTTGATATACCAGTTTTTGATATAACTAACCTTATTAGATTTATTTACGGAAGCATCTCAGCTAGAGATATACAGCAATCTGCCACTTAACCCAAACGGGCTATCGAGTTAAATGACAGATCAAGAAATCACAATAAGGAAAAATCAACCTGACATGGTTGAAGCTTCGTCAATATTTGCACGCGAAGCTTATTTAAAATCACTTTCCGAAGAGTATGGCTGGTTTACTGACACTAATTTCATTCTACCATTTATTATCACAACAAAGGAGTCTCATCGACTGCTAACCTTCTCATCAAACACAGTCTACCGGACCGACCATCACACCATTCACCATGAAAAAGAATTTCTTAATAAAGTAGTCCACACTTCCAAAAAGCTAAACATAGATCAAATAACCCAACCAAAGACATCTTGCGTCTTTCGCACCTATCCTGAAGATGCCGTAGTTATCCCCTGGGGATGTTATCAAAAGGATCTACGCGAGACCGAAGATAATATTTTCGCGCAATTCCATTCGCATCACAGGAGAGTAATAAGAAAGGCAATACGTGATGGAATTACCATTGAAAACGGCCACCATCTTCTCAATGATTGTCATGACCTCATTAAACAGACAATGAAAAGACAGCACCTGCCCTATGTAGGACTAGAACAATTGGCTAAGTACGCAAAAGAGATACCCGATAACGTATCGTTCTATATTTCTAGAGATGATGAGAAACCCCATAGTTGTGCAATAATTGTATTTGATGGATTAAAAAGCAACTATATTCATGGCGGGAGCATAACCAACCCTCATCATGGTGCATCCGCGCTGCTGCATTGGAGCGCCATGAAAGATATGAAACAAAGAGGGATAAAAATATACGATTTTATCGGGGGAAGAGTAAACCCAGCTAAGGGCTCCAAACAGGAAACTATTCAGATATTTAAATCACGCTTCGGAACAGTATTCCATAAGGGATATTTCTGGAAATTCGATTATTATCAGGATAATTGTTCCACGAAAATTAGAAGTGTACGACCGATAAAACCATATATGGGTGACATCATTGATAATGAGATAAATTCACGCAATCTTGAAAAATCCGAAAAAATAAACCATTTGTAACGTCGCAGCATTACATATAATTCACACCAAAATACCAAACAAGCATAATCGCAAAATGAAATTTACCGCTACTCGCTTACGCTATCGGATTAAGCTGATAATCAGATATATTATGAAACTGGGCAAACCAGAGAAAATAATTTTTTACCCGGATCTCCCCGGGAAAAAAACGGTCCTTTTCAAGATTATCACCCATAATGGGTATTTCATGACAAACAGGATAATAAATAATCCTGATTTACTCATTTCGTGGGAAGATAAAACCTTCAGAAAAAGCCCCTATGTGTTACAGAAAAAATATCCATCATTACGCATTATTAACTTGCACTGCACTGATATAAGCAAAGATCTTATTCAAAAGAAATTCGAGGAGGTTTTTGGCTACAAATTTGAGATTGACCCTACCGCATACAAAGGCGTATGCCTGGAAAAGAATGACATCAACGCAACCCATGACTGCAATATTATCGAATGCCCCATAGCAGAAACCAGACCAGGATATGTTTACCAGAAACTCATAAACAACAAAGCGGCAAATGGACTATTTCTTGATATCCGGACCCCAATATTTGGCAACACAATTCCACATTTATATCTAAAATTCAGCAAACAGGAATCACGTTTTGCAAGCGGATCTGATCTTCATGCCTGTGTTGACGTTTCTGAGCAATTTACAGATAGTGAAGTAGGCAAAATTTTGGCATTCTGCCGGGCAATAAGTTTGGACTATGGAGAACTTGATATCGTCCGTGATGCCACCGACAACCTACTATATATCGTTGATGCCAACAGCACCCCCATCGGTCCTTCTACAAGCATGATGACAGAAAAGGAAAACGCAGAAGTCATTCAGCGACTATCAAATGCATTCGATAGGGAGTTTCTGAAACATCCCTGATACACGACTTCAGCCAGCAGTATTTGTTAGCAAACACCCACCGCCCCAACCTGGCAGGATACGTTCACATCTAACATGAAACAAATGGACAGTCTCAATCGATACTTGACGTTTCTCCAATCTCCAGACAAATCTAACCAAATATCCTACTATAATACTAGGAATTAATGGGCCAGGTTTTGGTCCAACCAGTAAACCGCAGTTTACGACCTGGGTAGGTTGTGTAATCACCATTGGCCTAACTTTACCCAGGATGCTAGCTGAGGCAATACACCAGCCGGAGGAGATACGATGCAACAGAGATTCCGCCATTTACGTCAAATCAGGCAGATTGTCACCGGCAGCGCCACTCAGGACGGCGCCGGGGTGCAGCTGAGACGCATTCTGCCCACACCTGGTCTGCGTATGCTTGACCCGTTCCTGTTACTGGACCTATTCAGTTCTGACAATCCTAATGACTACATCGCAGGCTTTCCACCCCATCCCCATAGAGGCTTTGAGACCGTAACCTACCTCCTGGCCGGTCAGGTGCGGCATCGTGATAGCGCCGGTCATATGGGGGTTGTTAAGGCGGGAGGGGTACAGTGGATGACCGCAGCAAGTGGCATCCTGCACTCAGAGATGCCGGAACAGGATAATGGGCTGCTTCAGGGTTTTCAGCTCTGGGTAAATCTGCCGTCTGTATTAAAGATGGGGCAGCCGGCCTATCAGGAGTTTGAGCCTGACCAGATTCCGGAGGAGACAACTGACAATGGGGTAAAGATACGAGTCATAGCTGGAAATAGCGGCAACGGCACCATAGGACCTGTAACCGGTATAGCTACAGACACAAGATTTCTCGACATTACCCTGCCGGCAGATACCAGCCATGCTGAACCAATCCCGGAAAACTATAATGCCTTTGTCTATCTTATCTACGGCTCCCTGCGGCTTGGTGGCAAGAAAATAGAGAGCGGAGAGCTTGCCGTATTGATAGATGGAGACGGTGTTGAATTCACCGCGACCGAGGATAGCCGTCTGCTGCTGATCGCTGGCCGCCCCATCGGGGAGCCGGTGGCTCGGCATGGTCCATTTGTCATGAACAGGGATGAAGAGATTCAGCAGGCCTACAGAGACTACGAACGCGGGTTGTTTGGACAGATCAGGGATGACCATGATCAGGTGGCGTAACTCCTCTGACTCATGGGGGCTGGTATCGGTGCTACTGCACTGGCTGGTCGCTATAACTATTTTCGTGATGTTGGGTCTGGGACTCTGGATGACGGGGCTGGACTATTACCACCCCTGGTATCGCCTGGGGCCGGACATCCACCGCAGTACCGGAATACTCCTGTTTATCGTAATCCTTCTGCGCCTGGCATGGCGTCTCGGAGAGATCACTCCTGACCCAGATCCAAATCACAAACAGTGGGAGATCAGGTCGGCACATATCGCCCATCTGCTGCTATATCTTCTACCCCTTGCCATTGCACTAAGCGGCTACCTGATGTCCAGCGCCGATGGGCGCGCGGTATCTGTATTCGGCTGGTTCAATATCCCGTCCATATATACCGGACTGGAGAGACAGGAGGATTTCATGGGCGAAATCCACGAGATATTGGCCTGGAGCTTGATCACCGTCGCCGCCGTACATACAGCCGGGGCACTAAAACACCATTTTATAGATAGAGACTCAACACTGATCAGGATGCTTTATATTGCGTCAACCAGGAGAAAAAGAGATGAGACATAGCATAGGCATACTCGCTGCGGTCATCATGGCCACAACCGTAACCTCGGTTCAGGCCGAAGAGTACGTAATCGACACCGATAGGGCCCACGCCTTCATTCAGTTTAAGATCTCACATCTTGGATATAGTTGGGTACTGGGGCGTTTCAATACCTTCTCCGGTAAATTCAGCTATGACGATCAGAATCCGGGCGCATCCAAGGTCAAAGTGGAGATCGATGTCGGTAGCGTGGATACCAATGAGGCCGAGCGCGATAAACATCTGCGTGGAGAACACTATCTGGATGCGGACAGATATCCCAAGGCCACCTTTGTCAGTACCGGCTTCAAACAGCTTGCGGATGGCAAGGCTGAACTTACGGGAGATCTGACCCTGCACGGAGTGACCAAGCCGATAACCATAGCAGTAAATCAGATCGGCCATGGCCCGGACCCATGGGGTGGATACAGACGTGGATTTGATGGAACGACCAGCTTCAAGTTGGCAGACTTCGGTATCACACCTAATCTGGGACCCGCAGCAGAGACCGTGCATCTGTTTCTAAGCGTTGAGGGGATTAGACAATAGTCTCCAACCTGCCCGGCCCGGAAACAGCTATTGAGTCAGGCAGCAACTGCAAATCAATAGTGACAGCATACGCCTTACAGAAGCGTCACTGCCATGCCGCGGCGTTACCTTTTTACTCAAACAAGTAACACAGGTAACACTACCGCTTGATTCATGGTGTTTATAATCCACACAACTTCCATGGCAATCAGAAATACACGCCAAACATATAACCAATTGATTATATGATGATTATTACTCTAATAATCCTAAAAACATCAGATGTATCTTAACAACATCATGGACATACCCGATAAAAATATCTTGGCACAGGAGATGCAGCATAAGTGACAGGTAGATTACCTGTGTAACAAGGCAAGAGCGAACTGTTCGCTCAAATCAGATTTTTAATAGGATACAACTCTCATGTCAAAAAAGGTTATAGATTTCGCAAAAAACAATACCTGGGTATTTCTTGCTCTGGGTCTACTTATCCTGGTCACAGTGGGAATCCTGACCACCTGAACCGGACTTTACTGCCCGGGATTTGATGCGGAGACAACCAACAGCTCCACCTGGTAGAGGTGGCGTTGCTATCTGGATCTTCGCACTGTGAGTACCAAACAAACCTTATACTTAATATCGCCCGATCAAATGCCGGCGAGATAAGCAGAGACATGCTGAAACACGGCAGCGGCATCCCGGTCGCGTAAGGCATCTGCGCCGAACAGGCTATTGCCCACCCCCACAGCCTCTGCACCTGCATCCAGATATTCCGCTATATCCTCGTGTCTGACCCCGCCAACCGCCACCAGCCGCACATCATCCATCGGACCCAATAGCTCCTTGATATAGCCTGGGCCTGGACAGGGAAACACCTTTACCATCTCTGCCCCTGAGCTCCAGGCCAGATAGACCTCGGTAGGGGTGTAGGCACCTGCCACTATCGGGACTTGCTGTTCGCGTGCGTAGGTGATCACATCAATGTCGGTATTCGGACTAACCAAAAACATGGCTCCAGCTGAGATCGCCAGCTGCGCCTCTCGCAGATTTCGCACCGTCCCTATCCCCAAAAACCTACCCTCCGGTACCAGGTGCCTACTATTCCCAATCATCTCCGTGCAACCTGGGGTATTCATGGTGACCTCAATCGCCTGCAGCCCTGCCCTAAAGGCAGCATCCAGCAGATGCGGAAAGAAATCTGCCTCAATCCCGCGCAAAATTCCAATTACAGGTACGTCCAGTTTCACTGGTGATAACTCCCATGTTTGTTGTGTTTTAACCGCGAACCATTATTCTAGACCTGTGATGGAATTACACCAAAGCCATAACATGAAAATCTCAGTAATCATTCCAACCTATAACCGCACCCAGGTATTGGGGCGAGCGGTTCAGTCTGTTCTGAACCAAACCCTTCCTGCGCATGAAATCATCGTGGTGGATGATGGCTCCAGCGACAATACCCCTGTACTTATGGCAGAGTCGTTCCCCCAATGCATCTATCTGCAACAACCAAACCGTGGTGTAAGCGCCGCCCGCAATCGCGGGATAGAGCTGGCAACAGGAGATTGGCTGGCATTTCTTGATTCAGATGACGAGTGGCTTTCAGGCAAACTTGAGGCCCAGCGCGATATGCTGAAACGACATCCTGACATCAAGATCTGCCACACAGAAGAGATCTGGATTCGCAATGGCAAACGCGTCAACCAGATGAACAAACACGCCAAGAGTGGTGGCAACATATTCCAGAAATGTCTGCCGCTCTGTGTAATATCCCCATCATCTGTCATCATTCATCGCTCGCTGTTTGAGCAAGTAGGCAATTTTGATGAACAATTGCCAGCCTGCGAAGACTATGACCTCTGGCTACGCATCTGCGCCAACCATCCCGTCGCCTTTGTGGAACAACCACAGATCAAAAAATATGGTGGACACGCAGACCAACTCTCACAATTTCATTGGGGTATGGACCGCTTTCGACTCAAAGCCTTGGAAAAAATACTCGCTCTAAATATTCTGAATAAAGAAGACCGTTCTGCGGCAATACTAACCCTGACCAGCAAGGCAGAGATCCTGGCCCAAGGCGCGATGAAACGAGGAAAAACAGCAGAGGCTGATGCCTATATGCAGATAAAAAACCGGTATCACCGATCAGTACTTGGAACGAAGTAACATTACATTGCCATCGTTGTTCATATCTATCCTGTTTAAGAATGACATGCCAAGCAGCACCTCAAGCGGACCATCTCCCTCAACCACCATGGCTTCCACTTTGTCCAGGCTTATTGCCCCAACCTGTACCCGGTCCAGGGTAACCCTATAGGCATTGGCAAATCCGGATGCGGTACTAACGACGGTCTTCTCCCCGGTCAGCCAATATTGAATACCCAACCGCTTGGCCTCACGCGAACTCATAGCGACCGAGGAGGCGCCGGTATCCAGCATCATGTTAACGCTGCGTCCATTGACGCTGCCAACGGTGGTATAGCTGCCGTGATTGTTTCGTACTATCCTGACCTCTCGTTTTTTCCCAGGGGAAAAGCTACCACCAAAGCGTGCTCCCACCTGGTAGCTTTGCCGCTGGCCATCCATCTCAATCACCGCTTCGCGGCTATCGGATGAGATAAGTAACAACCCCTCGGGTGACCTCTTACCAACCTTCAGGAGACGATTTGTTCCATCCACCTCCACCATCGCCTTACCTGGAAATAGCGCCATAACCCGCACACTCTCTGCCGCTGGAGCGGCGGTGGCAAATACCATGGCCAGTGCTAAACCGGAAAAGATTTTTGTAGAAAAGATGCGCAAACTATATCCCTATTACAGCTATCATCAGATGCTTACTGATAAACATAGCGCGCAATCTGGATCAGGGCAAATGCGTAGATCCCAGCCATAACATCATCCAGCATGATCCCCAGGCCGCCGCTGACCTGCCGATCCAGCAGACTGATCGGCCAGGGTTTCAGAATATCGAACAGCCGAAACAGAACAAACCCGCCCAACAGCCAGACCCAGCCGCTGGGTGCCAACCACATGGTGATGAGAAAACCGACCCATTCGTCCCAGACGATCCCTGGATGATCGTGTATCCCCAGGTCATCGGCGGTCCGTTGGCACAGCCACACCCCCAGAATAAACATGGCAACAACCACCAGCAGATATGAGAGTGGCTGCAGCAGTTGCAGCAGAAGATACAACGGGATAGCGGCGATGGTGCCGAAGGTGCCAGGGGCCTTGGGCATAGCACCGGAACCCAGGCCAAATGCCAGCAGATGAATCGGATTGGACCATTTTAATGTTTGCCGTTGCATGTTATGAGAAGTGCTGATAACCGGAGCACCGATCTGTCAACACCCTGCCGTCTGCCTGGATACAGCTCACCCCGGATCCAGATACCATCTCGCCCACCAGGGTAAAATCACAATTCAGATTCTCTTTAACGGCAGCCAGCAGCGATTCTTTTTGCGGAGGAACGGCAATACACAATTCATAATCATCCCCGGTGGCCAGCACCGTCTCCCAGCTGCCTCCCTGCTGCAGGTATACCTCTACCTGGCTTGAGATAGGTATCTTGTCGATAAACAACTTGGCGCCCACCCCACTCTCTGCACAGATATGCCCAAGATCAGCGCTCAGTCCATCCGAGATATCTATTGCAGCACTGGCAATATCAAGCATGGAACTCCCTGCGGCCAAACGTGGCTCCGGACGATCCAGTCTCTGTTCCAGCCACGCCAACCCAGTATCAACTACATATCTCCCCTGACGGTTAAGCAGTGCAAGAGCGGCATCGCCCAGGGTCCCGGTCACATAGATCTGATCACCCACCCTGGCCCCGCTGCGCCTGAGGGCAGCACCAGGTTTGGTAAACCCATGAGCAGTTATGGATATGGTTAAGGGGCCGCGCGTAGTATCGCCTCCGATCAAGGCTATCCGATGTTGCCGTGCCAGAGCGAAAAGACCGCGACTGAATGACTCCAGCCAATCCGGATCACCTTCCGGCAGAGTAAGTCCCAGGGTGAACCAGGCTGGTTCCGCTCCCATGGCAGCCAGATCACTCAGGTTGACCGCCAGGGACTTATAGCCCAGCGCCTCCGGATCTGCGCCTGCATTAAAGTGTACTCCTTCCACCAGGGTATCGGTGGTGACAGCAAGCTCCATCCCGGCCGGCACCTGCAGCAGGGCGCAGTCATCCCCAATCCCAAGAACGATGTCCTCACGACCGGATGCTTGCCGGGAAAAGTAGTTTCTGATCAGATCAAATTCGGATAGAGACATGCTGGATCAGTGCGCATTGACGCTATTTTGGGAATACGGGATAAAACTTCACTTGGATCTGGGCCGAACCGGTAGCAACGGCATATCGGGTATGCCGACGATCCCTTAACCTTTGATAAGAAATGCCCCACAGTGTAATGCGGCTGTCAGAGTGCGGAGACAATTTATATGAACCAGACCAGTCTCTGCAGCAATCCCGCCAATACAGCCAGCAGCAAAACCATAGGCATCCCGTACTTCCATGACCGCTCAAACCTAGTCACGGAACGACGCACAACTGCATTACTGTCAATTAACTCTTTATTACTTGATTTAAATCTCTTCAAATCAGAATAGAAATACGCAATAGGCTCGGGGTTTCCCCTGGGGTTCCATGACTCCCCTACCTCGTATTTCATAGTTAATCCAAATTTGAAAGCACAATACAGGTGCATAGCAATCAAAAATAACGCCGAGAATCCAAATGCTAAAATAATTACGTCCATTATTTATAATACTCGAGCAGATTGAAGAATGATTCAGATATAAGGCAAAAAGCCTAGCGCTTACTAACCTCGTCCTTGCGTACCTTACGCGCCATCTTGTCCAGTACACCGTTTACATATTTGTGCCCCTGCTCGGCACCAAATACCTTGGCCAGCTCCACCGCTTCATTGATGACCACGCGGTAAGGCACCTCCGGATGATGCATCAGTTCATAGGCACCCAAACGCAGTACGGCGCGCTCCACCGGATCGACACTCTCAATGGAGCGGTCAACACAGGGCTTCAACCCGGCATCCAACTCGGAAAGATTTGCCGGAACACCATGCAACAGATCTTTGAAATATTCCACCTCAAAGCTATCCAGATCCTCCTTGTCCAGAAACTGGCTATCTACCTCAGAGACATCGTGCCCCGCCATTTGCCACTGGTATATGGCCTGCACCGCGAGGTGCCGGGATCTGGTGCGCTTGCCTCCCATTATATCTGGCGCAACAGGTTAACCATCTCAATAGCGGACATGGCAGCCTCAGCACCTTTATTGCCAGCCTTAGTGCCGGCGCGCTCAATGGCCTGCTCAATGGTATCTACGGTAAGGACTCCGAATGCCACCGGAACCCCATGTTTAAGCGAAACCTGGGCCATGCCTTTGACGCACTCCCCAGCCACATACTCGAAATGTGGGGTTCCGCCACGAATCACCGCTCCCAAGGCCACAATGGCATCATAGCCGCCTTTGGCTGCGAGCTTATCCACCACCAATGGCAGCTCGAAGGCGCCTGGCACGCGTACCAGATTGATATCTGCATCATCTGCACCATGCCGCTTTAAGGTATCAATGGCACCTTCCACCAGACTCTCTACTACAAAGCTGTTAAAGCGCGCAGCCACTAAACAAAAGCGAGCCTTCTGGATATTCAGCGCACCCTCAATGGTCTTTATTGTCATAGTTAAACCCCGTTATCCTGGATATCTAAGATATGTGTAAATACTACTCGCAATCCACGTATTCAACCACTTCCAGGTCGAACCCGGAGAGACCATGGATGGCCTTGGGTGCGCTCAGCACCCGCATCTTGCGCACCCCGAGATCAGACAGGATCTGGGCACCCACCCCAAATGTTCTGAGATGGCTGCTGGTGTTCTTGGGTGAAGGAACATCCTGCCTCTCCTTTACCATAAGCTCACCCATGCGCTGAATGATCTCCCGGGTGGTATCGTGGTTGCGTAATACCACTATGACCCCTGCGCCCTCCTTTGCCACCTGTTTCATGGCGCTTCTCAGCGGCCAGCCCCGGCTGGGATAGGTAGTGGCAAACATATCGCACAGGGTGTTCTGCATATGCACCCGCACCAAGGTCGGGGTCTCTGGCTGCACATCGCCCATTACCAGTGCCATGTGTACCTCATTGTCGATCACATCCTGATATGCCACCAGACGGAAATCGCCATATTCGGTCGAGAGCGGACATTCGCGCACCCGCTCTATGGTCTTCTCGTTGCGCACCCGATAGTGGATCAGGTCGGCGATAGTGCCTATCTTCAGACCATGTACAGCCGCAAATTTCTCCAGATCAGGACGCCTGGCCATGCTGCCATCTTCATTCAGGATCTCAACGATAGCAGAGGCCGGTTTGAGCCCGGCCAAACGGGTCAGATCACAACCACCTTCGGTATGTCCAGCCCTGACCAGAACACCGCCTGGTTGTGCCATCAGCGGAAATATATGACCGGGCTGCACCAGATCCTTTGGTTGTGCATCATCCTTTACCGCAGCCAGAATGGTCTTGGCGCGGTCCGCGGCGGAGATGCCGGTGGTAACACCATCAGCGGCCTCGATCGAGATGGTGAAATTGGTCGAGTGCGCCGATTCATTCTGATTGACCATCAACGGCAGACGCAGCTGCATGCACATCTCTTTACTCAGGGTGAGACAGATCAGACCGCGGCCATATCTGGCCATAAAGTTGATCGCCTCCGGAGTGACCTTCTCGGCGGCCATGATAAGATCGCCTTCGTTCTCGCGGTCTTCATCATCCATAATGATTACCATCTTGCCCTGGCGCAGATCTTCGATAATCTCTTCAGTCGTATTCAAATTCATAGCTTAAATTACATCCTGGATGCGTTTGTCCTACATAACAACGCGGGTATTCTGGCATTCTAACAGAGCTAGAGGCGCATAAAAACGCACTAGCGCAAGAATCCGTTACGCGCCAGCAGCTCTGCGGTCACTCCGGAGGTGGCCGGCGCCCCATCTGCCTTATCGCCCAGCAACAGACGTTCCAGATAGCGCGCTATCTGATCAACCTCGATATTCACCCTGGTGCCGGCAACATAGCCGGCGATGGTGGTTGCCTGAATGGTATGCGGTACGATATTGAGTTCAAACTGGCTGCCATGCACCGCATTCACGGTTAGGCTGACTCCGTCCACACAGATCGAACCCTTATGTGCAATGTAGCGCGCCAGTTCTGCCGGCGCATCTATACGAAAACGTACTGAACGCCCATCGTCCCGGCGTTCCAGTATTCTCCCAACCCCATCCACGTGACCACTCACCAGATGGCCGCCCAGATGCGAATCCAGGGTAAGTGCCTTCTCCAGATTCACCGGACTTCCTGGTTTAAGCTCACCCAGAGTGGTGTGAGCCAGGGTCTCACGCGAGACATCAGCCACATAGCCGTCTCCCGGCAGATCGATCACGGTGAGACATACTCCGTTGGTGGCGATACTATCGCCCAGGACCACTCCCCGCATATCCAGATCTCCTGTTCGGATGTGCAGCGCCATATCGCCCCCACGCGTCTCCAGCGCGGACATGCTTCCAACTGCCTGTATGATCCCGGTAAACATCTAGCTGTTCTCTCTATCGTCACGATTGACCGGCTTGGCCGTTATCCGCAGGTCCTGGCCTACCTTGCGCAGATCTATAATCTCCAGCTGCAACCGGTCTTCCATACGTTCCAGTCCTGGTAGATCCAGCATCCCTCTGGCCCCGGACCCCATCAGATGCGGGGCAATATATACCACCAGTTCATCAACCAGCCTGGCCGACATATAGGACCCGGCCAGTACCGCACCAGTCTCCAACAGCACCTCATTTACCTCGCGTGCTGCCAGCAGCCTTAATACAGAGAGCAGATCCACTCTGTGGGCAAAATCATCCTGGCGTATAACCTGAACCCCCCTACCCTCCAGCACCGCCTGTCTTTCCCTGTCGGCCCCGGCACAGCACACCACCAGGGTCTCACCCCGCAGACCCAGCATCTTCGCCTCCGGCGGCATGCGCAGGTTGGAATCCAGCACGACCCGCAATGGCTCTTTCACCTCAATATCACCATCCAGACGTACATTCATGGATGGATCATCTGCCAGCACGGTATCAATCCCGGTAATAATGGCTGAGCTCCTGGCGCGCAGACGATGCACATCCATACGCGCCTCCGCACCGGTAATCCATTTGCTCTCTCCACTGGCCGTGGCGGTACGTCCATCCAGACTCATGGCCAACTTGCAGCGCACGTAGGGGAGACCGGTCAGCTGTCGTTTGATAAAACCTGGATTCAGGGCCATAGCCTCAGTCTGTAACAGGCCTGCTTCAACCTCTATCCCCGCCGCGCGCAGTAGCTGGATGCCCTTGCCTGCCACCAATGGATTGGGATCCTGCATCGCTGCCACTACCCGGATGACTCCGGCATCAATCAATCCTTGACTGCAAGGAGGAGTTCGCCCCTGGTGACAACATGGCTCCAGGGTTACATACGCTGTGGCCCCTTCGGCCCGCTCCCCGGCAGCTGCCAGGGCGTTGCGTTCGGCGTGGTTGCCCCCGGCATGCTGATGGAAACCCTCTCCCACTATCACGCCATTGTTAACCAAGACACAGCCGACCCTGGGATTGGGATCAGTGGTATAGAGACCACGCCTGGCTAAGCGAATAGCCCGGGCCATGAATCTGTGATCGTCCCGGTTCACTCCTTGTCTCCGTCGTCCAGGAGATCAAGCTGATTACGATCATCTGAACCTGGGGAGGAGTGGCTCTCCAAACGTTCGATCTCTTCGCGGAATGCGTTTACATCCTCAAAGCTGCGGTAGACCGAGGCAAAGCGTACATATGCCACCTGATCCAGCGAGCGCAACTCATCCATCACCCATTCACCAATCTGGCGAGATGGCACCTCCTTCTCGCCACAGGCCAGCAATCTGTGCCGGATCCGGTTCAAGGCCTGCTCTGTCTGCTCGGTGCTCACCGGTCGTTTTTCCAACGCCCGATTCATACCTGCAGTAAGCTTGCGTCCGTCAAACGGCTCCCGGCTGCCATCCTGCTTGACCAGCCGCGGCAGATTAAGCTCGGCGCTCTCGTAGGTGGTAACACGCTCCTTGCACACTGTGCACTCCCTGCGCCGTCGCACCTGATCACCATCACTGAATAGGCGTGAGTCGATGACCTTTGTGTCTTGTGCACCGCAAAATGGGCAACGCATGGTTAGGACCTAGATTTCAGGGCCAATGGCCCGCCTATTTATATACCGGATGCTGCTTACAGATAGCCAGCGCCTTCTGTTTTACCTGCTCGATCACGGCCTGATCACCACGACTATCGATCACATCGCACATCCAGCCTGCCAGCTCCACGGCCTCATCCTTACCAAAACCACGGGTAGTAATCGCGGGCGTCCCCACCCGGATACCGCTGGTGACAAACGGCGACTGTGGATCATTCGGTACCGCATTCTTATTCACTGTGATATTGGCCTGCCCCAGCCAGGCATCCACGTCCTTACCGGTCAAACCGGCCTCGATAAAACTAACCAGAAACAGATGATCATCCGTGCCTTTGGAGACCACATCATAGCCACGCTGCATAAACACCTGGGACATGGCCTGGGCATTGATCATCACCTGCTGCTGATACTGTTTAAACTCTGGCTCCATCGCCTCCTTGAAGGCCACCGCCTTAGCGGCAATAACATGCATCAGTGGTCCACCCTGGATACCTGGGAATACCAATGAATTCAGCTTCTTGTGGATTTCCGGGTTCTCCTTGGCCAGGATCAGGCCGCCGCGCGGACCACGCAGGGTTTTATGCGTAGTGGTGGTGGTTACATCAGCTATATCCACCGGGCTGGGGTAGAGACCGGCTGCGATCAGACCGGCAACGTGGGCCATATCCACAAACAGATAGGCTCCCACCTCATCCGCTATGTCGCGAAAACGCCCCCAATCCACCACACGCGAGTAGGCGGAGAAACCGGCCACAATCATCTTCGGCTTATGCTCCCGCGCCAGACGTTCCACCTCGGCATAATCGATCTCACCGGTTTCAGGATTCAAACCATACTGCACGGAGTTATAGATCTTGCCGGAGAAGTTGGGTTTTGCGCCGTGGGTCAAATGACCGCCGTGGGCCAGACTCATGCCGAGCACCGTATCTCCCGGCTCACACAACGCCATATAGACCGCAGCATTTGCCTGGGAACCGGAGTGTGGTTGCACATTGGCATAGGCGGCGCCAAACAGCTGTTTGGCACGGTCTATAGCAAGCTGCTCAGCAACATCTACATACTCACAACCGCCGTAGTAGCGCTTACCCGGATAGCCTTCGGCATACTTATTGGTCAAAACAGAGCCCTGGGCCTGCATGACCCGGGGACTGGTATAGTTTTCTGAAGCGATCAGTTCGATGTGCTCTTCCTGCCGCTTCTCTTCGGCCTGGATAGCCTCCCAGATCTCATCATCATAACCACTGATCTGCATCTCTTTGCTGAACATAAATACCTTCTCCAACGGGGAAAATGTGACATTTTAGCAGTCAGATGCCGAAGCGTCTTCTATCATGTCAATCTTTACAGATAAAATATTGCGCTTATGCATGGATAAATTTGCATAGCCAGCGGCTTTGAGCCACCATCGGGCTTAAATTATATAATGGAGATTGATCGAAATGGATATTCGAATCATCGGCTGCGCCGTGCTTGTTGCTCTTACAACCTCTGCCACAGAAGCCGGCAAAATCCAAAAATGGGTGGATCGGGAGGGAAGTGTCCATTTTGGCGACATCGCGCCTGTAGATACAGCTACTACCACACTTGATCCAGAGATAATCACCACCACCCCTGCGCACAAATCCCTCAAAGAGATTCTTCGTCCGGGCGAAAGGCAGATGCTGAAGAGATATGAACAGCGTGGCCAGCGTCTTATCAAGGCAAAAAACCACAGCCTGAAACAGTACAAACAGAACCAAAAAAAGAATGCTCTGGCTAAGGACAAATGCCAATACCATCTACTGAAAAAGGAGGAGCTGGAACGCAGGTTACGCCATGGTTATAAACCGGCACAAAGAAAATCAGCCGAGATCAAAATTGCCAAAGAACGGTTGCTGATCAAACAATATTGCAACTAAACATCACCTGTGGCGCCTGCCATTCATGACTGCATATTGTTATTCACAGCTCCATTGCTATGATAGCCTCTGTAGTTTCCATTTAACCATGAGGTATTCACAATGGACTGGTTATTACTGATTATTGCCATGACTCCAGAGGGCGGCTGGACTATACACCAAACTTCATTTGAAACCAGGGCACTGTGTGAAACCGCCCAGACGACTATTCAGGGACAGATGAAAGATAACGAAGACAAATTTCTGCGCACATCATGCGTACAGGTTCAGACTGACTATGGAGCTCTGCGCAAAAAAAACAAATAACGACAATCATTGTGCACAGCTGACACAATTTCACAGTTAAGCAGGCTAACGTGGGCGGCGGACGTAGATTGCTGTAAGTAGTGCAGGGAGAAATATCAAGTCAAACACTAAGGCAGTTACCAGGCCGACACTAGTGAGTAAACCAAAATTTGTAGTAGGTACAAACTGTGATGCAGTCAATACCAGGAACTGTGCACTTAGTATGATGGTGGTAGTCAGAACGGCCCTCCCGGCCTGATGATAGGTCATCACTAAGGCAGAAACAGGTTTTATCCCCCGCCTTACGCGATTGATGAAGCCATGATAGATGTGTATGGTATCATCCACAGCGATACCCACGGCCACGCTGGCAATCATGGCAGTGGCCATATCCAGCCAGATACCAAATATCCCCATCATGACAAAGATGAGCAGTATCGGTGACAAATTAGGAATCATACAGATAATCGCGCTCTTCAATGAGCGCCACTGAATCAGCATCAACAAAAAAATCAACCCGAGGGCGCCAAACAGGCTTTTAACCTGCCCCTCAATCAACAGATCTTCCTGATCAGCAAACATCCTACCGAAACCAGCTATATCCCATTGCAATTCCGATCCGACATTGTTAGACAAATAAACCCGTATCCGATCCATGAGCGCAGAAATCCTATTTGCTCCGTGCACATTAACGTTGAGTGAGACATGGGTGATTTTGTAGTCATCATCAACAAAATCGAATAGATTTTTTCCATCGTAAACCAGTAGATACTGACTAATCAGATCTGCGCTGTCCGGTATCTTTCGAAAAGAGTTTTCCTCTGCATGGAAACCCCAGTTCATCTCTTCGATAAAGTCAGCCATTGAGGTACTCTTATCAACCTCTGGCTGCATCTCCGCCCATATCTGGAATCTACGTATCGCTTTTAGTGCCTTAGGGGACTTTAATCCATTGGCCTGTGGTGTGCTAAAAACGATATCAAGAGATGTGGTGCCTACAAGTTTTTTCTCAATATGATTGGTGGATTGTCTTACGTTACTATCCGGATAAAAGAACTCCTGAAGATTTGTCTCAACCACGATATTCATCACCTGCGGCACCGTCACACCTATGACAAGCACAACACCGAATATAACCTGCATCGAATAACGAATACCTAATCGAAATGACCATTTCACCAAGGCATCCATGCCACCTAATCCGGCCTTGCGAGTAGGCCATACAGAGTAATCATACCTGGCGAAGATGTTCGGAACTAAATGGATTACGATAAAATAGATTAATGCAACTCCGACGGCAGATATCAAGCCAAATGTCTTAATCGGAGGAATAGGACTAAGACCTAATGATGCAAGTCCGGCAACAGTTGTCAGCGCGGTGAACAAAGCGGGAACCCGCACTTCGTCCAAAGCGCTAGCGACTCGGTCCGGACCGGTAAGGCCGCGTTTAGATGCATAATGCAGCGCATTGAATAGATGCACCAATGCTGCGACTGAAAGGGCGGACAGCAGTGGTGGAATGATACTGGAGATAAGGTTGAATTGCTGATTGAACAATACATAAAAGGCAACAGTAGAACTGACCACCACGCCAATCACAACACCCGAAACAATCATTGCCAACCAACGATGAAACAACAGCCAGATCAAACTTAGCCCGATAATTGTGGTTGCCGGGATAAAGATCATATTATCCCTTAGCATAGAGCGCATCTCTGCCACATCTGTAGTGATCTGTCCGGCTACAGCAGTTAGATATCCGTCCAGTCGCGCCTCTTTTATCTGTTTATAAACCTCATCTTCCAGCGCCATGCGCTCCAGACTGGAATCTATGGTCACTGGGATTATCAGCATGGACACCGCCGACCCATCCGCACTAATCAGGAAATTCTTGGCAAAGCGATCAGACAGAATCCGTTTTCGCCTCTCATACGGACGTGTCTCTTCGAGATTAGAGGTATCCAGTAGCGGCTCCACAATAAACCCATCATCCGTACCGGTGATGTGGTCCTGAGTGGTCATGTTGATCACATCATCAATCTGTGGATTTGACTCCAGCTTGTCCGCCAGCGATTTGAAAGCCTTGGCAAATCCATCTGAGTAAAGCGCAACCCCTTCAAATAATAACAATATACCCTGATCACTGGGAAATATTTTCCGTAGCTTGTCATCTATCAAAACAGATGGCGCATCCGACGGAAGATATACCTTTGGGGCATTGTTGATGTTCAGGTTCAGCAATAAAGCAACTGGCAGGGTGATAAAAACCAGCAAAAATAAAACACTAAAATAAAACTTCCAGGGGATTCTGGTAAGAATATTTTTCAGCGAATAATCATCCTTGGTAAGGAATGAAAACTCAATTGTGTCCTCCCCTTCAAATTTAGAGGAATAGGAACTAAGGATTGCAACCAGATGACTGCCGTCATTTTTAACCAAGGTTACTTTTACACTTGGATGTGTCTTTGCTGACTTTGGTACTTGCAGTGCTTCAAGAAAATGGCCTCGAAGCCTATCCATATATCTGGAATCTACAATATCCAGTACCGGAATAGCTTCCAGCTCATCAAATGACTCGTAACCTAATAGGCGAAGAAATGCTGGGTTGGCATAGACGAACATGCCTTCATGCTGTATCGCAATCGGCCTGGTTTCATGATCATATTTAGCACGTTGTATGTTCTCATCATCCATAGCATGTCATGGTTGGATTAAAACTTTGCTCTCCATCCTAGGGCTATTATGGAGTGATCCTCATGATAACCGCCAGGAGTGCCATCCGCCCCATTGAAATAGTGCCCTTCCAGATATATCTCTTGTGATTCCCAACCAGTGTAGGCTATCTCAGGATTAAGATATACATCCTTCTGGTCCAGCCCGACATAAAAACGCGCCTTCGCACGCCATTGATCATCAGCAAACGGGGTTTCAATTGAGCCATTCAAGGCATAGATGTCAGAGCGGTCAATGACTGAAGGTTCATTAATCAGATTTATCCCGTTTAACTGTAGATTGACTCTGGCATCGCCATCCCCAGGAAAGAATTCCACACCCATACCCCAACTCCAACTATTAACCGTAGTATAGCTACCGGTTACCCGGGTAACAGGGGTATCGCTCGACCAGGCGGCCTCTAGCCTCCAGGTGGCGCCTTTCCCTTCAAATGCCAGATCGCCACCTACAATCCAACTACGCGGATACCTTGCCTCAAGTACACCTCTTCCGGGATTGTAACTGAAATAAGGTGTAGACTGCCTCACCCTTTGCAATGAAACCGCATAATCAACATCGGAACTCAGGCTACTAAAGCGAACACCGAGACCGCCTTCGGATTCAGAGGCATCATCATCTATAGGAGATGCCTTTATGATTGCGCTGGTTCCCGGCGTGGATTTTATCCCGAATATCTGGCCGGTATTCCTGTTCACTGGATACCAGACACTCTCTTTATTTGGCAGCTCCGCCTCTCTGAATGTTGGAAGATAGACCAGATCCAGCTTGGAATCTCCAAAAAAACTTTCAACCCGTAGCGCAAGTGATGCGCGGCGTCTATCAGCCAAATCATCCAGAATATATCTGGTTAGATCATAGGTACTAAGACGGTCGGTCGGGGGAAATTCATCGATGCGACCCCAGATAATCTTCTGGGCACCCAGGGTGATGCGCATCTCATCACTACGATAGCGGATATAACTTTCATCATAGTCCAGCCTGGCCCTATCCCAGTCATCCTTCCCAGTCTGAGAGTAACCATCCAGTCTGGCAGACAGCTGGAATTCCCACATATCAGATGGATTCCACTGAGCTGTTGCCCTGGTATGCAGATAGCCGGTGTCAGTAGCCCTGGAGTGTGAATCGCCGAGATATCCATATTCCACCCAAAGATCATTCACCTTAAACGAGAATGGTTTGGTAGCAGCAATATCCTCTGTAATCTCCAGCCCCTCACCAATAGAATCCTCGACAACCAACTCTTCCCCTTCCGTGCCACCTTCTGAAATCCCCTCTTTCTCCCCAGCGTCTATAACAATGGTGTCTCCACCACCCTCTTCAATAATCAGCTCATTCTGGTCTGTCGCATCATCTATAATCGGACCGCCCTGATCGGTCGCATCCTCTATAACCAATTCATCCTGATCCGCTCCGGTTTCGATAACAGGCTCAACCGCGCCACCCTCAGTTACTTCTGTACCGCCATCCTCAATAACTAAAACATCGCCATCATCCGCCACAGAACCGGTTGCAGCCGCATACACGGGAACAATCATCAGCATGGATATCATATATGCCGCAACAACGCCGCATAATCCGTCTGTTCTTCTAACCATTGTGACTGCGCTCCTTATGCAGTTATTACCAGACACTTCAAGGTCTGAAGCTCTTTTCATAGCTATCATCGGATAGCGCCCGTTGGGAAAACAGGCGATTACTAATGCCCTGATTGTATTTAATCTTGCTGGTAAACAGCTGGGTCATATGGCCTGTTCTCAGGTCGTACATGGTGCTGTCGAATACAGTCCAAAAGCCCTGTACCTTCTTGATTTTTCTGGCCCGCAAACGCTTTACTGGTTTGTCGCGGCCTCGTACATAGAAATCCACGCTGATTGGAAGCAGGATCCCACGATGTATACAGCTTACTCGTTTGGAATAGACAGAGGTGCTTGATTTCTTTGGTGTGCTGATAAGAATATCGCAAGGGATCTTTCCAATACGCCCCTTCCCCTTTAAGAAGTGATAATCCATATCGACTTCCCTGTCCATCAGGTCTTCGTAATAAAAATCGGAACCGACAAAACGCCCACCCTTCCTGGAAGATGATATGCGTCTTACTCGATCCAATGCTGGTAGATACAACCACTGATCGCTCTCATCTCCAGGGTGATCAAGGGTAAGTAACCCCGTACCGCTTACGTCTTTTGGCGCTACAAAGCGCAAAAGAGTCCAGCGTTCTGATTTACCCTCATCCTTGGCATAGCTATACAGTATCCGCTGCTGCGGCTTTTGCCCTTTACTCTGCAACCGCATGATTACCTTTGAACTTAAGTCTTTACCTGCCGGTCGGTCATACACCGCCTGGGCCAATTCAACTCCGGCTGAATTACTCAAGTTGTTGGCCGCGTCAACAGGGGAGATGCTTGAGATCAGAAAAGAGCAGAAAACAAGTGTCAGATAAGGCTTTTTGTCCATGGGATATCCCGCCAGTTATACATACAATACACACTTAATGTTTAGCTTGCAGAATAGTACATAACTTACTGATTATTTGCAAGTTATTAATTTTACCCATAAAACGTAACTATCATGATTTATCTGCGCATAGCAGTGATGGCTGAAGAACTGACCCTATGTGGTTGGATTTAGTGTGAAACCATGTTGAACTTTGGCCCACCCATTGGCGCTATCCGATAGCCTTACGGAGATACAACCAGATAAAATATAGGTTTAGCAGCAACCTAATCTAGCTGACTGATAATATTTGTAATGTAATGAGATACCTCATCAAAACAAAACATTGTGCCTTAACAACACATCTCATTGATAAACCATGTGTTTTTTTCCTGGTTATCTGTGTCGCGCTACTGTTTACACCGCTACTGATGGCGACGGAATCAGTAAATGACCCAAAGGTTATGCGTCAGTTAGGAACAAACTACGAACTTGGACGCATGCTAAAACGGGACTTTAGAAAGGCCTACCGACTCTATTGCCTGGCGGCAATAGGTGGTGATGTGGAGGCGAATTATCACTTAGGCTGGCTATATTTTAATGGACGCGGGATACCAAGAGATACTCAGAAGGCTGCATATTGGTTCAAACAGGGCGCCTTAGGGGGGGATAATACCGCTAAAAACATGTTGGGACTGCTCGCGCACACCAAGCAGAAAATAGACCATGCATGCCTCAAACTCAGCCGAAGTAGGCATGCAGACCGCACTCAGATTGAGGCATGGGTGCATGAATTGGCGCCAAAATACGGCCTTGACAGCGAACTGGTCATCGCTGTCATAGGCGAAGAGTCGAATTTCGATCCCATGGCCTGGTCAGACAAGGATGCCCGCGGACTTATGCAGCTGCTGCCAGCGACTGCCAAAAGGTTCGGTGTCAACAACACCTGGGACCCGGTCGACAATATGCGTGGTGGCATGGCATACCTGCAATGGCTTATGCAGCGTTTTCAGGGCGATGTGCGCCTGGTATTGGCAGCCTATAACGCAGGCGAGAACGCAGTGGAGCGCCACAAAGGTGTACCACCCTACGATGAGACAATCAACTACGTTCAACGCATAACTCAAATTTATCAAAAACCTACCCACCCGATCCCATCTGATAACCCAGATGTATCCAAACACTAGTCTGCGCTCCAAACCTTGTTAGACAGTAAAAGTCAGGGTAAGCTTACTGATCTAGGTTGGGGGCAGACGTAGGTGCTACACAGCATACAAACAGACCGGACGTGATCTCCCATTAAGGATATTTTTACTCGAGCCGCATCCCGATTACTATGTACGAAAAATTCTATGGATTTAAGGAAGAACCATTCCGCCTGAGCCCTGACTCCAGGATCTGCTTCAAGCACCCGAGCTATAAAAAAGCCAAGGCCTACATGCAATACGCCCTGCATAGAGGTGAAGGTTTCGTCATGGTTACCGGCCAGCCAGGAACAGGCAAGTCAACCCTTATCAATGACCTGACTTCCGAACTTGCTGACAGCAACGTAGTGGTATCTAAACTGGCGTGCACCCAACTCCAGGCAGACGACCTGCTGCGTCTGGTTGTGCTGCATTTCGGACTTGATGGACATGTTGAACATAAAGCGCTGTTATTACATAACCTTAGCGACTATCTCCAGCGACTGCATCGTGAAGGCAAACGCCCATTGCTGATTATTGATGAGGCCCAGGACCTTTCATCCACCGCACTGGAAGAGCTGCGCCTGTTAACCAACCTGCAACACAACAACAATCCCCTGCTTCAGATCTTTATGATCGGTCAGGAAGGCCTGCGCGAAACGGTTATGTCTCCCAGCCTGGAGCAGCTGCATCAACGCATCATCGCCGCCTGCCATCTTGAACCGCTCGACCAGGATGCAACAGTTGGCTACATAATGTTCCGTCTGCGTAAATTCGGCTGGGATAACGATCCAGTATTTGATCAGCAAATATTTCCGTATATTCATCGCTACAGCCAAGGTGTGCCACGTCTGATCAATCTGATATGCAGCAGAATCATGCTCCATGGTATGGTCGAGGATCTCCATGAACTTGGAGTTGGGGATATACGTTCGGTACTGGATGGCCTTATTCAGGAACAACTTATTCCAAAGTCACGTGAGCCACTACTACCAGATCTGGAACCGGATCCGGCTGCAGAGCATAATCATAATAGTCACACCGCAGAGGTCATCAGCTACCCCGGCATCCATGAGTCTCACGCAGTAATGCACAGTGCCCATCTCGAACAGGCATTTGATACCCAGCAGGAAGCTGCACCAAGTGTTATCTCACAATCGCAACAGCATCATATGGAGATTGCGATAAGGCTCTATACGAAACTACTGAGATTGCTGGATGGCAAGCCGCAAGAGGCCATGCTGGAGACATACCTTAACTTCATGGACGGCCAGGTGATAAATGGTGCCAGGCTATCCCTCCCCTATATCAGCCTTGCAGCGATGGGACAAACAGCATTTACCAACTGGCTAAAATCAACCAAGAATGGTCTGAGAAGTGATGTACGCGAGATACTCCTGCTGGTATTCGGACTAATGCAGTCAGACATCCCGGTTGAGTAAAATCCCTGATACCTTCTTCGCCAAGGCTCCAGTTAATAAAATATATTTATTGAGACGTCTGCGCCTGAACAAACCAATGAGCAGGTATTTCCAGCCTAAGATACACCAGAATGATTATTGAATAATATCTTGGTTTTCCCACACCAAATCAGCTATCTTTTAGACAACAGGAGTACCACCTAATCTCGTCTGAATAGCCTGTAATATTTGTGGACAAGAGATAATGGAGTGTCGTGATGTCCGAATCAACACAAGATAAAAGTGATTTCATCATAAACTTGATTGGGGTTTCAGACTTCCTTGATCAACAGGAAACCCTTGATACATCTCTGCACGATCTCGCCGGGCTGGTAGCGAAAGCACTTGACTCAAATAACTGTTCCATCATGCTGTTAAAAGAGGAGCAGCGAAAAGGAGAGATGAATCTTCGAGTTCAAGCACACCATGGAAATCTACCAGAAGAGGCCTATTCAGAAGCCACTAACATAGGCCACAGCATAGCCAGAACTGTTGCCAATACAGGAGATGCGCTGCTTGTTCCAGACATAAATGACAGCGTATTTGCTGATCTGGCAAGCAGGTCTTCTCAAACATCTGGTGGATTTATCTCTGTTCCCCTGATCGCCGCTAGACGGGTGGTTGGAGTCATAAATGTTAATAGCCCAGTGGATAAACGTACCTATGTTGCCCATGACCTGGAACTTGCGACAATTCTGAGCATGTTCATAGCAAAATCAATCTATACCCATCAGATCCAGAACCTGCTTAAATCAAGATTTGCAATAGCTGCTCTGGCGAAAGAGGAGAGCAAAGGAAGATCTACCTCTGGAGCATTTACCCAACAGCAAGAAAAGGTAGCAAAAATACTTGCCAAGGGCTTCTATCGGGATATGAAGCAGGCGGGAATGGGACCGGACCACATTCTTAAGGCGGCAACAGAGATCATTGGGCTTCTAAGCACAACTTTAGAAAGACATAAGAAACGGGAATCACGTAATAAATCCTAAAACCAACCTTTTTTTGAGAATATTGTTCTAAGATATTTACATTTAGCTTTCTTGGTTTTGGATGACATAATAAATTGCACTATGAATTGGCAGCGGACTGTAATAACACTAACTTCCAAGCATTTATCTGCTGGTTACGAACTCTGACCCAAGCTATATTGAACTGCAACCGGCGAAGCGAAATGGTACCCTGTTTTAAATAGAATCGAGATTCATGGATAACAATAATTATTGATACAGGCGGACCACTAGTGAATATTGGATTTTATAGCTACATATTTGCCCTTATCGCATATTCCATCCTTGCAACACTACTAATCGTATCATGGAAAGGACGGCAATTTGGTATACTGCTAATCCTGGCAAGTCTGGCTATGGTCATCTGGGCAGGCATATCTGCTGGCATCACCATTCCACTAAATATTCCTATCGAGATATACCAAATAGCGGAAATATTGCATAGCTCTTTCTGGTGCATATTACTTCTAAAGATTCTCAGCCAAAACAAAAACCTCAACAAGCACCAGATCGTATGGACCAGGTTTTTTTATCTAGCCGTTGTCTGCTCTCTGATAGTCACATTTATCTGGCCTACAGTATTCCACAATACCGAATCACCTGACAGATTCATTAGTAAACTGGCAATCATAATCTGGATCACCATTGCGATAATTGGAATGCTCCTGGTGGAGCAGATCTTTCGAAATTCCACGCTGGACGAACGTTGGGCCATTAAGTATCTGTGCCTTGGTATAGGTTGCATATTTGCCTACGACTTTTTCATGTTTTCCGAAGCCTTATTATTTAACAACTTAAATCCAATATTATGGGATGCACGTGGAGTTGTAGATGGAATTGTTGTACCACTTATCGCCATATCAATTGCCAGAAACCCCAAATGGTCTGTAGGCATCCACGTCTCCAGGCACGTTGTCTTCCATTCTGCAGCCTTGATTGGCGCAGGCATCTATCTCCTATCCATGGCCGCAGTTGGTTATTTTATCCGTTTCTACGGTGGTACATGGGGTGGAGTGTTACAGATAGTTTTTCTATTTGGCTCTGGCCTGCTGCTGGTCATACTGCTCTTTTCCGGAAAAATTAGGGCACGTGTTCGCACCCTTCTAAGCAAACACTTTTTTAGTTATAAATATGATTATCGTGAAGAGTGGTTGAGATTTACTCAAACCATGGATGAGGGCGAGGATGAAGTCCCGGAACGTATAATTCGCGCCATGGCCGCACTAGTTAATAGTAACGCAGGAACTCTTTGGGTAAGAATGGATAACGGCGGATATGACCTATTGGCACACTGGAATATGCCGGCACCTAAATACACCAGCTGCACATTACTAAATCCAGTTACCGAATTCATTACCAAGACACATTGGGTTATTGATATCAATGAATATAATGAGCAACCTGATATCTATGGTGATCTCGACCTGCCTTCCTGGCTAGAATCAATAGCAAATGCATGGCTCCTCATCCCTCTCATCTTTAAAACTGAGGTTCTGGGTGTTGTTCTTACCTCCAAGTCTGATCTCCAACAATCAATAAATTGGGAGGATCGGGATCTATTAAAAATGGCAGGCCATCAAGCGGCAAGCTATCTTGCCCAACATCAGTCAGATCAGCAGCTTATACAAGCCAGACAATTCGAAGCATTCAACCGGCTTTCCGCCTATGTTATTCACGATCTAAAAAATATCCTGGCCCAACAGTCTCTAATTGTTTCAAATGCCGAAAGACACAGAAATAATCCGGATTTTTTTGATGATGTAATCTCCACTATCAAGAACTCAGTTGCACGCATGACGCGCCTGATGGACCAGATGAAGAGTGGAGTTCGCGGCTCTACTCTACTTAGCGTTGAACTATCCGGACTGCTTGCGACGGTCATCGAGACAAGATCAAACTCAGGACAGCTGCCCATACCACTATTCCATACTGCGGAGCAAAAATTGTACATTGATGCAGATAAGGAGCAACTTGCTACAGTCTTCAGCCATATCATTCAAAATGCGCAAGAGGCCACAAACAAACACGGTAATGTTACTGTACGCTTGTCTTGTAATTCGCATCAGGCCCTAATCGAGATAGAGGATGATGGCGTGGGCATGGATGAGGTCTTCATACGAGACCGTTTATTTCGTCCATTTGACACCACAAAAGGTCTTACCGGTATGGGGATAGGTGTGTTTGAAAGCCGGGAGTTTATTCGCTCAATCGGTGGTAATATATTTGTTGACAGCACACCTGGAAAGGGCTCTAAATTTACTATTGCATTACCGTGTAAAATTTCGGCTGATTAAACGTCAGAATAATAGCGTTACAGAGGTGTAATCTGTGAAGGAAGCAAAGAAAAACCTATTAGTTGTTGAGGATGATCCAGGTCTGCAAAGCCAGTTACGCTGGTGTTTTGATGGCTTTGATGTGGCCATCGCCGGCGACCGCTCAGAGGCTATGGCGCAACTACGCCGCAATCAGCCTGGAGTTGTGCTACTTGACCTGGGGCTGCCACCAGATCCAGGAGGGGTAAGCGAAGGATTGGCCACACTTACCGAAATACTATCCATCTCGCCTGAGACAAAAATAATCGTAGTAACCGGTGATAACGATAGATCTAATGCGGTTAAATCAATTGGTCTTGGCGCCTACGATTTCTATCAAAAGCCGGTAGACTCGGAAATACTTGCTCTTATGGTAGACAGGGCCTACGCAGTATATGAACTGGAGTCTGAGAACCGAAGACTTTTACAAAATCAAGAGGATATGCCTCTCAGAGGAATAATTGCATCCAGCCCGCAGATGCTCAAGGTCTGCCGCATGGTTGAAAAAATTGCACCATCCAATATTACAACCCTACTACTTGGCGCAAGTGGTACTGGAAAAGAGTTATTTGCACGCGCGCTGCACGAGCTTAGCCCCAGATCAGATAAAAAGATGGTTGCTATTAATTGTGCAGCAATCCCATCTACTTTACTTGAAAGTGAACTATTTGGTTACGAAAAAGGTGCTTTCACCGGTGCTGCCAAACAGACTCTAGGCAAGATAGAGTACGCAGATGGAGGAACACTTTTTCTTGATGAAATTGGCGACTTGCCAATGGAGTTACAATCAAAGCTGCTACGTTTTCTTCAGGAGCGGGTCCTGGAAAGAATTGGCGGGCGCAAAGAAATCCCGGTTGATGTACGCATCATATGCGCAACACATCAAGATCTAACCACATTGATCGAAGAAGGAAAATTCAGGGAAGACCTATACTACAGACTTAGTGAAATCACCTTACAAATCCCTGCAGTAAAAGAGAGAGATGGCGATGTGCTGGTGCTGGCAAAGGCATTTCTTGAACGTTTCAGACAAGAGCTAGGTAGCAAGGTAAAAGGCTTTAATAAAAACGCCACCATAGCCATTGAGGGTTACGAATGGCCAGGCAACGTACGCGAAATGGAAAATAGGATAAAGAGGGCCGTAATCATGTCTGATGGGGGGCATATTACCGTTGAGGATCTGGAACTATCCATGCCTGAAGATCATCCTATGCCCTTTAATCTCAAACAGGTCAGAGATGAAGCTGAGCGCAAATCAATCATGCGTGCATTGAGCCATTCAGATAACAACATATCGGAAACGGCAAAACTTTTAGGGATAACCAGGCCAACCCTTTATGGCATGATGGAGAAATACGACCTCAAACCTGGATCTTAGCGTGAACCTTTTCCAAACAGTACGACCTCAACTGTTTGCATAAGGACATACATATCAAACAATATTCCATGATTCTTGACATAGTAAAGATCGTACTCAAGTTTTTGGATCGAGTCTTTCTCTGAGGCACCATATGGATATGATCCTTGAGCCCATCCTGTTACCCCTGGTTTCACCCGGTGGCGCTCAGCATAAAACGGGTTGGTCTTGCACAGTTTTTCTACAAACTCCGGCCGTTCTGGCCTGGGACCAACCATACTCATATCACCGGCCAGAACATTCCATAACTGCGGAAGCTCATCCAGTCTATATTTGCGAATAAATGCCCCGACACGAGTAATCCTGGAGTCATTTTTTACCGCCCAGCGGGCAATCCCATCCGCCTCGGCATCTTCACACATGCTACGGATTTTTATTAGATCAAAATAGCCACCGCCACGGCCAACACGTTGTTGATAGTAAAGAATTGATCCCCTTCCGCGCTCTTCAACCAATATTAAAAGCGCAACCAAAGCCATAATTGGCAATGCGAGAATCAGTAAGCTTGAACTGACAACCACGTCAAATATGCGCTTTGTGGTCGATCTAAGAATATTTCTTCTAAAACCTTTTGCATATATCAACCAACTGGGGTGTAGTATTTCCAGATTTATTTTCTCGGTTTCACGTTCAAAAAAGTCCTGCATATCAATGACATTGATGCCACTCATACGGCAATCCAGCAGATCATCCAATGGTAGCGTGAGACGTCTGTCATCTAATGCAATAACAATCTCATCGATACGGTTTATCAAAGCATATGCGCATATTGTTCCATCAAGAAAGATCACTTTTGATGAGCTTACCTGCACAGCATCATTTTCTTCAATCGCAACATAACCGACCAGATCAAAGCCACGCCGGTCTGCTTTACGCCGTAACTTCTCAATATATCCAGCCTTCTTGCCCGCACCAACAACCAAAATTCTGCGCTTTAATATGTTGCCATCAACATATTTCTCAAAGTAGATACGAAGTATGGAGGAGTAGATAAGAGAAATTATGATGAACTGGGATAATCTGGTGTAATCAAAGAAATCATAGAAAAATATTTGCAACATAAACAGGATAACAATACCTGACATAATAAAGGCAATTAGCAGGCGCGGCAGAACAACTCTAAAGTAACCCGTTCTTTGGCGTGTGTCATAAAGCCCCATCGACACGATGAAAAAAACCAAAATCAAGGAGAAAAAGGCACATGTTGCCCAAGTTGGCTGTATGATTGATTGCCTTATGGCTTCGTCCTCAAACAGCGGAAGGACAAAGATGGGAATGCAGGTAAAGGTGGCAAATTCCACCAAGCCCAATAAAATGTACTGTGCGTGAAAAAAGTGGCCAAATAGCCGTATTTTCCCTCGGAATGTATGAAGCCGTGAAAAAAATGTCATGTGCTACAATGTTGCCCCTGATTCACGAGCTACAGATCAAGAATCCGTTCCACCTGTATCCATATTACCTACGATACGCTTTGTATATAAATCTGTTAATACCTCAATATATCCATATATCCATATATCCCCGACCACTTATCGTATTAACTCACTCAAATTGCATGAATAATGACAATAGCTGCTGTTGTTTGCCGACAAGGCACAGCCCTCACAAAGGCAAATAATACAGTGATTGCAGATAATCAAGCCATTAATATGCCAACCTACGTCAAGTTGAGGATAATACACACTGAGTAACTATTTTCCTAGCACTATATGAGATATCTATCTGATTTCAAGTGAATTAGATACTATGTGTATCTACGTGAATGACGACATTTATTAAACTATCATTGTGGTAGGTCGCAATTACAATATGCTGCTTATAGCAATAGCTGCCATGAAAAATAAAGCCATAAGATGCCAAACAGGAGTATAAATTAATGAGGGGTTACACAAGTGTAAGCAATTAGCGCCTTGGCTTAAAGTTTATATCTGCTGAAATTGGTGCTGTTTTTGATGATAAACAATACGCAAGCACAGAAGAAAGCTCACTAGCAATTTCTGTCTTTGCTCTCTCATCCTCAGAATATCTTACTAAATTTTCTTTACCATCCCACAAAAAAAACTCAACTACGCCATCAATGTCCACAGCATACAAATTACTAATAGTTTTTTTCACGAACATATGTCCATCTAGTGACTCACCATAAATGTAATCTGAACTATCGCATTTTTCTACGTCTGTATTCCGTCCAGCCCCAGTAGGTTCAAGTACAGTTGTTGGATCCCCCCCATGTGTAATTTGTTGCTTGGCATTTCCTCCACGCTGAATAAGGCTGTCAATCAGAACAGGTGTATAAACACACACACCGACAAACGCGAGGAAAAATAATACAACTCTCACTCCACTGGTATTTTGTGAAACATTGGATAACATGTCATACCCTAGTAGTCACGTTGATGTATACTGGCGCGTCCTTCCTACGATTACCTCTGATATCCCTAGACTCTTGTAATAAAGTACAATTTCGCACAAGGTCTTATCGCCAGGGGTTACTGCATAAGAATGCATCTCCCCGTAAGCCGAATAAAGCCTATCGCATATCTGCAACTTTTACGCCATATTTCCTATCTAGTTGTATTCACAACACTATCAGTCTTTTATTAATTTCTTAATTGTAAGCTAGGCTGACAGAATAAATTCTCATAATGACGCATATAGGATACCTGATGGTCTACATAACGACCGCTCTATGAAAATTACAGGTTATCAAACATAGAACGAACTATTTTCAGAAAATATATAGATTTAAATAGCACTAACCTTTTATAAGCAAACCTGCAATACGGTCAGACATTATTCGGCCAATATTAGTAAAAAGTTGAAGTGCTCCATCCGGCGTCCTGTACATAAGTTTTCTTAGTGTTTTTTGGCTAATAGCAAGAACCTTGGCATTACCCAGTGATTTAACCGTAGCTGTACGTGTACCTTCCTTGCGGAAAAACGCCATTTCACCAAACAATTCCCCCTTACCCAATATCGCAACAGGTTTATCTTGTACCAGCACTTCAAATCTACCATTCAGAACTAAATACATTTGCCGATCTACTGTACCCTCTTTAGTAAGCACACTACCGTCAGGAATATTTATTATCATGCCTGCCTTTGCAATTTCTTCAACTACATTTGGTTCCAGCTTATCGAGTAAATTTGATATATGGTCACTATCTTTCAGTAAATCCTCTTGAACATCATCCCAAACACGTAGTGCATCCAGTACAACCGGCACTGCGTTATCTTGAAATACTGATTCGAGTAATTCTGTATTTATTGGTTTTCTTTTACCAGAACCAAAAAAGTACTTTTTTACAAATAAAGCAAGGAAGGAACCGCACTGTAAAAAATAACGGTAATCAGACAGTACCATGACACTTGGTACCAGTGTTGATGACCCTCCCTCATATAAGGTACCTCCATATGGCCTGGTCCCCAGACGTCTAAAGTGTGGAACTAATGCTGGAATGCATTGAAAAAATGCCAGATCAGTTCCAGCACTACCTGCAAGGTATTCATAGCCACGGATGATTAAGGAGGGCAAAAGAAATCGTCCTCTCGCCTTTGGATCAATAATGAAGCGAGTTACTTCAGCTGTATTATAGCTCTCTATCGCTGGAATAAGGTGAGTAGAAAGGCGAACCTTGGCCTTATCTGGAATTTGGCCAGCGTCCCAAACACAAACTCTGGCTGTTGCAGTTATATTGTCAGGTGTTCCACAATACAATAGCATCGAATATGGCGCATCATCGTCATCATCCTTAAGCCACTTGCGCTCGTCATCAGCTTTACCCAAATATCGATGCATCTCGGTAACATAGACATCGTAGCGGAATCGATAAATAGCTTCTTTCTCTTCCTCGGAATCCGCCCAGTGCACTGGCACCAAATGATCCGTTAAATTGGTCAATATCCTCTCCAAACCGACATTATTGCAATTTTCTCTCCAGAATTAACGCCAATTTTTGATCTATACTTGCTAACTTAAATATTGGTACAAGGACTATAATACCTTTATAGATAAGTACCGCTGCTGCGCTGCATAAAACCTGATATCTTAAAGTATATTAATCTGACTACCTAAACAACTGAGAGTGTATGTAGTGACCTGCAATTATATCCCTAAAATAGTAAATACCCCATGCTATAGATTAGCGTGGTGGGGATAAACGCAACCATATGTAAAGACCTATATCCAGGCCAATAGCATCTATCTTCACGCCTGGCATACTTAATACTCCTCATCAGCTTCGGCAACACCTTATTCAGGAAGTTCTCTACTGGAGTCTTCAGGATCATTCACCCCCATTTGGTTCCCATGGCTATGTAATGCTGAAATCAATAGAGCTATGTTCTCTATTGAATACTTCCATATGTCAGACGACAGACACAACCATCGATTAGGAAACAAATAGCGTCTATTGCTCCCAAGCTGCACCTTCTCCCATAAAAAACGGCCGCTCTATCACAAGAGCGACCGTATTCATAACAGCCTGTAACCCGTTTTCAAGTATTAAGACTTGTTAAACTTTCTCCCGCGACCAGCAAACCCCATCATTGTCAGGGCGCTGCCGAGAAGTAACACTATGGTAGGTTCAGGAACAAATGAGACGCTTCCGTTCAAACTACTGGTGCGAGTCCAATCACAGGCGGCAGCAGCTGCACATTCACCCACTAAAGGGCCATCCAGATTGGTATCTATGCGGGCAATGATATCGATTGGATCGAGCACACCACCCAGCCAGAGATCATACCAGTTATCACCATTTTCAAAGAAGAACAGATTCTGAGCCATGACATCAGCACCAGTAAAATCTACCTCAGCAGTGAACAATGCGTTAAAGATCTGTGCATTGCTGCCTAGGATATTCAGCGTCATCACCAGCAACTCACCTGCGTCCGGGCCACTCGCTACGGCTGGGGCATTATAATATACTTCGATGTGGCCAGATAAGTACTGGGTTACTATGTTCTGATCATCCGGATTCTGAATAACTACTCCGAAGAGGTCGTTGTATCGAAAGGTCAGATTCCAGGTGTTGTTCATACCGTCTAGGGCGGCACCAACCTGCGGTACTCCTCCCACCAACAGTCCATTGATATTGCCTGTCCCGTTATCTATGACTGTATCACCAAAATCCAGGCTTCCGCTCACATTAGTGTCGAAATAGTCTGATGTAGCGCTCCAGTTAGCTCCCATTTGATCAGCTAGACCAGTCTGGCCAGTCGTCCCATCAGGTGCTGTTATGTAGAAGGGTGTTGCCTGCACGCTGGCAAATACTCCTATCAAAACAACACTAATTAGCAATCTATTAATAAATTTCATTCCCATGCACTCCCGTTTGCAAATCAAGATCAATTCTTCTCTAAAACTACCTGCTAACCACAAGTGAGCAATTCTTATGCCATATAGTGCAAAAATACACCAATCAACTTATATCTTATTGTAATTACTGCTTATTTCACAAATGACCGTCAATATAATATATTGCCTCAAAGGTAGCCACCAGGAGCGAATGTAAAATAACCTGACAACATAATATGCGTTTTATTTATACAGCTAATGTAACTATTGGCATCCTCGTCTTAACATAAAATCCAATCTTTACACCATTTACATTACCACTAAATTCGAGAAATAGCGTATTCATGGCCTGTGATCTTTGAAACTTGAATCTACAATTATAGGTGCTCAATATAGATACATAACAATGCCCTATTCTGGATGGCAGCTAATGTCATACTTAACCATATAGCGGTACTATACTGGGATATATTGTATGAAGGATAGATTTTGTTATGACACTTTTCGCATATAATTCAGCATTTTCTAGAAACCTAGGCATCATTTCTCAAGCAGACCAAGAGTCTTTAAGAAATTCTACGGTCGCTATTGCAGGAATGGGAGGGGTAGGTGGAGATTACTTGATCACTCTCTGCAGAGCTGGAATTGGAAACTTTAAAATAGCGGATTTTGACCATTTCGAAATTGTGAATTTTAATCGGCAATATGGGGCTACGATAGATTCAGTTGGCGCACCAAAAGTCGATGTAATGCATAAATTGGCCGCACAGGTAAATCCAGAAGCTACCATATATAACTATGGAGAAGGCATCAATCCTGATAACTTGGATGACTATCTCAAAAACGTGGATGTTGTGGTTGATGGCATTGAATTTTTTGAGATTGCTATTCACCGCATGCTGATTATGGGGGCTGTGGAACGAGGTATTCCGGTGATAGCTGCCGTGCCACTTGGCTTTGGAGCAGGAATGCTGGTCTTTACAAAGGATGGCATGTCATTTGATGACTATTTCTGTATGCCACAGAATATGCCTTTGGAAAACCGAGTATTGCTTTTTTCTCTTGGCTTTGCACCCGCGGGGTTTCACATTAAATATGTCGATACTTCTTCAGTTGATCTTAAGAATCGAAAAGGTCCGAGCTTTATTGGCGCATGCAAGCTTTGCGCTGGCATGGTAGCCGCACAAGTAGTCCAGTCTATAATTGATCCTTCAACCCTAAAGCCTATTCCTTGGTTTAGTCATTTTGATGCGAAGCTTAATAGATATAAACATGGGAAACTCAGAATGGGAAACCGCAACCCACTCCAGCAAATAAAATATAGGTACGCGAAAAGAGTATTGGGCATATAATATCAGTATACACACCATATCCTGTTTATAATGTCAGGATTACACTATGAATGCAGACCGTGAAGGTTCTTATAATCTTGAAGCACTTAATGATCCAGCTTCTGAACTTGACCGCCTTAAAAAACAAGGTGAGTTATTCAAAGAAATGGAGGTTAGGACACTAAGAAAGTGCGGATTACAGCAGAATGACAAAGTTCTTGAATTGGGCTGTGGCCCCGGTTTTATAACAAAAATTCTGTCAGTTCTAGCCAAAGATGGAACATTGATTTCTGTTGATAACGATCCTGAACTGTTGGAGATGCTTAGTCGAGAGGAAATTCAACAACCAAGCGGGGGGTTTAAAGCCATACAGGCATCGGCAGACAGCTTACCAATCGATGATGATTGGGCTAACTTCACCTACGCTCGTTTCCTTCTACAACATACTCCATCTCCACAATCAATAATTAGCGAAGCTTTACGCTGCACCAAACCTGGTGGTATTTTTTGTGCTGTTGATTCTGATGACGGACTGATCATACATTATCCGAAAAATGATGCTATTGAATTGTTTTTACAGGAAGCTTACAACAAACAGGCTGCACGTGGTGGAGATCGTTTTATTGGGCGCAAACTTTCATCTCTATTCCACCAGTCTGGATTCATTAATATCAGAACCTCAGTGACATCACTCACCACATCTGATATTTCACCGCAAGCTCTGCTTGATATTGTATTCGGCTACAAAAGCTCTCTGCTAGGCAACAAAGAAACCACTTCTAAATTTGTAGATCAGTTGACGCAAAAAGCTATAAATGGCGAGTTTATTCTTAGCGCAGGTATATTTATTGTGGTTGGAGAAAAACCAAGCGCTTAATCTAATCAACCATCACCTTTAAAACATAGATATGATTGAACCAGTGTTAAACAAAACATCTCCTGGAGAAGGCCATAAACGCTCAAAGCGTCCGGTAAAGTTATCAGACTAGAACGGCCCAATGGTGGAACTTATCTCTCCAAAGGTCCAATCAAAAACCTTATAGTACAAAACCAGTATCGGCACAAAACTGTCGTGAAAAGACTCATCCCAACGTGCGTTATCTATCGGCTCAAATCCAATTCAACAGACACTTCCAGATAGCAAGAGTACGGTCTGACGAATCTCTTCTACTGGTAAACTGTGGCGTTCTGCTTCCACGCGGCTGCACCAATAAATAGCCACCTATGAATCCTATTTATTTTTTCGAGATTAATTTATCCAGTAGCGCCTGGGCATCCTTTTTCTCTGAGAAATGAACTTCATCCCCTGTAATTTTCTTCAATATTTTAACGGCTTCGTCGCTATTACCTGCAGCAGCGTATATCTTAGCACCATGGTATTTCATAGATAGATTCGTGGGCGCTTTAATCATTACATCCTTAATTATCTTTTTTGCCTCATTAACCTCACTATTCTTTAAGAGAACCAATGCAAGCGTATCCATTAACGCAGGTGACTTTGGTGCAACGCTGTTTGCATACCGCGCATACTCTAGCGCCTTCCTCGGATTTGTATCCTGCAGAAACCAGGCAAGATTATTAAGCGCAACAAGATTACCCTCATCACTCGACAATACTGTTTTATACTGTTCTATCGCGGCAGCTTGATTTTCTAGAATGATATAGCTTCCAGCCAACGCAAGACGCACTTTTACATCACCAGAGTGCATAGCAAGCCATTTATTATACAATTGTATAGCGCCATCGCGATCCTGCATATTCCATTTTGCTTTAGCAAGAGCAAGAACATTCTTAGTATTAGGCGCAATTTCATAGGCCGCTTTGACCAGCTTCAGAGCGTGTTCTGGCTGTCCTTGCTGTATTGCAAGTGCCGCCTCAACCTTCAATACCTCTGGGTTTTTCGGTGCACTTTTTTTCAGGGTGGTAATTTGCCTCTGCGCAGACTCAATTTCATGCGATGACAATAGAAGCTTGGCCAAAGCGAGTCGCGCCGAAAAGTATTCTGGCGCTAATTCAACAGATTTCTCCAGTTCTAACCGCATTTCCTTTGGTTTATTCATCCCGCCATACGCGCTGGCTAATCTGTAGTGCGCTTGCGGTGAGTTAGGCTGAAGACGAGTAAGCTGTTTCAATGTGCTCACTGCTCCACTGTAATCACCTTTGGCCAGTTCAGCCAAGGAAACCAATTCCAACACCGACGGAGTTTTCATTTGCGCTTGATCAAATTCAGCCACAAGAACCGCAACCTGTTCATTTTTACCTTCAGAAAGATAATAACGAGCCAGAGCCAATCTTGGATCAACTGCCTTCGGGTAAGCCTCTATTGCTTGCTTCAGGTAAGAGACCATAGACTTTTCATCTCTTTCAAGTGAGCCCAATGCGGCCAACCTCATAAGTAGCCCCAAATGTTTATTATGCTGTTTTAACGCCTCCAGATAATAGTTACGCGCTTTGGCATAATCTTTCTCACTTATGGCAATATCGGCCAAGTTTTGAGATGCGGATGGGTTGCCTGGTTCTAGCTCCAGAGCTTTTGCAAACGTATCCTTTGCCTCCTGCTGCTTACCTATTATCTGGTATACTCGACCCAGCACATTATATGAGAATGCCTTCTCGGGAAATTTATCCCGATATGCCATCGCAGCATCCTGCGCCTTATTGTATTGCTTTTGTCGCAGATAGTTCAGTATCAGCAGAATTTCCCCGTTTTTATTAGACGAATCCAATTTAGTTGCGGCAGATAAATGCTCTTCACCAGCTGCATCGTCACCACTAATCATAAGGCTTAAACCAAGTCTTCTCTGCGCATCTGATGAATCAGGTTTAAGCTCAACTACTTTGGATAGCAGTTCAATTGATTCATTGGTTTTACCCTGCTTTAGCAGTGCGCTTGCGAGTATATTCATCGCGTACGTATCTGACGCATCCCTCTCTACAAGTGGACGTACTAACTCTTCAGCGTCCTTATATTTAAGACCCGCTAGATCTATCAGTGCTAAAAGTTTTCTTGCCACAGGTAACTCAGGAAATTTTGCAAAAAATTGTGCGGCATATTTCTCGGCACGTCCATTCTGCCCTAGTAAATAACTTGTCAAACCTGCATAATAAAGCGCCATCGGGTAGCGTTTTTCATCAACCAATGCCAAATCAAAGGCAGCCTGGGCATCCTGATATTTTTTGTTTTGGAAGAAAATTACACCCTGCACGTAGTTGAAACCAGGATGCAGGGGTATCTTTTTCTTTAGGAGATCGATATCCTTCTGAGCCTTACCGTATTGTTTCATCTGAATATATATCATTGCCCGTTTGAGCATATCTGACATATTATTTGCGCGAAAAGAGATGGCCTTGGTATAAGCTTCCAACGCCTTTTCAAACTGATGTTGTTTCAACTCAATATCGCCCAACATACTCCACGCAGGAGCAAATTCAGGATCTATCTTAAATGCTTTTTCAAGCTGTTTTCTCGATTTATTAAGCTCGTTGGTATATGCAAGAAGACCTGCGTTAGCCACCATAGCGTGTATGGATTCTTTCCCAGTCTCCATGGACTCTTCGATGATAAATTTAGCCTTGGTCATGTCGCCTAGCGCAACCAAAGCCAGCCCCTTCAAAGCAAGAACCTCGGACTTTGGTTCTCCCTCTAGGTTTTCCAGAGGAATATCCATAACCTCAGCATATTTCCCCTGATAAAGCAGAGACCTGCCAAGAAATGGCAATACTTGTTCATCTTCCACACCTAGGGATCTCGCCTTAGTTAACTCCTTCTCCGCAGCAGCCATATGCCCCGTCTTTAGATGAACCTTACCAAGCTCCATACGGACCTGAGGGCTATTTGGATTTTTTTGGAGGGTGTTTTTAAGCTCGATTGATGCAGCTTTTAATTGCCCCTTTCCAATATACTCCTTTGCCTTGGCAAGGTGCTGAGCTTCAGTCATCCCCTCGTTACAAGCAACCAGCAACCCTATGACAGAAAAAAGTGCAATACCCCTAAGAAATCTGTTCATATACCCATCCATTTAATTTTATCCAATCCACATCGGCCTTGTGTCAACCCAGTGTTCAACCAACTTTGCTGAGTTAATATATTAGGCATAATACTTTAGACAGCGCCTGGTATGAATAGCAACATAAAGGCACATCCCATGACAAATTGGCTATATTTTATCATCTTCGGATAAATTATAAGTGCACTCCAGCCATCTATACCCCCTCAATCAGCAACCAAACCGATCATATTCTAGAAAAGGCTACTGCGAAGTAATGTTGTAACACCTGATTACGCACCATAAACCATTCCAGGAGAAAATTCTCCTTAATGAGGCATCTTGCCAGACATACAATTCAGCAGCACCATCCCCACACTAAAACAGTATGGGTGAGGATATGATTGCCGCCATCCCAGCGGGTACCGGCTATGGCGATGTGTTTGGTCTTGAGTACTTGCTGTTCTCTCAGCCACTCAAACGATATTTCCGGTGGAGGCAGACCGGTAACAAAATGGCACTCTCACAACCGCCCCCTGTATGGTATCGAATCAAGGGGTTATGCGTGCTGATGAACCGTTTTATCTACGAGCGGATCCATGGCAACTTGGTAACCGCACTCAAGCTGTTCATATATAGCATTATATAGCTGCCTGATTTCTGCTGAAATACCGCCCAAAACAGAACTGGTTTGAGTGAAATATGGTGCACGCACTCCATGATAATCTACATCCCCGCCTATGCGCTTTAAGACAATACCGCTCCGCTGTAACACATCCGACAGAAGCGGATCCATCATGGCAAATACGTTTGTTCTGCCAGACAACTCGGTCAGTGCGATGGACGCCAGATAACATGCAGCTGCAACAAGGGAAAACGCACGACGCTCATGGTGAGAAAAATCCACCGCATCGGATTTACCCAGGCAGCTCAGTGTCTCTCCGGCACGCTGGCGGAAGGCGCTATCCACCGTAAGACGGGAAATTTCGCAGATACTGCTCCGTGGCAGCCTAAGGTTACGCATGAATCCTTGGTCAAGGCTGTCGGAACAAAACCTTTCAAAAGGGAGCAGGTAGTAATTACTTCTCACCGTTGCCGGTACCAGACGTACACTGCCGGCTGTAATGCCACTTGCACGATGGATTATCAGACAATGAGTGGCATATTCGTCGAACTCATCGTACTCGGCCTTATCAGGAAACCGGCCCTTATCCTCATACCCAAACTCATCACAGTAAACACGGTATCTGGACCTATAAACATCCTGCCTCTGCTTCGCGGTTGCAGCCAGACCGACGGAAAAATACTTGCAAAAATTTGAAGTCAGGCTTGATGATCCTTGCTCCATACCAACCTCCATGCAACTGAATCATTATCTATGACTCACCTATGTCTGTTTCCAACCACCGTACTAAACATACTAGCAGAACCATGCAACTGCACCACAGATTCCAATTCAAACCAAATCATCCCTTATCCTATCCAACACGCCTCTGGCCGCCATATCGAGGATTTGAAAAACACGCTCAAATCCCGCCAGGTTTCCATAATATGGATCCGGCACCTCATCCAGCCCCAACCCTGGAGCAAAATCCGTCATTAGTGACAAATCGCAGCAAGGTACTTCTGGAAGCTGCTGCTCAAGCGCACGCATATTACCCTGATCCATGGCCACAATGTAATCATAGGACGAAAAATCACCCTTGCGTATACCACGGGTACGAATACCGCTGATATCCACCCCATGCGCAAGGGCCACCTGTTGCGCCCGTCTATCCGGACGTACCCCAGCCTGGGATACATGGGTCCCGGCGGAATCCACCTTAATGCGCTTTCTCAATCCCTCTGCCTCAACCAGCCACTGAAAAATCCCTTGCGCCATGGGAGAACGGCAGATATTCGCCGTACACACAAATAGGATCTTGATCTTTTTCATCTGAATACTGGTCCCCTGCCAATAAATATCTGCTGGCAACACCAGCCTCAGAATGCCAGTCCGTTTGCCTTGAGCAGTGCCTTAATATATCTGGCAGGGATAGCATAAGATATGCCGCTGGGTGAAGAGAGTACTGATTCCTTGGACTCCTTCACAAATACACTATTAACCACCCCTACAACCTTGCCACTGTCTATTTCGTATAGTGGGCTGCCGCTGTTCCCAGGATAGGCAATGGCATCCAGCTGAAACACCTTATATGGGTTTCGCAAGCGCAGTAAACGCTTGGCGTTGAGCTCTCTTACCGACCCGGCGGGAATGGCTATAGGTGTAATAGCAGAAACTATCCCCCGATGCGTGACCGGCGTCACACCGAGCACCATGCCTATGGGAAAGCCGGTAAATCCATACAATTCGCCTTCGGCAACGCTGGCATCATCACCGAAAATCATAGGGCGCAATGGAGCCCCAGATATGGAGAGAAGGGCTACATCGTGCTCACTATCCTTGGCCACAAGTTTGGCTCGCCGCATCTCAACCTGCTCTCCATTACGCAAAAAAACCGCAATAGTCTCATTCTTGGCATAATCAAGATCAACCGGAATCACGTGGGCATTGGTCACAATGTGGTGACCTTTGGCTACCACAAAACCGGTACCAAGAAATTTGGCTGGGGGAGTACGCAGTTGCTGAAACGTGCCCACTGACACAACGCTCCGCTTCACCCTGGCAACCGTTTCCGGCAACCCGGCCCGCGCCACGCCGAAAATCAGTAGTAGCAAGACTGCTCCACTCACCGAGCATAAAATCCGCAGATATGGTTTGATGTTAATACTGCTACTCATATCACAGAGTTTCCAAATAATCCTGACATAAATTGTGGCTCCCTGATGGCAAATGAATAGACAGATACAAGGCAAAATCCTGCAAATTCCATCTCTGATGCGTTAGTATCCGCTTATGCGTCATACTCTATCAATGGAAACTTTGTATGCATGGCCGCTACCGGCCATCTATTTGCTATCTGTTGTTCTGATGCCGCAATATAACCTACCTGGAACAGTTCTCAGCAATATACTTACCAATTTTCGGGATTATATACCAGGGTGAAGATCTTGTTATTGTCACATATCGGACCTCGAAAACTAACAATCAAGCAACTCATTGCTGTAGTGTTTCTCCTGCTCACGCTCGCCTATCTCTACAGCTTCCCGGTGTTTCAGGCCCCTTTAGTCATAGGCGCTATTATCTATATCGGACTGCTGCTATGGCGTCCTGAACTATGGATATTACTGCTGCCTATCCTGCTTCCATTGCTCTACCTAGCCTCGTGGAGCGGTCGTATTTTTCTGACAGAGTTTGATGCCATAGTATTACTCACCATCGCCGCAACACTCTGGAGTGACCGCTATACTATGCCGTTTAAGTCCATGCAAATGGGCGCGCGCCTGCTGCTGGCTGCATATCTTCTGGTATATCTTGTGGCACTGCTTAAAGGGATGCTGCCACTGACAACCTTCGACGCAAATTCCACTGCCAACTATTACAGCAATCTGAACAGCCTACGTGTTGCCAGAGGTCTGTTTTGGGTACTATTGCTCTATCCGGCATGGGTAGCTCAGAACCGCATGGATGCACAGAAGGCGCAAAACCTGCTGGTTACCGGCTTGTCGCTAGGTGCCTTCATGGTATTTCTGTTGGTTCTGTGGGAACGCGGTGTATTTTATGCCCTGATTTTTTGGACCAATAAATATGCGCCGATCCAGGCACTGCTGAATTTTTCAACTGATTATCGAGTTACCGCCATGTTCGCTGAAATGCATACCGGCGGCACCGCCATAGACGGCTACCTGCTTCTGGTTTTTCCATTCACCGCCATGGCATTTTTAACTGCGCGTTCCCATTTGGCGATAGGATTCTTTACCCTGGTATTCTTCGGTCTGCTGTATGCCTGCATGACCACATTTTCCCGAGGGGTTTATCTGGGAGTTGGCGTGGCGCTACTTACCACGGCCCTGCTGATTCTATGGCAACATCGTTACAAACTGAGCATCTACCATATATTGGCCATAACGGTCGCCTTCCCTCTACTGATCACTGCAGGGTTCATCGCCTTTCGCAGCGGCGGAACCATTGCGCTGGCTTACACAGATATCGCCTTTGTTGTAACTGCGGTATTTGTTATATTCATGGCCAGAGATAAAGGCCATTATCATCCTGGTAGCCTGGCGCTGTTTCTACTCACATTGTTAGCGCTTTCCACCTGGACGATCTCATCCAAGAACTACGCCTTTGGCTCAATACCGGCTGTACTGATTGCTGCAGCCACTATTCTGCTCGGCAGCATCTCCGGATATCTTCTCGCAAGCAGATCACAGCGCTTCCTTTCCATACGGCAAATCAGCGTTTCGCTTGTCGCTGTGGCACTCCTGCTAGGACTACTGACGCCCAGCCTGTTCGGCTCGAGGATGGAGAGCAGATTTTCCACTGCGAAAGGTGATTTTATGCACCGGGTGGAGCATTGGATGACCGCCATTGAGATCATGGACAAGGATTTGTCAACCACACTTTTTGGACAGGGACTTGGCCAGTTTCCAGTTACCTATTTCTGGCAATATCAGCATGCAAAAGATGTGGGCGGATTCTCTTTTCAACGTGAGGGCGACAACCAATTCCTGCACTATCTCGGCGCAAACGATGTGCGACTGGGACAGCGAATCTCCCTGACCCCGAACACAGATTACACCATGTCACTCGATGTACGAACGAAGGATAAGGAGGCGTTGTTGTATTTGCGCGCTTGCCATCGTCAGTTGATCAACCCAACGGAATGGAACCCTCACTGCATCCAGTTCACTGAGACGATAAAATCAACACAAGGCAAGTGGAAACACCTGGAGTTCCCGATAAACTCAGGTTCACTTGGTTCCTGGAAAAATCTACTGCGCGCCCCTCTGGTATTAACTGTATCCAATCGCCGTCATTATCGTTTCAATCTCATACCTCAGACAATTATGGATATTGACAATATATCTATCCACGACTCATCCGGAGCGGAATATGTACTAAACGGTGATTTTTCTTCAGGCATAGACCACTGGTTTGCCTACTACGACTTTAATCATATGCCATGGCATATCAAAAACATCTGGGTACATGTCTACTTTGAAACCGGTTTGATCGGTCTACTGTTATTTCTATCTCTGATCTTCTCTGCCTTGTCTGCCACCGCCAAGGCATCGAAACACAGCAGATTTGCCTTTACTATATTCGTATCACTGACCGGGTTTCTGGCCGTCGGAAGTTTCGGCACCTTAATCGACGCTCCCCGCACTGCATTTATATTCTATCTATTGCTACTCATTGGACTAGGGTTTGGCGCCGGACGACCTAACCCTGAGAGCGACATACCCGACGACGAACACACACCTGTTAAACCAAAAACATGAATATCTAACAATAGATAAACAACGTATGATGTTCCAACAACGATAATCGCTAATGCAACAAATACTCCGTATAATTTCGTTTGTTTTACTGTTGCTTCCGCTTTCTCTGACAGCGGGCGGTGGCCCTGAAACCACCCTGCTGGTAGTCAATGCCGACTCACCGCTCTCCCTTACAGTAGCCAACCGCTATGTGCAACTTCGCCAGATCCCAGAGGAGCATGTGGTGTGGCTACACGGCATCCCCTCTCTGCACAGCGTTGAGATACAGGAGTTCCGTGAGCTGATATGGCGGCCGATCAAACAATTTATGGATAAACAGGGCCTGTCGGATAATATTGATGCCATTGTCTATTCAGCTGACTTCCCTTACGCAGTCAAACTGCATGGCGACCTTGCCAGAAACAAGATACCGGCCAACAATTTCATCGGCCGATACGCCTCACTCACCGGTCTTACATTCTTTGCACGCCAGGTGGAAAATCATCAGGTAGACTATTTGGCTCTCTATCCCAATGGCTATTATCGTCGAGACTTATCAAGAACTTTCACAGAGTTCGATGAAAAGTTATCTCCAGCAGAGAAGACACAACTCACACAGGCGCAAAAAAATCTTAAGCAGGGCAAATTTCAACAGGCATATGATGCCTTTATCTCACTAAGCTCAAAATACCGGGAAAGACCAATGCTTGCACTGGGACTGGCAGAGGCCCAGGCAGAGCTGCACCAATATGACCAAGCCATCTCCAACCTTAAGCGCCTGGAAGGGCTCGGCTTCCGCAACAGCCTGTTCCTGAGAAACGACCGACATCTGAAAGATCTGCAAAACCACCCGGGATTCCAACAGGTCATACAGAATATGGACACCCCATCCTCCAGATTTGAACTGCCCCAGGGCTTTCACAGCCGCTACCATTGGGACCGCAGAGCCATAGCCATTTCTTACAATTCAGCGGATCGCTACTATCTGAGCAGCATGCTTGCATACACCGGACAACGCGGCAACAGCCTGGAGGAGATTGAACACTATCTGCAGCGCTCTGCCTTCAGCGACGGATCCAAGCCAGACGGCACGGTCTATCTGATGGAGAACGGAGATATCCGGGCAGAGACACGCCAACCATGGTTCGATGAAACCTGTGCCCTGTTGAAACAGATTGGGCACGCCTGCGAAATACTGGCTCCGGGCAATGGAAGTAGATTAGGGATACTGCCAACCGGCCGTAGAGATATAATCGGCCTGGTGACAGGTGCCCGCAGTTTTGACTGGGACAAGGCAGGCAGCCGTCTGCTACCAGGAGCCATAGCAGATTCATTCACCAGTTATGGTGGTGATTTCAACAATCCAAGTCAGACCAAACTTACGGAGTTCCTACGCAGAGGTGCATCCGGTTCCAGCGGCGCAGTTACCGAGCCTTACAGCTTTGCAGAAAAATTCCCCCTGCCGCTAATGCATTACTATTACGCCAGCGGTTGTTCACTGGCTGAATCCTGGTATCAGTCTGTCGCCTCCCCCTACCAGATGATCCTGGTTGCCGATCCCCTAACCCAACCATTTGCCCAGTTCGCAGAGCTGGAACTGATTGGTCCCAACCTGCATGCAGCCTGGAGCGGGATGGTTCGACTTGATACAAAGATACGTTCCAGGGGAGAAAGCAGGATAGCGCGTCTGGAGCTATGGGTAGATGGTATCCCAGTTACCAGCATAAATCCCGGAGATCCTCTGATATGGGACAGCAAAACCGTGGATGACGGCTATCATGATCTGCGCATAGTCGCTGAGGAGGATGGACTAATTCGAACAAGAACATCAATCCGCCACGGAATTACCGTCTTTAACCATAACTCGAGACTAAGCATTCAGGCCAAGAACAGCGAACCATACTTTCACCAATCCATAGTACTGAGCGGGAAAGCAGAGAATGTCGCCCTAATCGAGATATATCAGGGTAAACGCAAACTGGGTGAGACCAGGGCGCTTAATAACAGATGGAACTTAACTATCCCGACTGAGCCTCTCGGGATGGGGGTAATCCATCTATACGCTGTCGGCACCAAAGACAAAGGCCAACATATTCGCAGCAACCCGGTTACGGTGAAGATTGGCGCAGCACCTACTCTACCAGCCGATTCTGACCGATCGCCGTACTATCCTGGACTGGTGGCAAGTATCAAATATGCGGGCAAATCACCCGAACAGACTAGAGTAGAGCAGCTTGATGGCAGATTCAGAAGCTGGACCAAGGATAAACCGGCCATTGAGTCGATCCAGATAGACGGAGAATTCCAGGCAATAACAGAGGGATTTTATCAGATGACAATCAGGACCAAAGGGGAAATCAGGATAACCATTGATGACAAGACCTTCGAAAAAAGCGCACCGGAACAAACATATGGGTTAATCTATGTCCCGGTTTTTCTACAAAAAGGCTGGCACCGCATCTTGATAAAACCCAGTACCACAGGAATTGAACAACTCAGCATCTTGCTTTCTGGCGGGCAAGCACCTACGATCCTGGGCGGAAACGAAATACGTAATAACATGCTATTAGAGTAAAATACAGGAGTGCCTTTTAGCAGGAAACAAGAGTGACCTGCATTGAACCTGGCATTACGTTTATGAGTAATGAAGATATCCTTAATATTCAATCACTTTATCGAAGCTGATCTGTTCTATATAGTGTAATATAAACAGATAGATAAATGCTTAATATTGCGTATAAATTCTGATCACGACAAGTTATTTTTCATCCACGGAGTAGGTTGCCATGATACTACGCGTTGTTTTCTTGCTATCGATATTCTGTTTCCCAATCGCATCCCAAGCCATTGGCAACTTTAAGCCAAGCGAAGCAGAGCTACGTTTACTGCCAAAGTTTTGTAGCTTACGGGCAACCAGATGGGGCAATGATATTAAGGATCCTCGTATACAGCCATGGTACGCAATTTATGGTAGTGACTGGATACATATGCATCACTATTGCAAAGGCCTTGACCATATAAACAAGGGCAATGGCCTAGGTGCTCATAGAGTTTTCCAGTATAAAACAGCAATAAATGAACTTTCATACTCGTTAAGACGGGCAGAACCAAGAGGCAAGGAATCCGTAATATTACCGAAAATATACACCAAAATAGGCGAGGCTTACGAAGGATTGGGCAACAAGGTTAGCGCTGAAAGCTTTTATCGAAAATCCATTCATACGTTCCCGAAATATTTATCGGCATATAAACGACTAGTAAACATGCTTATCCGAAGCAATAGATTCAATGAGGCAAAAGTAATAAATGACAAAGGAATTCTGCTATTTGCCAAAAGCAAGTTTTTCCCAAGAAAAAAACAAATAATAGAAAAAGGCCTTGCTCCTGAATGAGGTATTGCCCTTGCCCACTCAACCATACCAGGCTTTAACCAGGTAATAGCCGGATACATTTACTTAAATATATAATTGATGGTTATTTTAAACTTCTGCAATATTAATAGATATGGATTAGACCATACAGTGGGAAATGGGAAATGCGTGATTTCATTGTTCTAGTTTTTATTGCCGCCTGTATCGGAGCTATATTTTACCGGAGCTGGTACGGTGTTTTATCATTGGCCGTTTTCAGCTATCTAAACCCTCACGCTTTTGCCTGGGGATTTGTCAGGACTCTACCTGCATATCAAATACTGTTTATTGTTGTATGCATCGCAACATTTTTTACAAAAGACAAACAGCCACTTCCAAAAGATTGGCGCATCCCTACTTTTATATTGCTATGGGTTTACTTTTTTTTCACTACTACGCTAGCCTATATGCAGGACTATGCCTGGGAAAAGCTTTGGATTGTCACAAAGATATACCTACCTTTCTACTTCACGCTGGTTCTAATAAATACACGCCAAAAACTCTACTACCTAATAATTACAATTGCCATATCATTGGGAATACTCGCGGTAAAAGGAGGAATATTTGCAATTACGCACGGATTTGCTTACCGGGTATATGGACCACCAGCAACACAATTTGAAGAGAACAATGCCTTTGCACTTGCAACCGTAATGTGCATACCGTTACTTAGTCTGTGGTTCCGTGAAACATCCAATAAGATAATAAAGAATGGACTTACCGTAGCAATACCTCTTTGTGTGGCAAGCGCCGTATCCTCATGGTCACGCGGAGCTTTTCTTGCTCTAAGCGTACTGGCTCTGATAATGATATGGCATAGTAAACGCAAATATTTAATAGTCCCGATGATATTGGTTGGGGCTCTTATCGTTGTTCATCTGCTTCCTGACGCATGGTTTAATCGCATGGAAACTATTGAAACATTTCAGAGTGATGGATCAGCAATGGGACGAATAGAGGCTTGGAAAGCAGGCTGGCACCATACACTTCATCATCCATTTACAGGAACTGGTTTTGAGGGTTGGCGCTATATACACAACCTGGACTGGCATAATGCTTTCGTAGAAATATTCTCTGAACATGGCTTTATCGCCTTTGGTATCTGGTTATCTTTAATAATAGGAACCCTACTCAGCCTAACAAAACTTCCGAAACAAACCATGGATGTACCTGGGATGGAATGGGTTGCGAATTATTGTTATATGATAAGAGCATCGCTCATTATCTACATGGTAGGCACCATGTTCCTTGGGCTGTCCTATTGGGATATTCTTTACCACTTGATATTTATCTCAGTTCTAATCAAAAAGTTTGTTCTTGAAGAAATGAAAGAGAAGCAGATACCTATTGGTTCCAGACGATCATCACCCTACTTAAGACCAGGGATGCCAAAGCATGCTGCCTCAAGAAATACACAAAAACCTGCCCAAGCCAGACCACTTAGACGTATTTAGAGGATTGTAATGACGAGTATATGCGGCTGGTGTGGAACAAGTAGTAGACTTAATGATCCACATACCACTCTGGAGCTAATGCTTAAAGGAAGTATCTCTAACCGGGGCACGATACACAAAATATCTGCAACGGACGAGTGTGGCCTAGCATTTCGTGACAGCATCTATAAAATATCATTTTATACACAAGATAAAATTCATGCGGTTATTATCGGTACACCCTCGTGGTCTGATAGCACACTTAGCGACTACGCAAATGCTAGAGGAATTGCCGCATCACTGGTACATGCCTATAAATATCTTGGAGCCAACCTTCTCCAGAAATTACATGGACCTTTTGCCATTGCTATCATTGATGATGATAACGCATTGCTCGCAATTGATCGTATTGGGATACATAGCATTAGCTACGCTGCTCAGGATGGAGCTTTTGTATTTTCCACCTCAAGCAACGGTGTTGCGTCACATCCATTAATACATGATGGCATTGACCCACAGGCTATCTTTAATTATTTCTATTTTTATGACATCCCAAGCCCAGGTACTATCCATAATAGTGTTGAAAAGTTGCTACCGGCACAATACGTTAAATTCAACAATGGACGGATCGAAAAAGATTTTTACTGGCATCTAAAGTACAACGACTCAGCTAATGCTTCATTTCAGCAAAAAAGAGCCGAGCTGCATGATCTTCTGCGTAGATCAATTCAGGATGCTTCTCAAGACAGCTCAATTGCCACCTTTCTGAGTGGCGGCATTGATAGCTCTACCGTAACCGGCATATTGGCCAACTTGTCACCTGAGACGGTAAACGCCTACAGCATGGGCTTCGCTGCAGAAGGGTTTGATGAAATGGAGTACGCACGGCTAGCAGCAAAGCACTTTAAGGTAAATATAAATGAATATTACATAAAACCAGAGGATATCCTGGAAGCGATCCCACTCATTGCGCAATCATACGACGAACCTTTCGCCAATGAATCTGCGGTACCTGCGTACTTTTGCGCTAAAAATGCCGCAAGAAATGGTATAACTGTTATGTTGGGAGGTGATGGCGGAGATGAAATATTCGGGGGCAATGAAAGATATGCCAAACAGATGGTATTTGAACACTACTCAAAAATTCCTAGCTTTATTAGAAACACCGTGATTGAACCTCTTGTCTTTGGCTTCCCTGGCGGTGATTCCATCATGCCATGGCGAAAACTAAAGAGCTATATTTCCCAGGCAAACATTCCACTCCCAAAACGTCTCGAAAGCTATAACTTCATCCTACGACAACCATTGAAAAGTATATTTACAAACAGTCTTCTCTCGAAAATAGATCCGGACATACCTGAAGCCATGTTAGATGATGTCTATTTCAGAGCAGATTCCAGCCACCCGGTGAACCGTATGCTACATATGGATATGAAATTTACCCTTGCTGATAACGATCTACGCAAAGTATCTAGGATGTGCGAGGCAGCCGGAGTCGAGGTACGCTATCCTTTATTAGATGAACGTCTAGTTGAATTCACTGGGCAGATACCTGCAAGCTACAAGGTAAAGGGGCATCGCCTGCGCTGGTTTTTTAAGCAAGCTATGAAGGACCTTCTACCACAAGAAATCATCAATAAGAGCAAACATGGTTTTGGCCTGCCATTTGGCATGTGGGCACTCTCCCATCCAGATCTAAATAATTATGTGAATGAATCACTTGATAGATTTCAAGATAGGAATTACCTGCAACCTGACTATATTCAAGACATCCGAAGACTACATGCCGAAGAGCATCCAACCTACTACGGCAAAATGATCTGGCTTATGCTTATCCTGGAACAGTGGTTGGAGACACACTCTTATATTACTACGCCCCATAATTAACGCTGAATTATGTAAGATTTGTTGCCATAGTGATGATCTACAACATTGATTTAACACGACATTCATAATCCACAGTAATTTTGATATACACAGGTCTAATCTTTGCTAACAAAATTCCGCTACTCAATTAATAACTGCGATGCGTTGAAAACATCACATGAAAAGACAACAAATAATATTGGTAATTACCGAACTATTCCTTCCAACAAAAGGAGGATCTGCCGTATGGTTTGATGAGGTATATCGTCGCATAGGCGGGAAGAATATACACATTGTAACCGCTGATGTAGAGGGTGCAAAAGCATATGATACCACCCATCCAAACAGCATCCACAGGGTGTCGTTTATACGCCACTGGTGGCTCAAACCAGAATCACTGGCCACCTATATTAAATTGTTACTTAAAAGCCTGGTCATCGTACTCCGCCATAAACCAAGTGAGATTCACGCTGGCCGAGTTCTTCCTGAGGGATTGGTGGGCTGGCTGGTGGCGCGCCTTAGCGGAAGACCTATCATAATCTATGCTCACGGGGAAGAAATTACAGGCTGGATGGAACCAATGAAACATCGTGCAAAATCATTCACCTACAATCACGCCGATCGTATAATTGCCAACAGCGATTTCACCTACAATGAGTTACTGAAGATCGGGGTGGATAAAAGCAGGATTTCTCTCATCTCTCCTGGTGTAAACATAGATAAATTCAAACCTGACCTAATGACAGAGGATCTTCTAAAGTCTATAGACTTAAACACTAATTCCAAGCTAATTCTCTCAGTAGGGAGGCTAAGCCGACGTAAGGGATTTGACCAAATGTTGCACGTAGTTTCTGAACTTAACACCAAAGGTATTGAGGTTGATTATGCGCTGATCGGGATCGGGGAGGATGACATCTACCTAAAAGAGTTGGCAGCAGATTTAAACATCAAAAACCGCGTTCATTTTCTAGGTCACGTTTCACCAGATGACCTCCCGCGCTGGTACAATGCCTGCACACTATTTGCCATGCCAAACAGAAATGTCAATGGTGACACAGAAGGTTTTGGCATGGTATTCATTGAAGCAGCAGCTTGTCGCAAGCCTGTAGTAGCAGGAATTAGTGGCGGAACAGGATCAGCAGTATTAGATGGGATAACCGGACTACGCGTTGATGGGAAGTGTGTACAGGACATCGCCGACGCAATAATCCAACTGCTTACAAACACAGAAAAATATCAACAGATATCTAATCAGGCCTATACCAGAGCAACGAGTGAGTTCAGCTGGGATGCCATAGCCAAGAAGACAATGTTAATATCTTGTAGACCTAAAGATAATTAATATCAAAAACACTTTTTCAGCAATTGATACTCCACAGCATCCAGGCTAAAGCGAATATAGTCATAAACATGGCTGCATTATACCTAATGGGATTTAATGCTCGAAAAGAACTTTACGTATAAATACATATAGCAAAGTTAATTATTGAGGTAATATATGCCGAACTTTCTTAATAACATAGCTTTTGGCACCCTAATCCTATGGCACCCAGTGTGAATTACCTACTCAAATAACGCTTAATTTAGATTTCAAACTACTGGATTGGTACTCTCGACACCTGCACACCTAAAACAGAATAAGATGGTAGAGCCAGAAATGAATTTCAGATCAAAATTTGTTATAGGCGCTGTGTGGGTTACGACAACGCGCTGGGCTATTCGTCTGCTTGGATTAATTAACACCATAATTCTTGCCAGACTTCTGGTTCCAGAAGACTTTGGACTGATTGCTTTGGCAATGCTAGTGGTAGACTTTATTGATGTTTGGTTGTGGCTAGGAGTCGACTCAGCACTGATACGCAAAGTTACACTCACAAGAGAGGACTATAACTCTGCCTGGACCATGCGCCTGATCCAGGGAGGATTAATTGCCGGTATTGTTGCACTAATTGCACCTTTTGCAGCTGGATTCTTCAATGAGCCACGCATGGTTGCAATTTTATGGTTTCTTGCTCCCGCACTCTTCCTTACAAGTGCGGCCAATATAGGCATCGTTGATTTTCAGCGTGCTGTTAACTTCCGCGCTGAATTCATTATGATGCTTTCCAGCAAATTATTCAGTGTTATTGTTACCATTGTACTAGCCTTTTTGCTTAGAAATTATTGGGCGCTGGTCATCGGTATATTTAGTGGTTATCTCGCTACATTTATTATTAGCTATATAATCCATCCATATCGACCATCCTTCTGCTTGACTAAATGGAGGGAATTCTGGAATTTTTCCAAATGGATAATTGTTGGTAGCCTTGGAGGGTTCATTAATCGCAAAATAGATGAGTTACTTGTTGGCAAAATTGCCACACCCAGTAGTTTAGGTGTTTATTCTGTGGCACTTGATTTGGGGCAAATGGTCACTAATGAACTTGCAAGGCCGATCAATAAAGTCCTGTTCCCGATGATTTCAAATATCCAGTCTGACTTGGCCAGGGTAAAAAAAACCTACTTATTAACTATTTCCGGCATAAATACAGTTACCATGCCAGTGGGAATAGGATTAGCAATGGTGGCAAAAGAGTTCGTACTTACTGTTCTTGGCGAAAAATGGCTTGGCGCGGTTCCATTTCTTCAGATATTTGCTATTTATGGAGTTATCCGTTTCACATATTCGGGGGCTCCAAGCGTATTAATTGCGCTTGGCAGAGTAAAAATCAATTCGGTGCTTACATGGTGTGAAGCTTTTTTTATGGCCGGATTGTGTTTCTTGGGCGGTTACTATTATGAATTAACTGGAGTTGCCTACGGACGATCAACTGTAGCTGTAATAATGGCAGGAATTACTTACCGGTATTTGAATATATACATTCAAGTACAAATTGCCGACATTGTTAGAGTACTATGGCGACCAGTAGTTAGTGTTTCATGTATGGCCATATCTATCCTGGTGTTCGACAATGTTTATACATTATTATTTTGGGTTGCACTTATATCCAAAGTCTTATTAGGTGCTACAGTCTACATATTTGTTGAATTGTTGCTATGGAACATTTCAGGCAGACCAGATGGAATTGAGTTGATGATATTTAATCGTGTATTTAACCGAACACCATAATATGGATATGACCTAAATAATTACACAATGCCTCTGAGTAGTTAGATTATGAATAAATATTTTATCAGGATGATTTTATTTTCTGGATCATACTATACGCGCTTGTTCTATAATTCAGTTGGAGCATGGAGATTAAGGCAAATACTACTTCCTTTGCTTCGAAAACACGGCAAACAGTTTGGTACGCAGGTAATTGATTCACGGCATGGCTTCAAGATTAACGCAAATCTAGAAGACTGGCTCGGGCAATATGTTTATATAACCGGAGAATATGAACCGCCTACAACACAATTAATCAAACGTCTACTCCCAAAAAACGGAGTGTTTCTTGATATTGGAGCAAATGTTGGATACTTCAGCCTATTAGCTTGTTCCATTGTAGGGAAAGGCGGTCAAGTAATTGCTTTTGAACCCATTCCAATCGCAAGAAAACATTTACACAACAATATTGATTTGAATAATGGTTTTTCGATTATTATTGAAAATAAAGCTGTCTCTAACAATAATGGTCTAGTTGAGATTTATGAAGGCCCTGACTCTCATAAAGGCATATCTAGCATAAGACCAATTAGTAACGCCAAGCAAAAAATAAATGTTGAAACCATCAGAATTGATGATTATTTAAGTGATTATGATCGTCTAGATATCGTAAAAATTGATGTTGAAGGTGCAGAAGCCTTGGTGATTGAAGGAATGAAAAATACAATAACTAAATTACGACCTCACATCATTCTTGAGGCTACAGATGAGTTTTTACAATCATTTGACAGCTCAACAACATCTCTAAGTAAATCCATCATGGAATTAGGATATGAGATGTTTATCATAAGGAATGATACGCTAGAGCAAGTCAGTTCTTTCCCAGATGAATGGGAAAATCAATTTAATGCTTACTTTCGCCCCCTGGAATAAGATCATAATCAAGCTGACATTGTAAGTGCATCCTTAACTTATTAAATACCTCCTGATGCTTGCTTGAAATATCATGCATACAAAATGGATCACTATCTGTATCAAATAACAATAGATTACTTCCTTTGTTAAGCGGTTGGTACACCAGCTTCCATTTTCCATTTTGGATCATACGATCCTTAGCCATAATCGTAATATCTTGAAACTGTTGTTTGATAGCCATAGTACCAGTTTGTTTATCTGGTATCTCTAATATTTCAAACAGGTCAGGATAACTAAGATGATCATCCGACATTCCTGGCATTCGAGTAAGCCATATTCCTGTTTCATTATAAGCAGTGAGATTACAACTAATGTCGGGATCACGGATATAAGGAAGAAGAGATACTCCATCCCAATCTTCTGGGATAGTTAATCCAACCAGTTCTAAAAGTGTAGGTGCAATATCAATTGAACGTACTACATCATTGATTATTAGCTCATTATTGCTTTCAGGTACTTTTATGATCAACGGTATCTTTGCGCTTGCATCACCAAAGGCGCTGTTTCCCTGCCCCCAGGTATTGTGCTCAAAGAACTCAAAACCATGATCACTGTATAGAACTACAATTGTATTCTCAGACAATCCACATTGATCTATATGTTTGATAATACGAGCAAACTCATCATCAAAATTACTTACACAACCATCATACAAATCGATTATCTGGTCGAGGTCGAATTCTTCACGTGAACTACCCTGCTTACGTATTATTTCTTCTGGTTCATCCAACCCAGACATAACAAATTTTGACTCGCCATTATAATCGTGTTTTGAATACATATTGTAATATGGGTATTCTGCTCCGAATGGCGGATGCGTCGTTGCCATAAACACATTTAGAAAAAAAGAACTACCAGAAGCTGCCAGCCGGTTGATTTCATGTAGAGCTGCGTTCACGATTTGCTTATTTAATGGAACACCAGCAAGATAATAAAGCTCAGGCAGGAATTTTTTACACCATCTATTGTGTCCAAACAGTGAGAGAAATAACCGGATTTCCTTAGGTCCTTGACGTAATAGAAATCTGATATTCCATTGATCACCTGGCAAATCCTTCGCTTCAAACCCAAACTCTATTTTTCCTAAATCACTCCCGGCCCAGTCTGAAATTGCTGATGTTTGCCAGCCATTTGCTTTCAGAATAGCTGGAAGTGCTTGTATGGACAGTTTGGTATTTTCATCTGAAACAAAGTTATCCCTAATACCATGCCTATGCGGCCAACTGCCAGTGAGTAAAGATGTAACGCTAGGAGCAGTGCGTGCACATGGCACAAAGCAGTTATTAAATTTCGCGGCACATTTAGAAAACTCATCAATGAATGGGGTAAGATCGCGATGATAATTACCGCCGCCAACTCGGTCAGCGCGTAATGTGTCAGATCCGACCATAATAATATTCTTTTTTGTGCGTGTATTTACCTTTCTCACCTTCGGCTTAGGGCTGTATATTGCTGACCCTCCTATAGTTACGAGAGTGAATGTAACGAATAATATAAATAATGCAGTATCGTACTGACTTATACTCAGCAAAAATATGACACAACCAGCAAGTATGATGAGAGGAGTACCCAGCAATACATAACTTATAGCAGACAAGCATTTTGGCGTAAGATATTTCCAGATATGAATTAGTCGATGCGTTGAATAGTTAAATGATGTGCTAATTGTTGCTGGCGAATAAAAAAGAACCCAAACGAACCTTCCAGTAGTGGCAAATAATATACCTAAAATACCTGATATCAACATCCCAACTACTGATGATTCCGAACCAAGCAGTATAGACAATCCAAAATATGATACCCCTCCCCATACTGCCCAATACCAAGCAATGATAAAACACCAAAATGCCAACCTAAACAAGGTGGTTAATAATTCGATCTTATAGTTAGAGACGACCTCGTCCTGTATAGCCGGTCCAGATCTACTAAAGTTTGATAGAGACACGGCCATAAGAATAAAAGTAAAAACCAATGATACTGCAGCAGTTGGAACAAAAATACTATATGCATTAGCTATAACATCATGGTTCATTGTTGGCCTTTAGTTTCTAATATTGTTCTACTGTAAAATAGACTCATATACTTGGATAATATTTCTGACATGCGCCAGCGAGGAGAATCTTGACTGTGCTTTAGTTATTGCATTTTTACTCAGCGCATCCCATTTGTTCTCATTGTCTAACAGATCTATTACAGCATTTGCGAATGCAACATAGTCACCTACATCAACCAATACTCCGTCTACTTTATCCTCAATTATCTCTGGGATACCACCTGATCGTGTAGCGATAACAGGTCTACCAGACGCCATGGCCTCAATAACAACTCGACCGAATGATTCGAACTCAGATGTTAATATCGATATATGAACCTGCGATAGAAGCCAAGAGACATCTTCTCTATGTCCCATGAATTTTACGGATTCTCCAAGCTTTAATTTACATGCATAATTGACTAATTCCTTTTTGCGTCTGCTACTTTCAGTATCATCCCCAATGATCCAATATTCAACGTCTGATCGCTTTTTATTAATTTCTCTCGCCATTAGAAGAAAATCTTCGTGCCTCTTAACCGGCGCATAATTCGCAAACATACCTACACGATATGGCGGCCCATCAGGACGGCATGTAGGTTCGTATTTCTCTAAATCAACCGCATTGTGGACTACGAATGTAGCGCTATTGGGACAATATAGTGACATTTCCTGCCAACATGCGTCCTTTAATACGTCACTAACAAAAACAAATGCTCTAGGTTTTGGAAAATATCTATATGTCCACTTGGCCTCACCCAGATCCATACCTAGCCTGACGTGTGTAATATAAGGTATTTTCAGGAGAAATGATGCTATCGAAAAAGATCTATTTACGCTGGTTGTATTTGCATGTATTAGTTGTGGGTCAATCGATTTTATTATTTTGTACCATGCATAAATATTTTTATATGTGGAAAATGGTGTTTGCCAATAAAGCTTATTATCAAATGGGAGAACTGAATAACTAACACCTTCTTCATCAAATAAATTAGTTAGATGTCCTCGGCCTGGAACAACCACATGAGGCATCCATCCATATTGGGGTAGAGCACATACAAGCGTAAAAAGACTGATATCGCCTCCACCGAGTTTTTGCTCTGGTGATACCGGGCCATTATTAATGAGTAAGACAGTTTGCATCTACATCCAGGCTATACGCGATCAATATTTACTGATTTCACACCGCTACCTTGCTTACAACATATCGAAATTTACCAGATTTTTCCTTTTTAATTGCATCAACATATGCAATATCAATATGAATGCCCTGCCCCAATCTTTTAGCGAATTCATTTCTAATAATTTCTTCGTTATCTTTAACGTAGCGTTCATCTGCATCTATCTGCACAAGAATATTGTCTATATCTTCCTGAATGATTTTAAACTCTTTAACCCCGTCAAGATCCCTAAGGACATATATCAGTGCCAGTCCATGGAGTACGGTTCCATCCTGAGCCACTATAAAGTCAGTAGCCCGACCCTGGATCTCTTGTAATAGTGGCAGCCCCCTGCCACATGAGCATTGCTTATCGCTTAGAGCACCAATATCACCTGTGCGATATCTAATAAAGGGGAATTCATTAGTCGCGAGATGCGTTATTACGATCTCACCAGCTTCGCCATTCTTTACAGCTTTACCATCACTATCAATTATCTCAACAATAATATCCTCAGCAGTGATATGCATTCCACCTGCTGGACATTGATGGGCAATAAACCCTGCATCCCTGCCGCCATATCCATTTGCAACGGGACAGCCAAACACCTGCTGGATTTTATCACGTTGATGATCATAGAGTCTTTCAGAGGTAACAAAGGCAACCTTGATACCAAGATTATCCATCCTGGTACCATGCGCTTGCGCCTGAGCGGCAATATGCGCAAGAGCTGATGGATACCCAAACAGCATTGTTGGACGCACGGAGCGAATCTCTTGTATAAAACCATCAACACGCTGATGGGACATCTCAAATGCAGGGATAAGTCTGGTACGTAAAACAGCATCACGGATATATCTTACTCTATCCTGCGCACTCAGCTCTATAGGGGAGCCCCAGACCACGATCTCAGGGTCACCAACATCCACATCCCACCAACGGGTTGCACGCCACTTTGCCGCAACATCGTGACTAACACGCTTTTTACCGATATAAAATATCAGCGGCTCACCACTGGAACCTCCAGTGTTGAACCTTGCCAAGCCTTCTGTGTTATCTGCTTTTAGCAAATCGGTATTTGTTCGAATCACCGACTTATCGGTCAACGGCAATTTTTCAAGATCCTTAAGGGAAACAACATCTTTCGGTGAAAATCCAAGTCTATTAAAAAGATCCATGTAATAAGGCACATGTTTATGCACATCAATTAGAAAGTCTCTCAGCCTTATTATCTGAAGCGCTGATATCCTATCCGGTGATAACCACTGCGTCTGCTCCATATCTTTACGAGCTGCTACAGTAGTATGCCCCTTCAATAACTCATGCAAGGGAAACACTACGCTGGAAATGATTTTTGTATATATATTCATTGATAAAGAGTGATCTCTACCCTTTTAAAACCAATTCAAAACAGACAAAAGATAAGAAACAACATTATTAATATCTTTTACCACTAATCACTTAAACTGAAATACGTGTCTCTATAACTGATCTAATTGACGATCATAATTTAATCGCCACGTACGAAATTATCGGTATAGCTATTTATAATTTATGAAACATCATAAACGACTACTATAATTGCAGGTATTCTAAAGGTATGTATACTCAAGCACCGAATTCGGCACAATATCAATAGTAGCCTTTGCTTCCTCCTTACATAAAGAGTAAATAGCTACGATATAGGTTATTCTGTTGAAATTACACCATTTTCTGTCCGCAACTACCAGCACAAATATGAATATATTCGATTTACCCGATCGCCTGTGAAAACAGGCCAATCACTATCATCCAAGTAATAAAATCTTGTAAAATGATAGCCTATTGATAAATATATATCCCCGGCATATCAACAAATAATATACATGGATAAATCCCAGCCTCGAATACTGGTCTTCTCAACTCTTTTTCCGAGTTCAGGAACTCCAAATACAGGACTATTCATACGGGAACGTATGTTTAAAGTAAGGGATAAAATTCCTATAATCGTAGTTTCTCCACGGCCTTGGTTCCCTGGACAAGGCTTGATACGTTATTTTCGACCACATTTTAGACCCCAGACTCCCAAGCAGGAAATTCAGAATGGTACAGAAGTATTTTACCCTCTTTTTTTCTCAGTCCCTGGAGTATTCAAATCCCTAGACGGTTTCTTCATGGCACTTGGCAGCCTACCTACACTGCTCAGGCTCAAAAAGAAATTCAATTTCAATATAGTAGACAGCCACTTTGCATATCCTGATGGCTATGCTGCGGGGTTGCTGGGAAAGTGGCTAAAAACCCCAATCACCATTACTCTGCGTGGAACTGAGGTACCCCAGGCTAAAAAATTCCTACTTCGGCACCTAATGCTTACCGCTATTCAAAGAGCCAGCAGGGTTTTCTCGGTGTCAAACTCTCTCAAGCAACATGTCGTTTCACTTGGCGCAGATGCCGATAAGATCAATGTAATTGGGAACGGGGTTGATACAGATAAATTCAACCCTATGCAAAAATATGAGGCGAGAAGACAACTAAATATTGACCATAGTGACATAGTGCTAATTTCTGTTGGTGGGTTAGTGGAGAGAAAAGGGTTCCACCGCATGATAGAACTGCTGCCTGCAATATTACAGAAATACCAGAATTTAAAGTATCTCATCGTAGGAGGACCCAACCCAGAGGGTGACTGGAGTGAGCGACTCCGCCAACAAGTTATCGATCTGAACCTGGAAAGTGTTGTACGTTTTTTGGGAACAGTCCCATCAATTGAGCTCAAGGTACCCTTATCTGCATCTGATGTATTTGTACTCCCTACAAGTAACGAGGGCTGGGCAAATGTATTTCTGGAAGCAATGGCCTGCGGCCTGCCAGTTGTAACAACTGATGTAGGAGGTAACAATGAAGTAGTTTGCAGTGAGGTGCTAGGAACTATTGTACCTTTTGGTGATGCATTTCAACTTCAGAGTGCTGTCACAGCAGCGATTACTAAAGAGTGGGACACAGAATCTATTCTCAATTATGCTGCCGCTAATTCATGGGATAGCAGAGTCAATGTTTTAGAAAAGGAGTTTACCCAACTAGTTAGTAATCATAACCATTGAGTTAGCCATATTATTAAGTCACATAACCTCGAATCGCTGCAACAAACAATTATTCGCCACATTCTAGCAAACTAATTTTATTTTGTTACTGTAGTAACATAATATATGCAGCAGTATAGTTTGCTTTCTGGAATTAACATCTGACTTAAGCAGGTCACCAGAGCGTATCTCACTTAAGCTTACTATCATATAGCACTACCTTGACCGCAACTTAATCTCCGTAACCACCACTGCGTAGACATGATACGCCTGATCAATCATATAGATTTTTCCAGACAAACAACTGTCATAACAAATCAGAATCAGTAAATATATTAAAAAAACCAACCATTCTAGCCGTGCGCCAAATCATGACTAGATATGGAATCGATCGAAAACTACATTGCCTCCCTCTAATCATACCAATAGCTTCAGGAAGGCATGGGTAATTAGCATGAATCATGGGCAACACGCCCCTCCAACTCTAAAACGTCGAGCAATTGACACCTGTTTTTTCATTCCGCCATATGGAGGAAAGGCCAGAGCAATCAGCACAACCAGCAAATTTGCACCATACCAGCCCATGCGTATTCCCAGCCTACTGCTTAGTGAGACCGCACATATATCGACAGCATGCGCCAACTCAAATGAAGTCATGTGAACAGGCACGCAAATCATCCTTTTAGTTACAGTTTCATGACGTCACAGAACAGCAATTCTGATATAGTATGATATAAAATATACAATCAGCGTTATTGTACGTGATAGGGTGTCCTCAGCCGATATGTATAAGCAAAACCATAACAGTATGAACCTATCATCAAGCTCAGCAATAATTTACTATCCAATAGGTACTCCCTTTTTGGTGCTATTTTGCTCAATAGATTTTACTCGATACACTTTTTTTAGATGACAAAGAACTGTGTTTATGGAAGATTACCAGCATCTAAACTTATCTGACATTACAGATTCTCTCCCTCTTAATTCAGCTGAACTGAAACAGCATCCGGTTTTTCAGTCACCATTATCTGTCACCATAGACGCTAACAGTCTCAACCTATCAATAACTAGGGCAGCGTGATGAATAATCGCATTGCAGTGCTAATACCATGTTTTAATGAAGAAGCTTCGATTGCCAAGGTTGTTAACGACTTCAAGCACGCACTACCAGATGCCACTATATATGTATACGACAACAACTCTACTGACCGCACATGCGAAATCGCGAATACAGCTGGAGCTATAGTTCGTAAAGAACCGCACCAGGGCAAGGGCAATGTAGTACGCAGGATGTTTGCCGACATTAATGCGGACATATATGTAATGGTTGATGGAGATGATACTTATGACGCGGAATCCTCACCCCGACTTATCGAGCACCTTATACACAATAAGCTGGACATGGTGAATGCCCGTAGAGTTCATTCTGTAAAACAGGCATACAGAAAAGGGCACGTCCTTGGCAACAAACTCATAACTGGTCTTGTATCTATATTATTCGGAAAACAATTTAATGATATGTTATCCGGATATAGAGTTTTCTCGCGACGTTACGTGAAATCGTTCCCGGCCCTAACCACTGGTTTCGAGATTGAAACGGAATTGACAGTACATGCGTTGGAACTGCGAATGCCTGTGGATGAATTGGACACAGTTTATAAGGACAGACCGGACGGCTCCAACAGCAAACTACGCACCTTTAGTGATGGTTATCGGATAATGGTCATGATCGTGCGGCTGGTAAAAGAGGAACGACCACTTGCCTTTTTCCTAACCTCCGGTTTCCTGCTGGCCCTGCTCAGTATATTTCTGGCATGGCCTATCATTCTAACTTATCTGGATACCGGCCTTGTCCCACGTCTGCCTACAGCGATTCTTTCTACCGGTCTCATGCTTTTAGCCTTTTTAAGCTTCTCTGCTGGATTAATACTTGATACGGTAACGCATGGCAGAAAGGAGCTAAAAAGACTTCAGTACCTGCAAATTCCCGCAGTTAATCCGGACGAACCGGAATAACCTGATCCCATGTTGCCAAGCAATGCAAAAACAGCGGCGATAAACCTGATATCATCAAAATTTATTCGCTTCTCATGTGTTGGAACAGTAGGTTTCATTGTTGACTCGTCCGTACTTTATTTCATGGTGTACGTGGCAGGATTCAATCTATTTACCGGACGAATAATCTCCTACCTATTCGCAGCAACCACAACCTGGCTTCTTAACCGTCATTTTACCTTTACCGAATCCAGGTGTTCACGACGAACTCGCCAATGGTTCAAATTTGTCCTGGCAAATACGATGGGCGGCATAATTAACTATGCCGTTTATGCTGTGGCAATTGTAATAAGTGATACTGTGTCCTATTACCCGATAATTGGGGTAGCCTTAGGCTCTGTTGCCGGCTTAATAGTAAACTATACCGCATCGCGACTTTGGGTATTTACTGAGAATACCAACAGTTAACCAATAACAGCATAAACATAGCGCATATTATGATGCAATTATCCAATATAAGATTGCTGAAAATCATATCGGCGGCTGTTCCGTCTGTTATTTTTATTGCCCTTGCATCAAGACAGTTATTTGATCCTTCCGTCGGCTATCCTGATGCAGACAGAACCCTTATGGATGGTGTCTTTATCGCAGATTTTCTTAGGGATCTTCCTCTGTTCAATCCTGTGGAATACACCCTGACATACTATGCACAGTATCCAGCATTAAGCATTGGATATCATCCACCTTTTTTCCCCTTCATTGAGTCTCTGTTTATCCTTATTTTTGGCGAACACATTTGGTCGGGCCGCCTGGCATTGATTGCCTTAGGACTGGCTGGAGGTGCCTGTTTTTTTCTGATGCTGTCCCGCATGTACAGCCGCATGCTTGCTGTACTGGGAACCGGCCTGCTTGCCTCACTGCCATTTATCATATCCAACTCATGGTATACCCTGATGGATATCCCAGCCCTCTCAATGATGTTGATAAGCGCCTATCTTGTATGGCGCTATGCCGAAGGTGACGGTGATCGTTATATCTATTTAGCAGCTATATGCTTTCCGCTGAGCATATGGACTAAACAAACAACTGTATTCATGTTGCTCTGGCTTATTCCATACCTGCTAATCCAACCAGATCGTTACAGAATTTTCCTAAGCAAAGCATCTATTGGCGCAACCATAATTGCCGTCTTACTAACACTACCTATTGCTGTAATAACAATATATTTTGCTGATATGAATATTGGGCAATCTATTGGGGTGAATCCAAGGGGAGAACAGATTTCGCGCCTGGCTTTACAAAACCTTTTATCTTATCCGGTCATGCTCTATAAATCTCAATTACCATTGCCGGTTCTTGTTATGAGTATATTTGGCTTCTGCATCAGCATATTTCGCCGAGACCGTCATACACTCTTTTTTGCCCTATTGATTGCCGCAACATATGTTTTCTTTACACTGCTAAATGATCCACATGTCGCACGCTATACAATCTTCTGGATTCCAGCTTTTTGTGTGTTTGCTGTTACGCCTATGACTCATCTGACCAACAAACCACTCAAACTTGCATATTTGCTTGTCATTGCCATCACCATTTCTTTCAATATTACCGCAAGTTTGAACAAGATCCCTCAATATGCAAGTGGCTACTCTGAAGCTGCAGCTTATATAGCAAAGCACAATAAGACAAAAACCGTACTCGTTGACGCCTGGAATAATGGTTATTTTACCTTCTTCGTGCGGAAATTTGATCCAAAGCGTAATCTGTTTGTTCTAAGAGGAGATAAACTCTTTACCTCGTCAGCAATAGAGTCAAAAACATGGCTAACCATTCATGCTAGAAACAAACAGGATATTAAACACATACTCTTTAAATACAATGTAGGTCTAATAGTTGTAGAGGAAAATGATTACACAGGTATTGTGATCCATAAAACATTTCGCAAACTATTAAACAGCAGTGACTTCGTACTTAGATCTACCATACCGATCAAAAGCAATCTCACGAGACTCTCCGGTCAAACACTCAAGATATATGAATATATAGGGCCGCATGATAAGCAATCGAATGACCTCAGGATGGATCTGCCGGTAATCGGCAAATCTATACTCATCCCTGCAGATAACAAACAACCAAGGCTATCGCCTTTGATCAAAGAAGCAGATAAATGAGTTATTCCAATCCACTTAATAAGCCATCAATTACTTTTGGAAATAATCGCAGCTCTCATGATCCAAACAGGCTATTGCCTCTCATTTATCTGCTACTTATCATTGCCACACTACTAGTAATAGCGTTTAACTGGATTGGTTTCCGCAACTACATAGACGGCGCACTATCTATAAGGGGAGCCACACTCTGGCTGAATCACTTCCCCTATCTGGGAACAACCCACTGGGAACTCAGGCACCCATATATCCTGGCTATTGCCGGGGCCATATCCGCATTCGGACTAAACGAAGCAAGTGTTCTCATCCCAAGCATTCTTTCACTGCTAGCTATTGCCATCATAACGCTGGCATACTTCACTCGATATAATCAGGTATATTTAGGAATCACTTCCTGGCTTATTCTGCTTAGTGTCCCTGTCTTTGTATTTGCCGCATCGACACTTTTTTCCGACATCCTTGAAACCCTGCTCATCCTGTCATCCGTTTTACTGTTTATCTCTTCACTCACCACGCAAAATCATAACTGGCCACAGATTTTTATTGCCGGACTTCTTGGAGGCTTGGCCTATACAACAAGAGAAACCTCAGCTGCATTAGCATTCTGTTATCTGACACTGTTTATTGCAGGATTTGGCGGAAGACGAAAAATATATTTTATACTTGCTGCCGGTTTTTTGCTCCCAATCCTATCGGATCTATTCTTCGTATACACACAGTCTGGCGATCTGTCTTACCGAATAAAGATCGACCTGAGGCAATTTCATCCATGGAAGGAGTTAATGAACCTTGATTACATCAATCTTGTCACACCCGACAAGTTAACTACAGCAGAGCTACTGGAACGCGCCAACAGTCATGACCTCCAACATTTTGGGCCTGCAGGTCCGATAGATATGGGGCGCGGTCTCAATCCATTCATCGCCCTTGTTACCAACCATGAATATCAAATAATATTTCTGATCGCAATCCCAGCTACCATAATGCTGGCCCTGAACCCGCCGCAGGAACAATGGCTACGGCGTCTACTCATTGTTCTGGGAACTCTATCCATTTGCTGGTTTATCACTGTTACATATATTCTGCAGATGCGGGCCCTTCCCAGATATATGCTACCGGTAGTTTATTCTGCAGTAGTTGTTACCTCTGCATATGTCTGCCACTTAGCCAAGACACACCGGATCGCTTCTACGATCATCATATCCATACTCCTGCTTGCCTGTTCTATAGTTTCTTTTGACTTGGAGAGTGAGCGACTGCATGAAGAGCGCATGCTGGTCCATGTGGCCGCAACAGGAAATGAGACGATCCATGCGGTACCACGGGTAATACAGATGGCAAGGTTCCTGATCCAGACCAAAGATCTACAACACAAGGTGACTGATTCCCCGCCTGGCAGTGGGGACCTGTATCTGTACAGCGCTGAATCCCTGGCAACAGTGGAGGATGGCATCAAAAACATGTATACACCGAAACCATCCTGGAAAATTCTGGAAACTCATATCCCGAGAACAAGGATCCTCGGTGCTGTGCTGAAAAAGATAGGGATTCTCGACTCCATACCGGAACCGATCCGGACCAAGATCTACCGCCCCGGCCCTACGCTCACTCTATATCGAGTACGAAAGTGATTGGTTACAACTGACACCAGTAATTACGGTTTTGGATTGGTCTGCCTCTGATGCAAAAAACTACGTATTGCTGACACAAGCAACCTGGCAGATGCGGTTTCGGTAAACGCCTGTCTGGGCAACACCGATTCATCGACCACATAGAACATTGTCATCTGCCTCCTTGGACTAACCAGCAACTTCAGTGAATCACGGATCTGATGTTTAAGCGGGTCGCGGATAAACTTTCCAGCGTACAGCAACACATAGGCCACGACCCCTCGTCCGTTCCTTGCCCTGAACAGATGCACCGGTATCTCCTGTTCACCAGCAAGTATGACAACACCACTCGCCTCAAGATCATTACCATGGGAAAGACCCAGCTCCGGATGATGGTACAGACTCTTATGGTCATAGGAACGGGCCACAAACAGACGGATCTTATGCCCACCTACTGCCTGGTAGATCCGCTCTATCCAGTCATCACTGGCATACATATCCATTACCCAGGCGGCATTATGTCGGGTAAATGGCTGAGACGAAATCCCGTCAAGTGTCGTAGATATGTTTGCAGCTATCCTGCCGTCTTCCTCCCTGGCATGCATATAGCTATGAATAACGGTTGGAACCAAAGCCATACTCACCAACAGGATAACTGGAACTACGTAGCGTGATGAGATCATGATTGTTCCTCGGCCGTCTCCGGATTACGTCCAAGCCAAAAAACAATGGGGAGGGCGACCACAAATGTCAGCAGCCCTGAAATTTCATGCGCAGATGTCTCCAATATATCCAGCCCCACCCAATGCACCAGCAGTGTAAGTACCAGCACTCTTATAATATTTACACCAATCGCTAGTGGAACAGCGATTAACAGCACAGCTATGCGGCGAGGGATGCTGGTGCAAAAATAGGCGGTGAGCACCGCCACGGTAATCGTTGCATACAGGGTGGAAAAACCGCTGCAGGCATCCGCCACCTGTAATGAACCATTGGGGATCTCCAACATGGTGCCGTGAGCAAACACAGGAACACCAACCACCGGCAACAACCAGGCAACAGCATCTGTGGCAATATGTCTCAGGATGAGATGTAACGATTCGGTAAAGGCAAGCGGTATGGGCAGAGTAAGAAACAGTGCCAACAGTGGAAACATGATGGCATGAGTCCGTTCTCTACCGAGAAAGATATAAGCCAAACCGGGTAGGGACAGCACCAATGCTGCCGCACCCAACAGCTGAGAGTCAATCCCTGTATCCAGGATAAAAAGCAGCAAGGCAGGGACCAGGATAACAAACCCCAATGGGCTGGAGCTGTTTGGGAGATGCCGCAGTTTTCCTAACTCTTTCCATACCAGGTATCCCACCACGCCAGCGATAAGAATACCGTGACCATTATGCCATACACTCATGGTCCACCTGTCCAGCAACCAAAGTATGGTAGGCGCATACAACATCACCAGCAGAATTGCCAGCAGCCACAGCAGCCAGTTACGCTGAGCAGTATTGTCGGCTGCAGCATCCATCTCGGTTTCTGAAGGAGACTCAGTGTCCATTTGCCTGTTGTTTCCCGTTGCGGTTTCTCAAATAATAACTGACTATACTACGAATAAAGGACAAGCTAACGGTAAATCCCGGCGTATCTGGAAACACTGGCGCGCCAGGTACGCTCTTGTTCGACAAATGATCTACCGTTTGCCTTTAGCGTTCCCCACGACTCTTTCTGTTCCACCAAATCTACCACCGCCTGTGCCAGAGAATCGATATTGCCGGCCTTAAACAGCCGCCCGTTGTATCCATCCTGAATCAACTCTTTGTGTCCACCGACATCAGAGGCCAAAACCAGTTTTCCCTGGGCCATGGCTTCCAGCGGCTTGAGTGGCGTAACCAGTTCTGTTAGACGCATGCTCAAGCGTGGATAGACAAATATATCCACCAGATGATAATAATTCTTCACCACATCATGCGGAACCCTGCCGGTAAAAACCACCGTGTCGCCCAGACCAATCTCTGCCACCAGATCGTCCAGCTCCTGCTGCTGCGGACCGCCGCCTACCAGTAATACCTTTGCATTAGGAACCTTTGATAGTATCTGCGGCAGCGATTTTAGCAACAAACCAAGCCCCTCATAGGCATAGAAAGAGCCGATAAATCCCAGTACTGTTTTTCCGGACAATTCCAGTTCATCAATCAACCCTTGATCACGAACTGTCTCAACAGAGAAGCGTTCTATATCGACCGCATTTGGTATTACAGTCACCCTGTGCTCCGGCACTCCCCGGGAGATAATATCGTCCTTTAGCCCCTGACATATCGTGGTAACGGCATTGGCACGTCGAAACACATAGCTCTCCAATGCCCTGGTCAGGCGGTATCTCATACCGCCCTCACTGGAGGTTCCGTGATCAACAGCCGCGTCCTCCCAAAAGGCGCGGCACTCATACACCACCGGGATCCCATGTTTGCTTCCGGCCATAAGTGCAGCTATCCCATTCAGGCTGGGCGAGTGCGCATGCAGTATATCCGGCCTCTCCACTGCAATAACCTGATCCAGGCGACGACTCAGGCTCAGTACCACATCCAGCTGATTCAGAACCGGTGTCTTCGTCAGCAGCGAGTTAAATGCACGCGTCCGATAGAAGCGCAACCCATCCACTATCTCCTCATCGGCCGACTCTGAGGTATGTTTGGTGCTGGTCACATGAGCTGTTTCCCATCCCAGGGCATTTTGCTGCTCAAGTATGGCCCTGGTACGGAAGGTGTAGCCACTGTGCAGGGGGATCGAGTGATCCAGGATATGCAGTATCTTCATCTACCCAGTTCCGCCTTAAGAAAGGCCTCAAACATCAACAGGGTCCAGATAGATGCGCTGTAGTCCCTGACCCCTGATTGGTGTTGCTCTACCAAAGTATTCAGATAATCGCGGTTAAACATACCTGACTCTGCCATGCAGCCATCTAAAATACCAGATCTCACCTTCTCTCGCAGCGGTCCACGGAACCAGCTGGCCAGGGGTACGGCAAAGCCCATCTTCTGCCGATACAAAATCTCATCCGGCAGCTGAGGTTGCAGTGCCTGTTTAAAGATATATTTCCCTTCCCTGCCCCGCAGCTTTAGCTCCGGTGAAAGCCCAGAGATCCACTCCACCAACTTATGGTCCAGTATTGGTACCCGCACCTCCAGGGCATGGGCCATGCTTGCCCTATCCACCTTGGTCAGTATGTCTCCTGGCAGGTAGGTCTTCATGTCCAGATACTGCACCAGTGACAGAGGATGATCAGTTGGTGCCTGCCTAGCATGCCTGCGAAACACCTCAATGGCCTGATAGCCCTGAAGATCTGATTTCAACTCAGCACTGAATAATCGACTACGCATGGCGTTGGATAGAATGGAAACACTGTGCAGATAACCCTCAAGATTATCCCGCGCCATAGATTCGAATGTAGTCTTGGCGCGAAACAGTTTCGGCGCCCAATCGGCCTTAGGATAAACCCTCCCCATAAAACCGAACAGTGGCTGCCTGATGGCAGCTGGCAACATAGAACGCATCTTCTCCTCGTAGGTGTGCCACCTGTACCTGCGATAACCCGCAAGGTTCTCATCCCCCCCATCTCCGGACAAGACTACTGTAACCTGCTTCTTTGCCAGTTCGCACACCCGAAAGGTAGGCAGAGCGGAACTGTCCGCATAGGGCTCATCATAGAGATCTGCCAGACGATCTATCAATCCGAAACCATCCGGATCGACCTGCTCCACCCGATGCGCGGTATGGTATCTCTCCGCCACCATCGCTGCATACTGAGATTCATTGAATTTGGGATCACCGAATGAGATGGAACAGGTATTGACCGGCTCTTCGGATACACCGGCCATAGCTGCTACCACAGCACTGGAATCTACTCCGCCGGAGAGAAAGGCCCCCAGCGGCACCTCGGCAATCATGCGTATTCTGACCGCCTCTTCCAGTCGCGCAATCAGCTCTCTGGCGGTCTCAGCTTCACTTTGGACGGCATTTGGCTTAAACCCTACATCCCAGTACTGCTGCGGACAAATCCTGGCATCACCCCGGCGGATCAGCAAACGATGGCCAGGAGGGAGTTTGTATACATCTCGGTAGATCGACTTTGGTTCAGGGATGTAACCGAAGGCGAAATATTCTTCGACAGCGGTCGGATCAATCTGGCGCGACAGATCCGGATGCATCTTCAGCGACTTCAACTCAGAACCAAAGATAAAGGTCCCATTCTTTAACCGGGAGTAGTACAGAGGCTTTATCCCCATGCGGTCGCGCGCCAGGAACAGGATCTCGCGCTTTCTATCCCACAGTGCGAAGGCAAACATTCCGCGAAAACGCTCAACACAATCCTCACCCCACTGCTCCCAGGCATGCACTATCACCTCAGTATCGCAGTGAGTACGGAACCGGTGCCCCAGTTCTAACAATTCTCTGGAAAGCTCCTGAAAGTTATAGATCTCGCCGTTATAGGTAACTACGACCGTTTTGTCCTCATTGAACAAAGGTTGCTGTCCACTGGATAGATCTATGATAGAGAGACGACGATGACCGAAACCCAGGCCGGGTTCAATATGAATCCCACCCTCATCCGGTCCACGATGAAATTGGGTTTCATTCATGCGCACCAGCAGATCGCGCCGAATATCGCACTGTCCTACCGTATCAAATATGCCTACTATGCCACACATCTGCTATCCCACTTCCCGTTGTTGTCCAAGCAAGGCATCATAGACAGCCAGATATTCCGTAACGGTGTTATCCCAATTAAACTGTCTTCTTACCTTATCCAGGCTGTTACTGCCCATTGTTTTCAAATATTCTGGTTGTCCGATAAGTTGTGCCACGACTCGGGCCAAGCCCTGGGAATCACCTACCGGCACTAATCTGCCATTAACTTCATCAGTGACCAATTCCGGATTACCTCCAACAGCGGTCGCCACAATAGGCAGTCCGGTCGCCATCGCCTCAAGCACGGTATTGGATATACCCTCCCCCAGGGAAGGAAGAACAAACAGGTCGAATAGCCGCAACATATCCGCCACATCATCTCTGTCCCCGGCCATCCATACATTATGTTCAGCACCAAGCTCACGCACCTGTTGCTGTAACTGATCATACAGTGGACCATCACCAACAAGAATCAGACGCAGTCGCTCTCTGTATTCTGCTGCATCCTGCAACAACTGAGCAAACGCAGAGAGCAGCGAGGCCTGATCCTTGACGGCCGCAAGCCTGCCTACCGTGCCGATAACAATTGAGTCGTCCGAAAGAAACCCATCAGGCGCCAACTCAATATTTTTATCTTCTGCGGGAAAGAATCTCTCTTGATCCACGCCATTATATATCTGGCATATCCTGTTTTCAGCCACGCCAACGGTATGCTGTAACCAACTCTCCAGATCCCTGCTTACAGCGATATACCGTCCCACCATAGGGCGGATAAACCTGCGCAGCAGATTGTATTTTCGGTTCTGCCCCGTCAGATCAGTCACATCCCTCCCGTGCTCGCCATGTACAGTTTTAACCCCGGGAAGCATTAACGCCGGTATCTGCGCCTCCAGGGTAGCCAGATTTCTCGTATGGACTATAGCAGGGTTCAGTGTGCGCAATACCTTCAATATCTTTAGGTAGGATCCAAAGCTGTGGCCCTCTCCTAAGTGCATACAGACAACCGGTATATTTGGATCAGTCAGTCTATTTGCAAACTCCCCGGCACCCTGCAGACAAACAATCGCATGCCGGTATCTATCTTCCGGAGTGCGGTTGATTATATTGATCAGACCATTCTCCAGACCACCGACTTCCAGGCTGTATATCACATGCACAACCAATGGGATGTTCGTTGTTGTATTCATCAATTCAGTGCAAATCGCGTGTTCTAAATATCCAACTGACGGTCTATCCTGGGCAGACTCTTTTCCCAGGTAAAGTCGCTGCATACCTTGTCCCTGGCCGCAGGCCCTATCTCCTTGTGCGTATCCTGTAAAATGGCCTCTATCATGTTGAGAAAACCATCTACATGATCGGCAATCAACACCTCATGCCCATCCTCTGCCTCTATACCTTCCAACCCCATAGAGGTTACAACCACAGGCCTGGCCATCGCCATACCTTCCAGCACCTTGTTTTGAATACCACGTGCGATACGCATCGGCGCCACTACCACTGCGGCATATTTTATGTAGGGTCTCACGTCTACAACCTTCCCAGTCACAACCACTCCATCTACTTTGCCGAGGGAGATAACTCGTTCGGTTGGATTACTGCCCACGATATAAAACTCCGTCATCGGCCAGCGCTGTTTAAGTCTTGGAAATACTTCTTGCGCGAACCAAACTACCGCATCCTCGTTTGGCCAATAATCCATTGCGCCGGTAAAGACTATGGCCTGGCAACTATCGGAATATGGGGAGGCAAAATACTGTTCCGGAGAGAAGTGCTCTGTGTCCACTCCATTATTATAATAACCAACCTTCTGCAGCGTTTCCGGCGCCAATCGGGTAAATAACTCAGCCTCTTTGCCAGAAACGAAGAAGCTATAATCCAACATATTTATTGCCTTACGTTCAAATGCAAATAGTTTGTCGGCCTCGCGCCGATATACCCAATTCATCGGCCAATGCTTCTTCGCACTGTACTGTCGCCATTTATCTGAATCAACATCCACCAGATCCATGATGCGGCGCAAAGATCCATATTCATGATCCAGCAGATACTGGGCCATGGCAGATGAATAGATCACAACTGTGTCGATCTTCTCTCTAATCACAACAGACCTTATCCAGTGCGCCATGCGTGCATCATAATAATATGGCAGCGTCAGGGCCTTACCGCCAAGCAATCCGGTCAGACTTTTAATCCTTGCGCGCGTAGGATTCAGATGCAAATAGTAGGTCTGTTCACACCACTCATTCAGATTGGAGGCATATTCCCAATCAGCTTCTGCATCAATGAATGTACCCAGAAAAATTCGATATCTATTTGAGAGATACCGCAACAGGTGGAAGGAACGAATCTTATCTCCTTTATTGGGAGGATAAGGAATCCGGTGACAAAGGTAGAGCAGTGCCGGCTTCATACTGTCTCTTCAGCATGGCCAAGATAAAAACATGATCTAGATGGTTGATACATGTCACAACTCATCCAAGATTTCTCGCCAACATGGGCCCGAGCAGATTTGCAGCTGCCAGCGGAAGTTTTTTCCAGATCTTGATGAACATCTGATATTTTGGATTCATCGGATTGATATCCGGGATTGATGTGGATTTTACCAGATGATATTCATAGCTTAGCGGCTGCGGCTCAAAGCCCCAGTTCTTCTTAAAACTGTAGGAACCTGTTCCCACTTTACTCCGGCCGTAATCGAACACCCTGATACCCTGCTCCCCAGATATGCGCATTAACTCCCAGTACATAAAGTCATTCGCCTTGAGTGACCTGGCAGCCTGCACACTCCCTCCGTAATAGGGCAGCACCTGATCCCGAAAATAGAAGCTCATGACCCCGGCTACATCCTGCCCGGCGTGGGTCACCATCAGTACATCGCAGTCGGCACCAAACACCTCGCGCAAGATACGGAAATACTTGGCTGGAAACACCGGGGTTCCAAGATTGCGCACGCTCTCGGAATAGACCCGGAACAGTCGTTGCCAGCCTTCATCCGCCTCGCCTTGCAAACCTGCGTTGATCCCCTTCCTGACCATGGCCCGCTGTTTACGCGGAATGGCCTTCATATTCACCTCAGGATCCGGATCTATCTCCTTGCGAAAGGTTACATAGAGCTCTTTGGTCGGCAAGTCCGCCCCGGATGGATGCATATTCCTGAATTCCAATGCATCCACCCCCAGGCTATCAGCCAGTTCGGTAGCGGCCTGCCGTAGAGCCATGGCAGCCTCAGTGTTTGCCGCTACAATGCCACCATAGACGCAGAATGGATTGGAGACAAGGTTGTTACCAAACAGCAGGCTCTTAACCTGTCCCAGTGGAAGAATGGCCTCTATCTCACCGTCTCTTTCGGCATAAAGATAGTGGGTGCGATGTCCAAAGGCGCGTTCTATAACCGTCTTCCACCCAGCGCGGTGAAAAAAGGTTGCCTCAGGAGAGAGATTTACAAATGTGTCCCATCTATTGAAATCCGCATCCGTCAGTTCTCTAATCTTGATTGTTCCTGCCTTCCTGGAGGACAGCTCCTGATTTTCAACTCTCCCCATTACAACAAATCTCCGTTTACACCATGGTTATGCGCTATATCTCGATGCAGAAAAACCTGGTCCATTCGCCCCCAATCCAGATCTGCAAACAGACGCTCTAGTCTTGCTTCGGTTTTAGCCAGGTTCAGATAGTGCCGAAATCTGGTCTTCAGACCAATTCCGGTCTGGCGCGGCTGATCCGGATCAATCTCCCAAGGATGAAAATAGAATATTCCGGACTGACCATCCATCTCATTCACCCGTTGCAGTATCCAGCGTGACAGCCAGTATGGAAAGAAGCGGAAGTATCCCCCTCCACCCCCGGGCAAACGTCGTCCAAGAAAGGTGGCTGTAGTTATAGGTATCTCAAGAAAATCATCCCCTGCGATCGGAGCATAGCTAAAGCGTGGGGCGGAAGGCATCCCATAATGGTCATGCTGTATAGGATAGATACTTGAGCTATAGCTATAGCCCGCATCACGCAACTCATGATGTGCCCACTGGCTCTCATCTCCAATTGAATAACTGGCTGCACGATATCCATTCACTACGGTTGAGCTAACATCCTCCAGCAATGCTTTAGTGCGTATAATGTCCTGCCTAAACTCTTCTTGCTGCTGATTGCTGACCCGAATATGCTGGTAGCCATGGCTGGCAAGTTCGTGCCCATTGTCCACAATCGAACGGATGATATGTGGATATCTCTCCGCAACCCATCCCAGCACAAAGAATGTGGCATGAATATTGTGTTTGGCCAACAACCCCAGAACCATATCCATATTACGTTCAATCCGGCACGGCAGACTGTTCCAGTTAGAGCGTGGGATATGTTTCTCGAAGGCGGAAACGTGGAAATAGTCTTCCACATCAATTGTCATGGCATTTTTAATCACTGTTTTGTGCCACTCCTTGATGTATGGCCAGCCCTAAAGGCCTTTGATAGAACTGTATTTACTCAGAACAGAGTTATTCGTATGTTCCGAGGGAACCTATGATTAATCCATAGTTGATAAAGTGATTAGAACTCGATATGGCGGCAAACAGGATGGTGACAGGAAACACGACAGTCCATCGCTAACGCAGATAATGTTTCAGTGACAATCCTATCCTGTTTTCATCATAACTATCGTTTGCTGTATCAGATTCACGTTTGGCATGAACGACACTCAGGTCCAGAGTGGTTCTTTCACTAAGTTTCTGACTTAATCCAAGGTTCAGATTCCACTGGTCGAACTGGCTGCCATCATTTTGTTCAATCCTGTCCAAACTGAGGCCGGCAGTTGCACTCAATACCCCGGAAATCTTCCGATCAATTGAAACATTCATGCCAGTCCCAATGGTCTCTGATGCATCCCCAGAAGTATGTTTGGTGTAGTCTCCGGTTACAGCAAATGTGGTGCGTTTTCCACTCAGGATATAACTCATGGTAAAGCGGTCACTGAGAAACTGGACGTTATTGCTGAGAAGACTAAGATAATCACCCCTAACAGGCGCATCTATTGGCAGCATATGTAGGGCGTCGGCTAAATCGTACAGGTATCGGCTGCCGCCAAATAAAGCTTCGACAATAGGAGCACGCGCACTATCAAATCCTGCTTGATCAAAATATGAACTTAGCTGTTCACTATTATCCGTAATTTCCTGGATGTAGCTGGCCGTAAACAGAGAGCGTCTGCTGCGGTGAGACAGTTTCAGATGCCCTGTGGGACCCGCGAACCTGCGTCCATAACCTACATCTACCGAGGTCCTGACACTGGGCGTCCAGATGGTGCCAATTTCCCAATTTATTCCGCCGGTATTACCATTCGAGGTGTAATCCGTCCACTCCTTTCCCACCAGCCCGTTAATCTGCCAACTACGATTCAGCTGATAACCGAGATTTGCGCTGAGCGACGATTTTCCGGTAGACGTCCCGGTCTGAGCGTCAGTCGTTCTATCTGCGGCATTTGCTCCCCATAACAGAGGACCAAAGCTGGTACCACTGGTCAGAGACAGGTTGAGATCCCTGCTTCTGGTGTCACCATTATCTATCTCAGAAGAGGTCACATAGCTATAGGAGTAGCGCGCACGGAGATCCGCATAGTTCTTTATGCGTCCAATGACATAAGGGCTTAGGGTTACGGTTTGAGTGGTAGTCCGGTTATCTGATTTACCCAGGCTATCGGTACCGGAAGTAGCTAGAGGGTTAATGGCGTTCTGGGACGATGTAACCTTGGCATCCATAAACAGAATACGCTCTACCAGCTCAGCATTGGCATTTGCCAGAAGATTAAGATTGTTTTCATCCTGATCGCCGCCCGGATCCTTAACATCGAAAGAACCACTTATGTTAAGGGTTGCACCTCCGCCCTTGCCATTGATATTCCAGAAGGGTGAAATGATAGGAATCAGGTCGCTTTTTTCATTGCTCTCGGACTGGTACACATTATCGGTGAATGTGGCACCAACGGCAGCACCGGCTTTGTTATTCCATTCCGCCGAAACCGCAGCGCCAGACGACAGCAGTAGCGCCAGCGCCAATACCCCATTTACTCGACGCAGTCGAGGCAATAGAGTCGCGGTGTTGTCAGATATTGCTCCACCCGTGTTGAGCATCAAAGAAGACCCCTGTTACTCTTCAGCGCGTTCACGTCCGGATCCATAGCCATAACCATAGCCGTAGCCATATTGTCCTGAATCTTTCTTGCGGGACTTATTAAGTAGTGTCCCAACCACCTTATCATCACGTATATGTTGTATTGCTTCAGTAACCGCAGCCTGGGGCGTTTCATTCGCCGCCACGACCAACACTACCTGCCCAACCAGATTAGCTAAAACCGAGGCCTCGGTGGTCTGAAGTAATGGCGGAGAATCAAAGATAATCACTCGGTCTGAATACCGCTTGGACAGTTCCATCATCACCTGGCGCATATTATCGCTGGCAAGAAGCTCTGTTGTTCTGTCATGGGCATGACCAGCTGGAAGAATCCTGAGATTCGGAATGTTCGTATGCAATAAAACATCACTTATCGCAATATCGCTCTTCTGCAGAATATCGATAAGCCCTAGTTGGTTATCCGCTATACCAAGAAAGCGTGTGGCTGTTGCCTTTGATACATCCGCATCTACAAACAGTACCGTTGTATTCTGCTCCATCGCGATACTCAGAGCCAGATTTATCGCTGAAAATGTCTTACCCTCACCCGACACTGCACTACTAACCAGGATAAGGTTCGCATTTTCTACCTCTGAGGCACCTTCTCCTCCTATGTTCATAAGCAGAGGGCGTTTGACTACGCGATACTCTTCGGCAACCTTACTTTTGGGATTACCAGGACTGACCATGCCAAGGGATTCAATACGCGCCAAGGGAAGTTCTATGGTTTTCGGTTTTCCAACCTTTACCTTAGGCTTGACCTCGGCCTTTGTACTACTCTTTGCATCAGATCTATCTGCAACAACAGGTTCAACCTCAACCCGTTCCTCCTGAGGTATGCTCTGTTCTGTCTCGAAGTCCTCAACAGGCTGGATATCAGCGTCAGCAGCAGACTGCTCTTTCCCCGCATGCTTCCTGGTGACAGCAGTCATCTTCTCGAGTTTATCGACAGCCTTTTCAATAATGCTCATAAAGATCCCGTACTTATCTTATCTATGTTATCGCTCAGGCCAAAGTCGAACCCGTACATGATACTTATGCCGGCAAAAACCAGGAATAGCGATAGTGTCATAGAGGCAAATACCATCTTACTGACAAGTTCCCTCTTCTTCTGGGCCTCAGTTACGATCATGCTTATTGTACCCAGTACCGGAAGACCGGTTACCTCGCCCATAGTAAACCTGTCACTGATAACCGGCCGCATCAGGGAGAGCAGAAAAGCAATACCAACACCCAGGACGATAGAAACAAACAACACCGCCACATTCAGTAATAATTTATTTGGTTCGGTCGGTTTCAACGGCACGAACGGCGGATCGATAACGCGGAACTTCACATCGTCCGAATTCTTTTCCACCTGTTGCGACATCCGTGCTGCCTCGCGCCGCTTCAACAAGTCAGCATGTTGTTGTGAAACCACCGTATAATCACGATTTAGCTGTTGCAGTTCAGCCTCAATCAGTGGGATGCTGTCGACCTTCTTCTCCAGCTCCTTCACTCTGGCATCATATTCCCCAACACGTATCTTCAACTCCGCGATATTTGCCTCCGTCTCCGCCAGCATCGCCCTCATTTGCTGATATACCGGACTAGCCTGTAAAGTCTCCTGGCTTGCAGGCTCATCCTTGGCCGCCTCTTCCTCTTTCTTTTTGGCATCTTCCAACTCAGCAATGATGCTTCTAATCTGCTTTACCGCAGGGTGTCTCTCGGTATACCTTAACAGCAGTTCATCCAGCCTACTTTGCAGAGACTGGATGCGGACATCGTAGCTTGATAGTGTCTGGGACTGATCTCCTGAAACCACACCAAGATCATCATCAGCATCCTCTATCTGACTCTCCAGATCCGCACGCCTGTTTTCAAGCTCTTTGAGCTGCAGCTGAGCAGCATTCCTACTGGCCTTGGCCTCTTCCAGTCTCTGATAATAACCGCCTTCGGAACCTGGCATGGTGCCGACATAACGACGCTTAAAGTCTGCGAGCCGCGACTCCGCCTCAGACAGTCTCTCTTCATATTCCGCTATCTGCTGATCCAGAAACTCCTGGGCATCGGCACTATCAACACGCTTCTCGCCTACGACACTCTCAATGAATACGGAAATTAGCGCCTGCACAACACGTTTTGCGGTATCACGATTACGATGCTGGAAGGATATGGAATAGAGAGAGGGATTTCCCCGTTCTCCATTAAGGGATATTGTCCGGCTCAACTCCAGCAGCAACTTCTCTTTCGCTGCTTCAGTCTTTACCTGCAGATCCAGATCAGTCATCCGCATCAGTTTTTCCATATTTGGCCTGCTGAGGAGTGTCTGACTCATCAATCTGACCCGCTGCGACACATTTGGTTGAACCATCAAACCTTGCAGCAGAGGACGCAACACATTGTTGCTGTCAATATGGACCCTGGCTGTTGCCAGATACTCTTCCGGCAGTTGGTAGACAACCAGCCAACCGGAAATCGCCAGACACCAAGCCGAAATCAACATAGTCCAGCGGAAACGCCAGATCCCTGAAAGATATGCATTCAGTTGAGCTAAAAATGCCTGCATACTCTTACCGTCCTAGGCCAATAGTCCACACAACTGCTAGAACCATGCTTCAGGGATAATAACCACATCACCTGGCCAGAGAGCTATGTTGGCAGATATATCACCATCCTTGAGAAGATCCTCAACACGAAGGCCATACAACTCTCTTTTCCCATCAACATATCTGATAAGAACCGTCTTGTTGCCGTCTGCATAATCCGTCAACCCTCCGACGGCGATCATCAGATCAAGCAACGTCATATGCTTGTTATATGGAACCGATAACGGCTTGGATGCCTCACCTACAACCCTAATCTGCTGTGATGGGATACCAACGAAACCGTTAACAATCACACTTACCACGGCACTCTTCACGTATTCCGAGTATGCCTTCTCAATGTCTCTGGCAAGTTGGGTGGGTGTTTTGCCACTGGCCTGGATATCCTCAACCAGTCGGGTGGTAATCTTCCCATCGGGCCGAACAGGTACAGTCACAGTCAGCTCTTCGTTGCCCCATACAAAGATCTCTACCGAATCGCCCGGGCCAATCAGATACTTATAATTGCTCTTAGCGGCTTTCAGTTCTTGACTTACTGGTGGATAGTTTGTGGACGCACAGCCGGTAACGAATATTATCGCCAAGCTCAAGCCCAACTTGGAAATGATTCCAATTATACGCCGTGGGTACGCGCGCATTGACAGACCCTCCCTTTAATTCTGAATAAACTCAAGCTGTTGCCATCTAGTCATGCACAGCCCAAGAAACTTTCATCTATCGATCTTCAACATCTGTTTAGCCCCAACCCAGATTATTGTATCTGGACCATGACAGACCGATAAAACCCCCTAAAAAACCAACTTGCGCGCGTTGATATTCACCCAAATTAGTAAAATAATCAACAACAACCAACACATTTATCATTAATTACGCAAGCATGGCGTACACACAAGCTCAGATGCAATCTAATACTACAGGCACACCATTGTACCCTAAAGCGGGGTGACGCCGCGTATAGTAAACGGTATTTTGCTCAGGTACTACTTCGAATTTAGCTCATAACAGACCAGATCCATCCCCCATATGCGGCAACAACACGCCCTATCTACCAGACATAGCGTGGTTCTATAGATATTCCAACATAGGTAACGGAGTGGCTGCATCCGCCTTCAGGCAATGATGCAGCACAGAATCAACAATTA
>JBNKDM010000004.1:0-71340 GCA_050288245.1 Sedimenticolaceae bacterium
CTGTAATCATTAAAGCCATTTTTCAACTCCTGAATATTTTTGGGGCGGTTAACCCCTAGTCACATTTATATATCCTAGCAATCAGCGAACCCGCCCCGCCAGGGCACTCACCACCACCGGATGAACAAAGTCCGATACATCCCCGCCTAATGACGCAACCTCGCGCACCAGACTAGACGAAATATAGGCAAATTGCTCGCCCGGCGTAAGAAAGACCGTCTCAATATCAGGCGCCAGGCGCCTGTTCATCCCAGCTAGCTGGAATTCATACTCAAAATCTGACACGGCGCGTAACCCTCTTAGGATCACACTCGCACCACACTCGCGGGCAAAATTCACCAGCAGAGAGTTAAATTCTATCACCTCGACCGAATCATGGCCCGACAACACCTGCCGCGCCATCTCAACCCTCTCATCCAGACTGAATGCCGGTCGTTTACCAGGGTTTGCCGCAACCGCAACCACCACCCGGTCAAATAACAGCTCAGCCCTGGCAACTATATCGCTATGGCCATTGGTAATCGGATCAAATGTACCTGGGTAGAGGGCTGTTATCATTGGTCATATCACGTGGTTGGACCGATAATATTGCCTGAATACAATATGTCAACCATATTGTCCCAAAAACCGCCTCTGATCCGGCTGTATTGCATGATTTTGCGTATATTCCCTGACCAACCGTGTTGGATCAGCCAGATTATAGAACAGTTCCCCCAATTCAAACATGCCGCATATAGAAGTGCAATTTACCCGTTTGTGCATAGGTAGTATGCAACCTGACCAGCCTTTTTCTCCTTGAGAATACTCAATGTATCCGGCAATTCAGGCAAGCCGGATGCCGCATCTGCCTCTATATATATCAATGCGCCCGGTCTCAACCATCCTCCGGTCTCGAGACCAAGACACGCCTGTTGCAACATACCTGCTGCGGCAAAGGGCGGATCCAGAAATACGATATCGAACTGGCCTGCCGGGCGCTGCAGCCAGGATAAGGCATCGGCCAGCTCAACAGTAACCTGACTCAATCCGAGCAGTGCTACATGTTGCTGCAACTGATCAATCACTATGGGAGAGCTGTCCAGCAGCAGGACCTTCCCGGCACCGCGCGAGGCCGCCTCCAGCCCCAGGGCGCCGCTCCCGGCGAACATATCCAGACAGGATGACCCTGGAAGATTGGGCTGTAGCCAGTTAAACAATGTCTCGCGAATACGATCCCCGGTCGGACGCAGACCTGGTATATCCGGAAAACTCAACCTGCGGCCACGATGCTCGCCACCGATAATCCTGACCTGATTGAGCTGACGCCCACCTCTTCCCATACCTAGGGTTTGCCCTTGCCGGCGGCGCCTACCACAACGGTCACAAACCGGTCCGGATGGAGCCGGCGTTTGAATGCATCCTTGATCTGCTCCTTGGTTACCGCATTCACCTTGCCTACAAGGGTATCCAGATAGTCCAGAGGCAGATGGTAGAACCCAATCATCGATATATACTCTACGATCTTGCCATTGCTGGCTATGTTCAGGGGAAAACTACCGGTAATATTCTGTTTTGCCGCCAGCAGCTCAGCATCAGTCGGACCATTTTCAATGTAATCGTTCAGGGTATTGCGCATCACATTCAGCGCCTGATCAGCCTGTTGGTTTTTGGTCTGAGCACCCATGATGAAGGGGCCATCCACCCGCATCGGGGAAAAATAGCTGTATACGCTGTAAGAGAGGCCCCGTTTTTCCCGCACCTCTTCACTCAGTAGCGATACCAGACCATTGCCACCCAGGATATGGTTACCCACATACAGGGCAAAATAGTCTGGATCTCCGCGATGCATACCCGGCTGTCCCAGCAGGATATGGGACTGACTGGAAGGGAACGGAACATCTATGTCAGCTGCCTGTTTCAGCTCCGGAACCGCCGGCAAGGCCGGAGCCGCTGTGCCTGCCGGCAACCTTGAGGTAAGCTGCTCTGCCAGCACCTCCGCCTGCCTGCGATCCAGGGCGCCTACAATGGCTATAGTGGCGTTATTTGCCACGTAGTAGCGCCGATATTGGGACACTACATCATCCCTGGTAATGGCCTGCAGAGACTCCTTGGTGCCTCCGCTGTCGATGGCGTAGGGATGGGATCCGAACACTGCATGCAGGAACCTCTTGCTGGCCACCGCGCCCGGAGACTGCTCCTCCTGCTTCAGGTTGGCAAGCATCATCTGGCGATTACGTTCCAACGCGTCTGAGGGAAAGGTCGGATTAGTCAAAACCTCTGTCAGGGTTGCTACGCTTTGGGTAAAGGCCGGCTTATCTGTAAGGGTACGCAGAGAGAGCCAGGCCATATCCTTGAGCGATCCGTTACCCAGTTTTGCCCCCACGGCATCCATGCGCAGTGCTATCTGATCCGCATCCCATTGTCCCGCCCCGTCCGTCAGCAGGGCATTTGTCAGCTGCGACAGGCCTGGTTTGGCTGCATCACGGGCACTGCCCGCATCGAACACCACCCGCACATCCACCATCGGCAGATCCGGTGCCGCCACGAAGAGAACCGTTGCCCCATTGCTCTTCCAGGTCTGAATGGCCGGCACTGCCCAGACACTGTTGCTGACCAGGATCAGGACCAACAGCAGGATAAACCGCATTACATGGTTTCTGTTAATGGACATAGTCACCTCCGGATACGGCACCAACCCGCTGCTTGCCATCCATTGGCAACGGCTTAAGCACCGCTACCGCTAGGGACTCATCCTTTAGATATTTCCGCGCCACCGCCTGTACCTGTTCCGGCGTTACCGCCCGCATCCGTTCCGCATATTTATCGATCAGGCTCCAGTCCAGCCCGATGGTCTCCAGAGTACCGATCTGCATCGCTTGATAGAACACCGAATCCAGCTCATACACCTTACTTGCCACCACTTGCGCCTGCACCCGCTGCAACTCCTCACTGCTCACCAATTTCTGTTTAAGCAGATCCACCTCCGCGCGTAGCGCCTGCTCCAGTTCGGCTATCGTATGCCCCTCTGCCGGCACTCCGTTCATGGTCAGCATATCTGAGTACTTGGAAAATGCGCTGTAATTGGCACCAGCTGAAACGGCTATCTCCTTGCCGCGAACCAGCTTCTGGCTGATACGGGAGCTGTTACCGCCATCCAGGATTGCGGCCAGCATCTCCAGGGCATACGGCTCCCACTCCTGATCCGCAGTGGCGACAACCGGGGTTTTGTACCCCAACAGCAGATAGGGTTGGCGTGCCGGCGCCTCCACAGTTACACGAATAGTGCCGCGTTGCGGCGGTTCACGCAGAGGTTTCTGGCGCGGGATCGACTCCGCCTTCAGTGGTCCGAAATACTTCTGCGCCATCTTCAGTACCCACTCGGGCGATACATCCCCCACTACCACCAGGGTGGCGTTATTCGGGGCATACCAGCGTTGGTACCAGGAGCGCACATCCTCCACCTGCATATTGTCCAGGTCATTCATCCAGCCAATAATCGGATGTTTGTATGGCAGATTGCGATAGGATACCGCGTAGAACTGCTCACTGGTCAGGGAGTTTGGGTTATCCTCGGTACGCATACGCCGCTCCTCCTTCACCACCTCAAGCTCTTTTTTGAACTCGGCTGCAGGCAACGTCAGGTTTCGCATACGATCCGCCTCCAGCTGAAAAGAGATCTCCAGGCGATCCGCGGACATGGTCTGAAAATAGGCGGTGTAATCGCGTCCGGTAAAGGCATTTTCGCGCCCGCCATTGGCGGCGATGATGCGGGAAAACTCACCGGGCGGATGTTGCTGTGTCCCCTTGAACATCATATGTTCCAACAGATGGGAGATACCGGTGATGCCCTCCTGATCATAGCTGGAACCGACCTTGTACCAGACCTGGGAGACCGCGATCGGCGCCCTGTGGTCCTCCTTGACTATCACCTTCATACCATTATCCAGCTGGTATTCTGTAACCTTTCCGGCATTAATGTCAGGGGCATCTGCGGCAAACAGCGGCGCAGTAAGTAACATGAACAACAGGTAAGCAAATCTCATTTTTATTCCTAAGGAGAGAAACAAATTCCAAATGCCTGTGGCACTTATGGGCGATCCGAGCGAAAATGCCTCTGCCTCGTCTGCGCAACGACACTATTTTTCAGCCCAGATCCTAATATATCTAAAACGGCCGGCTGTGACAGCGGTAATTTGGGATACCGGATCGATGAAAACCGCTCATCTGCGCACACTGTCCAGGGATAAAGATATACCGGCTTCCTGGAGATGAGAGACAAACAGAGACAGTAATGGTTCCAGGATACGTAAAGTAAATGTTTGGATTCGGAAAAAAAGATAAGAGTAAAACCAACCCCACTGCTAACGCAGAAAAGGGAGAAAAAGCGGGGATAATCTCCCAGCTTAAACAGCGCCTAACGCGCACCAGACACAATCTTACCGACGGTCTGGCCAATCTGCTTTTGGGGCAAAAAGAGATTGACGAGGATCTGCTGGAGGAGCTGGAAACCCTGCTGCTGACTGCGGATGTCGGGGTTGATGCCACCAGTAGAATCATCGGTAACCTGGCGGAAAAGGTGCGACGTAAAGAGCTGTCCGATCCCGCGATCCTGAACAGCGTGTTGAAGCGGGAACTTAAGGAGATCCTCGATCAGTGCGACAGCCCCGTAACCTCTTCGATGAACGGACGCCCCCAGGTGATCCTGATGGTTGGGATCAATGGCGCAGGCAAGACCACCACCATCGGCAAACTTGCCATGCGACTGCAACAGGATGGTCAGAGCGTGATGCTGGCTGCGGGCGACACCTTCCGTGCCGCCGCCATAGAACAGCTCCAGACCTGGGGGGAGCGCAACCAGATCCCGGTCATCGCCCAGCATACCGGGGCCGACTCCGCATCCGTTATCTACGATGCGTTACAGGCAGCAACCGCCCGCAACATCGATGTACTCCTGGCCGATACCGCGGGGCGTCTCCACACCAAGAGCAACCTGATGGACGAACTCAGCAAGGTCGCACGGGTGATGAAGAAGATAGACCCTGATGCACCCCACGAGGTAATGCTGGTGGTAGACGCCACTACCGGTCAGAATGCACTTAATCAGGCCCAGCAGTTTAATCAGGCAGTGGGTATTACCGGCATCACCCTGACCAAGATGGATGGCACCGCCAAAGGCGGCATCCTGTTCGCCATCGCCGACAAGCTCAAAATCCCGATACGTTTTATCGGTGTAGGTGAATCGATTGAGGATCTGCGTCACTTTGATGCGACAGAGTTCATCGACGCCCTGTTTGAGACCTAGTACCATATCTGCTTTGATGGACACTAACCGATAGATAATTAAGAGCAATTACGGGAAGCCCGGGCCACTCAACAAAACACGATGATTCACTTCGATAACGTCATCAAACGCTATGCCGGTGGGTTCGAGGGGTTGAGCAACATCAACCTGCATATCGACCAGGGGGAGATAGTCTTCCTCACCGGACACTCAGGTGCCGGCAAGAGCACCCTGCTTAAGATTATCGGACTGCTGGAGCGCTGTACCAGTGGACAGGTTCGGGTATCAGGCCGCAACCTGTCACGTCTTCGCAGCAGTCAGATCCCCTACCACCGGCGCGAGGTAGGGATGATATTCCAGGATTACCGCCTGCTGCAGAATCGCACCGTGTTCGACAATGTGGCCATGCCCCTGATCGCCGCTGGTGTAGGCTATAGCGATATCGGCCGCAGGGTACGTGCCGCCCTGGATAAGGTAGGCCTGCTGAGCAAAGAGAAATCCTATCCGATCTCCCTCTCCGGTGGCGAGCAGCAGCGGGTGGGTATCGCACGCGCCGTGGTCAACCGCCCTCCGCTGGTACTGGCGGACGAGCCTACCGGCAACCTCGATCCGGAACTATCCCAGGAGATCATGCACCTGTTCGAACAGTTCAATCAGGTAGGTGTAACCCTGCTTATCGCCAGCCACGATCTTGATCTCATCTCACGGATGAACCGGCGTATCCTCACCCTGAATCAGGGGCGCCTGGTGCATGACAGCCAGGAAGTAATCTCCTAAGATGGGTATCAGACCGAAAAAGGGACGTAACATGAATAAGGTCATGGATCTGACCTCTGGTCGCAAATTGCGCATCCGTACCTGGCTGATGCGTCACCTGCAGGCGCTGCTGTTCAGCCTGGGAAGACTGATACGCGCCCCTCTGTCCACCCTTATGACGGTCATGGTGCTGAGCATAGCCCTCTCCTTCCCTGCCGGGCTGAAACTGCTGCTGGATAATGTCCAGCGGCTAAGTGGCAGTATGGACAATTCGGCCAACATCTCCATATTTCTCAAACTGGATCTGGAGCATGCCAAGATAGATGCCCTGGCGGAGCAACTCCGACTCAAACAGAGTATCGCTGCGGTGCAACTGATCACCCCGGAGCAGGCCCTGGAGGAGTTTCGTAACAATTCCGGTTTCTCCGAGGCACTCGACACCCTGGACAGCAATCCACTGCCTGCAGTCATGATCATAAGCCCCAGCGCCGCCTACACCTCACCTGAGGGTGCCAAGCTACTGCTGGATGAGCTGCGGCTACTGCCGGAGGTGGACATCGCCCAGATGGATCTTCAATGGCTGCAGCGGTTTCAGGCCATTACCGAGATAGCCGCCAGAGGTGTATTGCTGCTGGCCTCGCTCCTGGCCCTGGCGGTACTGCTCATCATCGGGAACACCATACGCCTGGAGATTCAGAATCAGAAGGATGAGATAGAGATCACCAAGCTGATCGGGGGGACCAATGCCTTCATCCGGCGCCCTTTTCTCTACTCCGGCTTCTGGTACGGACTGTTTGGCGGACTCCTGGCATGGCTTCTGATAAGCCTGAATCTATGGCTATTGACCGAGCCGGTGAAGAAACTTGCCGGGCTCTACCATAGTAATTTCATTCTGACACCACTTGATCTCCCCAACCTGATGATTTTGATCCTTTCCAGTGCCCTGCTGGGGCTTGCCGGCTCCTGGATTGCAGTTTCTCGGCATCTACATGCCATCGAGCCTGGTTGAAAACCTCTGAACCTGGCACCACATTGACATCTTCGGCACCAAAATTAAGAATAAATAGGCCTATACTCCGTGAACTTACCGGGATAACAAAACTCAAATCTACGGGTTGGCACTCAGCTGGCAAGAGTGCTAATATAATTGCATATCAAACTACTGGGTTATTTATATGAGCAAAGAACTGGCCATACCTATCAACCTGTCCACAGGCAGTATGGATGCGTACATCAGCGCAGCCTATCAGTTTCCCATGCTGACCGCAGATGAAGAGTATGAACTGGCTATGCGTCTGCGCAACGACAATGACCTGGACGCAGCCCGAGCCCTGGTGCTATCGCATCTACGCTTTGTCATCCGCGTTGCCCGCGGATACAGCGGATACGGACTGGCACTTCCGGACCTCATCCAGGAGGGATCGGTGGGGCTGATGAAGGCGGTACGCCGATTCGACCCGAGCATAGGAGTTCGACTGGTCTCCTTCGCCGTACACTGGATCAAGGCGGAGATACACGAGTTTGTACTGCGTAACTGGCGCATAGTAAAGGTGGCAACCACCAAGTCACAGCGTAAGCTGTTCTTCAATCTTCGCAGTTCGAAGAAGCGCCTGGGGTGGTTTTCCCAGGAAGAGGTGGAGGGGGTTGCATCTGACCTTGGGGTTAAACCGGAAACCGTAGTAGAGATGGAAAAACGCCTGAACAAAGGCGACGTCGCCTTTGATGGCATGATGGAAGCGGCAGATGATGATAGCGGTGCAGTGGCACCCGCAGCCTATCTGGCGGATATGCGGATGGAACCTGCCTCGCAACTGGAGCTACTGGATTCTGAAGAGAGCGAAAAGAATCAACTCTATACGGCCCTGGAGGACCTGGATGAACGCAGCAGAGAGATACTGACCGCGCGCTGGCTATCCGAACAGAAGGCCACGCTGCATGAGCTGGCGGACAGATATGGCGTATCCGCTGAGCGTATCCGGCAGATCGAGAAACGTGCCATGGAGAAGATGAAGCTGACCCTTGCTGACTAACCAGCTGAAATATAACAGTAAAAAAGGGGCTAACTCCCCTTTTTTACTGTTTTTTCCGAATTCAACCAGTATCGGTATAGATAAAACTAAAGCTCTTGAGAATTCTCAATGCATAGGCAGATGGGCATATGTTCCAATAGACAGGACGGTTGGCAATAGGCGACCAGATTCAATCTTGATGAAGAGTTGATCTATCGTCACCGACATCTCCTCCTTTGGTTAAGGCCGCTAAGTTTTTTAGCGGCCTAATTTTTTCTACCGCAGAAAACAATCAACCCCGACGTCCAGGCAACACATCAACCAGCTTGGCATGCATGTCACGCAACAATTTCTCCGTGTCGTCCCAGCCGATACAGGCGTCGGTAACAGAGACACCATACTCTAACTTGGATAGATCAGACGGGATCTTCTGATTCCCCTCCTTCAGATTGCTCTCCAGCATGATCCCCATAATAGACTTGTTGCCGCCGACAATCTGGCCAATCACATTTTCAACCACCAGTGGCTGCAGATGAAAATTCTTGTTGGAGTTGCCATGACTGCAATCCACCATGATGTTTTCCGGCAGACCGGCCTCGCGCAACTCCTGTTCACACAGGGCGATATTTACTGAGTCATAGTTGGGCTGACCACCGCCACCGCGCAGAATGATGTGGGCGGCGGCATTGCCCTTGGTCTGGATCACCGTCACCTGCCCCGCCTGATCTATGCCCAGAAAGCTATGGGGACGTGATACCGACTCCAAGGCGTTGATGGCCACGGCGAGATTACCGTCGGTGCCGTTCTTGAACCCTACCGGCGTAGATAGACCACTGGCCATTTCGCGGTGGGTCTGGGATTCTGTGGTTCTGGCCCCGATGGCCGACCAGGCAAACAGATCGGAGAGGTATTGCGGACTGATGGGGTCCAGTGCCTCCGTTGCTGCCGGCAATCCCATATCCGCCAGCTGAATCAATAGCTTGCGCGCCTTGTGCAGCCCCTCTTCAATCTGAAATGAGTCGTCCATCTTGGGGTCGTTGATCAGACCCTTCCATCCCACTGTGGTTCGCGGCTTTTCGAAGTAGATACGCATTACTATATACAGGCTGTCTGATAACTCCTGATGCAGCTTATGCAGCCTATGCGCATACTCCATGGCGGCATCCACATCATGGATGGAGCAGGGTCCGGCCACAACCAGCATGCGATGATCCTTGCCGCTAAGGATATTTGCAATGGTTTGGCGGGCCTGCCATACAGCTTCGTCATCCTCAGGCGTGTTGGGCATGTGCCGTTTCAGCTGGGCAGGAGAGATTAGGATGCGCTCGGCCAGCACATTGGTATTGTAGAGGTTACGCTTCGGCATGATTTCTTCCGTCAGATCTGAGAACCTAGGCATAATACGTAGTTTCAGTCCGCAAACAAAGTTTCGTCCAAACAGGCAGCCATGGCCGGGGTAGAAATCTGCTGCATATGTGGCACCATCCCGATACAAGGCGCATCTATTGCCCGACGTAGCGTGATGAGATTGGCATCCAGCTCCTGCATCTCCGGCTGCATAATATTTGCGACCCAACCGGCCAGGTTTACCCCTTTGACCTGAATCGACTCTACGGTGAGCAGGGCATGGTTGATGCAGCCCAGCCTGACGCCAACCACAAGAATCACCGGCAGAGCAAAGGCTCTGGCCAGATCGGCCAGGTCACCGTCAGGACCGAGCGGTACGCGCCAACCACCGACACCCTCCACTATCACCATATCAGCTATGGCCGAAAGCCGAGTATAACAATCCACTATCCGGGAAAAATCTATCTCCACCCCAGCCTGTTCAGCCGCCAGGTGCGGGGCGATGGGTGGGGCAAACCCGAATGGATTGATCAGAGAATAAGGTACCGGAATGGAGCATTGTTGCTGAATCCGTTGTGCATCCTCGTTGCGCAGACCATCTCCGGTTGACAGCGCCCCTGATGCAACCGGCTTCATGCCCAATACCGATCTGCCGCCTGTTTGCAGCAGATGCATCAGACTCAGGGTTATCTCGGTCTTGCCGCATTCGGTATCGGTCCCGGTAATAAAATATCCTGGTTGCATCATCTTGCTCCTGGCCAGATCCAGGTCTACGCCCGCTTGATGCTGCTAACCGGCACCGCAGTGACGTCCGCAGCTTGCTGTTGTTGTTCCGGCGCCCAGGCGTGACCGTAGATCACCTCATAGCTGGCCGGCAGCCTTCCGTTCCGGCGAAACTGTTCATAGGCATCCCGCATGGCCGCCATGCGCTTCTTACCGGTAAGTCCGCGCTCGCGATCACGGTTTACGTTATGCGCACCCAACAACTTTAGATCGCGCATCAAACCATCCACCTGGTCATAGGTAAGGATCATACGATCCACATCCATTACGGTATCCGCAAACCGGCTGGAGACCAGCGCATCCCCCACGTCATGCATATCCAGAAACCGGCTGACATGGCTGCCACCGTCCACCTGCTCCCAGGCCATGCGCAACTCCTTCAGTGTGTCCGGTCCGAAGGTGGTGAAGGTAACCAGACCACCGGGACGCAGCACCCGCATGAACTCATTAAAGGTGTGCCCCAGATCATTACTCCACTGCAGAGAGGCATTGGAGTAGATCAGGTCGACACTGTTGTCGGCAAAGGGTAGCTGTTCAAGATCAGCACAGACACAACGCGGGCGCCGTAACCAGGAACCTCGCTTGCGCGTCTGCAGCAGCATGGGGAAGGCGAAGTCCAGGGCGATGATCTGGGCCTTTTTATAGCATTTGGCCAGCTCCGCCGTGGCCACCCCGGTACCGGAACCTATATCCAGAACCACCTTGGGTTCGATCAACATAAGATCCAATCTATCCAGCAGGCGCTGACCGATCTCTCGTTGCAGTACCGCCACCTCATCATAGTGCTCTGCTGCTCGTGAGAAGGCGTTGCAGGCCTGTCGCTTATCTATATCAACCATCAACAATCACCAATAAAATCCTGTAACAGTTCCAGGCAACGGGCCTGATCTGACAACATAGGCAGATGCGCCGCCTGTTTGAATATTTGTATCTGCGCATCGGGTAACAACCCATGCAGATCCTCTGCCACCGCAACCGGTACCAGGGCGTCCCGTCGTCCCAACAACCAGATGCTTGGGCAGCACATCCTGGGCAGATCCGCACGCAAATCCACATTCATCAGCAGATTCAGACCAGCCTTCAGCGCCAGCTCGTCCGGCTCAGGACGGCTGGCAATACCCTCGCGCAGAGGGCGCAATAACCTGCGCACCTCGGCATCTCCATGGGCCTGGAGAGTCAGAAAGCGCTCCAGGGTCCGGCTGTGATCCTCTGTAAGATCGGCCGCAAAACCTAGCAGGGTCTCACTCTGCATGGCGTTTGGCCAGTCATCGGCCTGGACGAAGCGGGGGGTACCCGCTATGGAGACCAACCCCTGCACCCGCTCGGGAAATGCTACCGCAGCCCGCTGCGCCAGCATGGAGCCGAGGGACCAGCCGATCCAGATCGCACGCTCTGGAGCTACCTGCAACACCGCAGCCAGCCATTGATCCAGGCCGCTCTGCGACCGGTCATATTCACTCTCACCGTGACCCGGCAAATCTATCAGGGTAATACGATATTGTTGCGCCAGGGGTGCAACCAGGGATGACCAGACCGCACTGTTCATCCCCCAGCCGTGGATCAATACCAGATCCCTGCCCGTCCCGAATGTCTCTGCGTGCAACATCATCGTGACAGCGCCTCCAGCAGCCGGTCGACATGCTCGTCCGTATGATTTGCACTGAATGTCACCCGCAGACGCGCACTACCCTCCGGCACGGTTGGTGGTCGTATCGCGCTTACCAGTATCCCTCTCTGCTCCAGCCTGCTGCTCCAGGCCAGTGCCTGTTCGGACGATTCTGCCAATAACGGCTGGATCGGGGTCTCCGACGGCATAAGAGGCAACCCAAGCTGTTCCGCCCCGGCGCGAAAACGTTTGATCAAGGCCTGCAACTGCTCCCGGCGCCAGGACTCCTGCTGCACCAGACGGAGACTGACCCTGGTCGCCTCGGCCAAGGCAGGAGGGGATGCAGTGGTGTAGATGTAACTGCGGGCCTGTTGGATCAGGGTTTCGATCAACTCATCTGAACCGGCCACAAAGGCACCGAAGGTACCAAAGGCCTTACCCAGTGTACCCATAAGTATCGGCACCGCATCCAGGCCAAGGGAGAAGTGCTCCAGGCTTCCCCCACCCTTCGCCCCCAACACACCAAGTCCGTGGGCATCATCCACCAGCAGCCAGGCATCCCTCTCCCGGCAGATCGCCGCCAATTCCGGCAAGGGGGCGATATCTCCATCCATACTGAAGACACCATCCACCGCCACCATGGCTTCGCCGCTATCCTGGGAACCCATCTGTTTAGTCAGGGCCGCCATATCTCTGTGGGCAAAGCGTTTTAAGCTGGCGCGCGCCAGCAGACCGCCATCGATCAGTGATGCGTGGTTGAGGCGATCTTCATACAGCGTGTCACCACGCCCCAGCAGGGCGGTAAGCACCCCTTGGTTTGCCATATAGCCGGTAGAAAACAGCAGCGCCCGCGGGCGCCCGGTGAACTCAGCCAGCTCCTGTTCCAGGGCGTGATGTGCGGAGCTGTGGCCGTTGACCAGATGAGCGGCGCCACTGCCAACGCCATACTCAGCCGTCCCGCGCTGTAGGGCGGAGATGACCTCAGGGTGATTGGCCAGCCCAAGATAGTCGTTACTGCAAAAGCCCAGCATCGGCCTGCCATCCAGCACCAGCTCAGGGCCCTGGGGAGTGGACACCACCCGGCGGTTACGATACAGATGTTCGACCTTGCGTCTATCCAGTTCTGGTTGAAGTGATTTCACAACTGCTGTTCACCAGGACCGAATCAAATCTGAACGCTGTCAGCGCTTGCCCGGCCAACATCAAGACTGGAATGGCCTTTACGCTGCTCGAAGCGCAATCCCAGACGTTCGAGCAGATTACGGTCCCTGTCTGCGTCCGGATTGCCTGTGGTAAGCAGACGCTCACCATAGAAGATGGAGTTGGCGCCGGCCAGAAAACAGAGTGCCTGCATCTGATCATTCATCTCGCTGCGTCCGGCCGAAAGCCGCACATAGGATTGCGGCATTATGATACGCGCCACGGCTATAACTCGGACAAACTCGAATGGGTCCAGCTCCTCGCAACCATACAGCGGAGTACCCTCGATCTGTACCAGCATGTTTATCGGCACGGAGTTCGGATGCCTGGGTAGATTTGCCAGTTCCCGCAGCATGGAGGCGCGATCCCTGCGGGTCTCTCCCATACCCAGGATACCGCCGCTACAGGTATTGATACCCTGGGCACGCACATACTCCAGGGTCTGCAACCGATCCTGATAGGTGCGGGTGGTTACCACATTGCCATAGAATTCGGGTGATGTATCCAGGTTGTGGTTGTAGTAGTTTAGCCCGGCCTCACTTAGGCGGCGTACCTGCTCCTCTGTCAGCATGCCAAGGGTGACGCAACTCTCCATATCCAAGGCATGCACCGCCTCTATCATCTCAATGACCCGGTCCAGATTGCTATCGGTTGGATTGCGCCAGGCGGCCCCCATACAGAAACGGGTAGCCCCCCTCTCTTTGGCGGCCTGAGCTGCAGACTTTACATCTTCCAAGGGCAGCAGTTTCTCCGGCTCCAGATCCGCAGAGTGTCTGGCACTCTGGGAACAGTAGCCGCAATCCTCCGCACAGGAACCGGTCTTGATACTGAGCAGGGTACTCACCTGTACGCTGTTGGGGTCAAAGTTCTCCCGATGTACCGACTGCGCCTGAAACATCAGGTCGTTGAATGGCAGCCCCAACAACTCCTCGATCTCCTCCAGACTCCAGTCATGCCGAATATTTATACTGCTCATAATGTACAGATTCCTCTATGCTTAACCTACGTCTCAGTGTGGTGCTTGCCGTAGACAGCGGATGTTAAAAATAGGCAATCATAGTAAGGTATGGACGACTCTTGTCAACCAGAAAGGAATCCCATGGTTTACAATTGGGTTAATAATACACACAAACTCCTGTATCCCCCCCTGTGTCTGCTCTGTGGTGCATCCAACACCACAGATGGAGACATCTGCAACGCCTGTCTTGAAGAGCTGCCGCACAATATAAATCGCTGCACCATCTGCGCACTGCCCCTTTCTCGGCACACTGCAGACAACCCGGTTTGCGGCAGATGCCTGAGACTCGCCCCAGCATATGACCGCTGCCATGCGGCCTTCTCCTATGGATTTCCTATCTCCAGTTTGATCAGTGAGTTTAAATTCGCCGGCAAGCTCCAGCATGGAAGATTGCTGGCTAACCTGCTCATCAGCCATATAGAGAGCAACGATCTGGAACTGCCGGAGCTGATTATCCCGGTGCCACTGCACCGCTCTCGTCTGCTGGAACGTGGGTTTAATCAGGCCATTGAGCTGGCCAGACCTATTGGCCGCCAGTTGGACATCCCTGTGGATTCAACAAGCTGCATACGTACGCGCGCAACCGAATCCCAAACAAATCTGGATAAAAAGAGGCGCCGGAAAAACATCCGCGGCGCCTTCACTGTTACTCAGCGGCTCAAGCACAACCATGTGGTGGTCCTGGACGATGTGGTTACAACAGGCGGGACTGTTGGGGAAATGGCCAGAACACTCAAACGCAGGGGGATAAAACGGGTAGATGTCTGGGCACTGGCCAGAACCGCATAGGATCACTCAATGGATCTTCTTTGACTCAAGCAACTCCGGTGACCAAACCTGTATCTGACAACCGCCCAACTGTTTAGCCAGATAGCATGCGCCATCTGCAGCATACAGGGCTGCATCGGAGTTGGCGCAACCTGAGTTTAAGGATACCAACCCGATACTCACCCCCACCACAAACTGGTTGCCGTCCCAGAAGAATTTTTCTCCACAGACCGCTTCGGTTATCTGTTCACCGATACGCAGTGCCACTTCCAGCGAACAGTGTTCCAGCAAAACAGCAAACTCATCCCCACCCAAACGCGCCAGGGTATCCCTCTCACGCATCAGGCCGGCCACCTTCTTTGCCAGCCGCCGCAACAGTTCATCCCCGGCATTATGGCCGGATATATCGTTTACCGGTTTAAAATTATCCAGATCCATGTACAGCAACACATGCTCCTTCTCCTCTTGTATTGCGGTATCTATGGCGCGATCCAGACGCCGTTCAAACTCTCTGCGATTCACCAACCCGGTGAGCGGGTCATGGGTTGCCTGGTGTTCCAGGATCATGCGTTCCGTCTTCTGCTCAGTTATGTCGTGAAAAACCACCACCACCCCTATATGTGTTCTACCGTCATCCAATGGCGATGCTGAGTACATTACCGGGAAACTGGCGCCGTCACTGCGCCAAAAACAGTCTTCATCGACCGTTACCGCTTCACCTGTATGCAGGGCGTGGGTTATCAAACAATCATCCTCACTACATTGGGTACCGTTTTGGTCGGTATGATGAATCATACGGTGAATATTATTACCGATTACCTCACTCCGTTTGAGGCCAAGCATGGCCAGGGCGGCATCATTGATAAAGTTACAGTTACCATCCTTCTGGATACTGAAAATCCCCTCTCCCGCTGCTTCCAGCAGGCGCTGGTTCTCATTCCTGATACGCCGCATCTTGATGAGCAACACCTTGCGCCGGTTTATCTCTTCCATCAGCGGGGCAATGGTAAGCAGTCGTAGTACAAAGGATAAGGATAGTGCTAGTGTCAACATGATAAGCAGGGATATTATGCCTATCTCAATAACATGTTTTTTCAGATGTTTGGCAACTGAGTCTGTATCTTTCACCAACCTGAGCTGCACCGTCTCCTGGCTGTCTCCGCTGACCCTGGCCAGAAAGGTCACGCTCTCCTTAGCCGGGCTACTCCGTCGGTAGTTGGCCAATGTCATCCCATCAGCTCTCTCTGCCGTCAGCTCAACAACACCCGCCTTGCCACTACCCCACTGCCTTAGTAGTCGTTGTAACGCTGGAATATCGTGTTGCTCCACCGCCTCTTCCGCCAGCATGGCCAACAGCTGCAGATCATCCTGACTTACTTCGGTAAACTCTGAATAGAGTGTATCTTTATGCTGGATAAATACGATGGTGTCTGCAACGGCCAGGAATGTGGCAAGCACCACGATGATTGCCAGTTGTGATTTGTTCAGGTGTCTTTCCCAGAGCGGCTTCAATATCTGCCTCCATGATCACCGACAAACGTTTGGATAGCTGCAGAACATCCTGTTCCGTTAGCAGCCTCAATCCATGCATAGGTAGTTGAGTTAACGCAATCTGAAATAGATACTAAGGACGCACCAAAATGTCAGATCTGTTATTCTGATGGCCAACTATCTGTACAGAATAATTGTGGTACAGATCTGCTTAAATTGTAAAGTTTTGCCATTTTTATTTGGCAAATACCCCTAGAGAACGGAAAATATCCGCAGCAACGATAAAAAATTAAGATAAGGGCCATACAAAATGCAGCAATTAAAACTTGGCATCCCCAAGGGTAGCTTGGAAAAATCCACCATATCACTGTTTGCCCAGGCTGGATGGGATATCCAGATACATTCAAGAAACTACTTTCCAAGTGTCAACGACAAAGAGATAAGCTGCGCCCTGGTTCGGTCGCAGGAGATGGCCCCCTATGTCGCCAATGGCACCCTCGATCTCGGTCTCACCGGCCACGACTGGATCCTGGAGACGGAATCGGATGTGGAAGAGATCTGCGAACTGGTCTACTCCAAAAGTTCCGATCAACCCTGTCGCTGGGTTCTGGTAGTGCGTCAGGATTCACCCATTCAGTCGGTTGAGGATCTGCAGGGCAAAAAGATCTCCACCGAATTGGTGGGATTCACCAAACGCTATCTGGAGCAGCGTGGTGTCGATGCCGAGGTGGAGTTCTCCTGGGGCGCCACTGAGGCTAAAGTGGTCGAGGGTCTGGTCGATGCAGTGGTAGAGATAACCGAAACCGGAAGTACCATCAAGGCCCATGGCCTGCGTATCGTCTGCGATCTGCTGCACACCGAAACCAGGCTGATCAGCAACCAGGCGGCAATGGCTGATCCTTGGAAACGCCAGAAGATCGAACAGATAGCCATGATGCTGCAGGCCGCCCTGGCCGCACGCCAGAAAGTGGCACTGAAGATGAATATACCTGCGGCAAAACTCGACGAGATAGTTGCTGCCCTGCCCAGCCTGCATGCCCCTACGGTAAACCATCTATTCGACCGTGAATGGCTGGCCCTGGAGACCGTGGTCGACAGTAAGGAGATACGCAGCCTGATACCCAAACTGAAGGCCATGGGGGCGGAAGGTATATTGGAATATGAGCTGAAGAAGATGATCTAGCCAGATTTTGGGGCTAACCCGTTGGTTCAATAATCCAAGTAATGCTACCTGGTCAACCCGCTGCTTCATCAAATTTTGTAGGAGCCCAGTCCTCTGGGAGATTGCATATCGTCATTCCGGCGAAGGCCGGGATCCAGACAGTTTTAGATAAATCGGTAACAAATTTCGCAGCCCTTAACCCTCAGCGCATTTCTCTCTTTCCCGGCAGGGGCTACGAGCCTATTTCTTTTACTTGTCTAAAAGAAATAGGCGAAAGAAAAGGACCCTCCCTGACTTGCCCTTCGGGTTCCCTGCGTTCCTCACCGCTCCTGCGCGAAGCACAAGGCAATGCCTGCTCCAGGCAGGCATTGCCTTGTGGGTCAGATGTGCGAGTGCCGTGGAGAACAGGATGTTCGGGAACGGTTGCGATTCTTATAGATACTCGCCCAGAGAACTGGGCTCCTACAGGGTGAGGGTGAAATCTTCATTTGTAGTAGTATCTGTAACTAGTGACCTAAAAACCGGCCGATGAGAGTGGAGAGACTTCTGGCCAGATCCAGCTCAAAGCCATCCAGATCCTGTCCAAAGATCTCCAGATACTTCGCCGCCTTGTCGTGCGACAGCTTTTTGTTATTGATCCGGTATTCCATCTCCGGTAACGATTTATCGTGCCGGGGGATGATCTCCCAGTGCATATAATCCGCATCCAGACTATCCAGCTCATTTTGTGCGAACAGACAAAAGTCATCCATATGCTTGTCACCATCCGGACCGAGGGAACCATGCTCAATTCGAAACAACACCGTTAATTTCTTCTCTTGCGGCAGCGGTAAATCATGTTTCATGCAGCGTTTCTCTAATTAGTTATTATATTTGTCAATCTGGATCAAACCGGCACATCCTGATTCAGACTGTATAGTCCGGTGATACTGGCCTGTGCCAGCACATGCCCCTCTATCGCCGCGAGCACATCCTTGCCTTCGAAGGCACCTACGGCCGGACATATCCCGATATCCAGGGCATATACGGTAAAGTGATAGTGATGCGGTATGGAGTCATTCCAGGGGGGGCAGGGACCATCATAACCGAAGTAGTTCCCCTCCATCTCCGGATCACCGGCAAACCAGCCGGTGTAGCTGTTGATTCCGCGTCTTGCCCCATGCGGCCCGGGCGTCTGGACCTTGCCTCGCGGCGTTATCCCGCGTGAATCTATCCCCGTCTCCATCTCGGTGACGGTGACCGGGATATCCACCAGGACCCAATGATAGAAATCCACTCTGGGCAGATCGGCAGGTACGTTTCGCCCCTCCTGGTTAACATCATCCGGCCTGCTGGGCACATCCGGATCACAACAGATCAGCACAAATGATCTGGTCTCTTCCGGTACATCACTCCATGCCATATGGGGGCTTACATTGTCTGCGAAAACTGCATGGCTCACTGAGTCAGGACGGCAAAAGGCGAACTCTGCTGGGATAACCTGGCCATCCGAAAAACTGTTGCTAGTCAGTTTCATTTTCAGCTCCTTTTTTCTCTTTCCGGTCAGAGCGCCTTCATCATGTAATCAACAATCAGACCGATGAACACGCTCGCTCCAAACCAGTTGTTATTTAGGAACGCATTGAAGCTGCCCTCTCTATCTCGTTCACGAATGAGATACTGCTGATAGAGGGCAAATCCGGCAGCAGCAGCCACACCAAGGTTGTAGTACAACCCAAGCTCACATTTATTTCCAACCATCAGCAATATGCCAAGCATGGCGAGTTGCAACAAGCCAATCATGAGGCGATCGTTTTCGCCAAACAGGATTGCCGTGGATTTCACTCCTATGCGGATATCATCATCACGATCCACCATGGCGTATTGTGTATCGTAGACCAGGGCCCAGATCACTGTGGCCAGATACAATAGCCAGGCGGCACGCGGAATGCTCTCCGTGACCGCCATGAAGGCCATCGGCACGGCCCAGCCAAACGCCATACCCAATATCAGCTGCGGCAGATGGGTGTGCCTCTTCATAAAGGGATAGATGATGACCAGAACAATTGCGACAAAGGACATATATATGGTCTGCCGATTCAGCATAAGGACCAGTCCGAAAGCAAGCAGGCTCAAGACCACAAACACCCCAACCGCCTCTTTGGGGGTTACCTGACCGGTGGCCAGAGGACGTTGGCTGGTGCGCTTGACCAGGCCATCGATCTTGCGGTCTGCGAAATCATTTATGGCGCATCCGGCGGAACGCGTCAGGGTCACGCCCAGAATAAAGATCAGTGTTATACCCAATGGCGGCGGTCCTTTTGCCGCAATCCACAGAGCCCAGAGCGATGGCCACAGCAACAACAGGGTACCGATAGGCCGATCCAAACGAACCAGTTCTGAGTAACGGGCCAGCCGTTCCATGATCATGGCCAGAGTTTTGTTATCAACCTTAATCATCGCGAACCCAACGCAGGCAAAAACAGCTCATTTACCAGCAAGGGTGAACCTGCCAGATCAAACAGGGTACGCCGCCCCCATAGCTCTGTCGGTGGCATATTGAGACTGGCAACCGCCTGCTGGAAAAGATTATGTCTTGTGTGAAAATGCGCCATCTCCATCACCACTCTATGTGTGTGCGGGTCTGCAAACAACACCTCACCCAGCGGCTTGGTTCCCAACATGGTGAGGCGCTTGGACGGACCGCGCAGACTTGAGGCCGGGATCACCGTGCGCGCAAACACCCAAGGGACCTCATCTATAAGCAGTTCGATCTCACGCACTATGGCCGCTTCACCTCGCCGCATCCCCAGCAACCGTGCTTCGCTATACAGGGGACGACCCCAGCCCTGACTGCGCAGACGAACCCGAAAACTCTCTTTGCAGTTGCGCTTGAGACGGGCCGTAAGTGAACCTGGATCCTGCAGCCAATCATAGATATCAGCCGGTATCCGGACAAGCTTGAGTCTCCGTCCCGATATCCAGTTGGGCTCAAGCAGGGTGGATTGTGGCAGATACTGGTTCAACAGCAGAAATTCCTACTACATCAAAGCCGCTATTATTGCACAATCAGCTGCAATATTATCCTGCCTGAGCAGGCTTTTTCATCAGGCATGGATATAGCGTTCCCGGTCTGCAATCCAGCGTCGCATCAACGGCTCCACACTGTCCGGATACTGCTCTAACATCATCTCGGCGGCCTGCTGTACCTGGGGCAGCATGGGTTGATCCCGCAGGACATCGGCGATACGAAACTGCATCTCCCCGGTCTGGCGCGTACCCAATACCTCACCCGGTCCGCGCAACTCCAGATCCCTCTGGGCAATAACAAAACCATCACTGCTCTCGCGCATGATGCCCAGCCGCTCCCTGGCATTTTGGGAGATGGGGGAGTGATACATCAAGACACAATGACTCTCCTCACTGCCACGTCCGATACGCCCCCGCAGCTGGTGCAGCTGGGCCAGCCCCAGACGCTCCGGGTTTTCGATCACCATCAGGCTGGCATTGGGCACATCCACACCTACCTCGATTACGGTGGTCGCCACCAGCAGATCCAGATCACCCTGCTTGAATCCGGCCATGACGGACTCCTTCTCCGCCCCTTTAAGCCGGCCATGGATCAAACCTATCTTCAGCTCAGGCAGGGCCAGCTCCAGCTCGGCAGCTGCATCCTCAGCAGCCTGGCACTGCAGTGCCTCCGACTCCTCAATCAGGGTGCAGACCCAATAGGCCTGACGCCCCTGCTTGCAGGCGGAGAGCACCCTCTCCACCACCTCGGCCCGGCGCGAGTTCGGCAGTACCACGGTAGTGACCGGCTTGCGCCCCGGCGGCAGCTCGTCAATTATCGATAGATCCAGATCGGCATAGGCGGTCATGGCCAGGGTACGTGGAATCGGCGTGGCGGTCATGATCAGCTGATGCGGTACCAGGCTGCTCTCCCCCACCCCTTTATCTCTCAGAGCCATGCGCTGATGCACCCCGAAGCGGTGTTGCTCATCAATGATCACCAGCCCCAGTTTGTGGTAGATCACATCATCCTGAAACAGGGCATGGGTACCCACAGTAACCTGGGCGCTGCCATCGGCCAGGGTCGTGAGTATCTCTTTTCTGGGCTTGCCCTTATGCCGTCCGGTAAGCCAGGAGACATTAAGACCCAAGGGTTCCAGCCAGGTACGAAAACTCAGCAGATGCTGTTCCGCCAGGAGTTCAGTCGGCGCCATCATCACCACCTGATAGCCGGCCTCCACCGCCTGCAGCGCAGCCAGGGCGGCCACCACCGTCTTGCCTGAACCAACGTCACCCTGAATCAGGCGCATCATCGGATGTTGTTGGCTCAGATCCCGGCTTATCTCCTGCACCACCCGCTGCTGAGCAGAGGTGAGACGGAACGGCAATTGTTGTAGCAGGGTCTGTTGCAGTGGCCTGCCAGCAGCCAGATCCGGCGCCAACAGTCTACGTTGCTGCCGACGCAGCTTGCGCAGACCCAGCTGATGGGCCAGCAGCTCCTCAAACGCCAGACGCCGTTGGGCTGGATGTCTGCCGTCCAGCAACAGATCCTGCTGTGCATCCGGTGGTGGACGATGCAGATAACGCACTGCCGCGCTCAGTTCGGTCAGCTTCATTCTGCTCAGCAGTTCCGCCGGCAGCCACTCAGGCAACCCATTCGGGATCTTAGACAGTAGGGCCAAAGCCTGCTCTGTCATGCCGCGCCAGGTTAGTTGGTGCATACCTTCGGTGGTCGGATAGATCGGGGTAAGACTCTCCTCCATCCCTGTATCCTGATCATCATCTATACGTTGATATTCCGGATGCACCATCTCCAGGGTGACGGGGCCGTTGCGTACCTCGCCGTAACAGCGCAGCTTTACCCCGCGCACCAAAGAGGCTTTTTGCGCCCCGGAGAAATGAAAGAAGCGCAGCGTGATAGCGCCGGTGCCGTCCGCCACCCGCACCAACAGAGAACGGCGGCGGCCAAACTTAATATCTGCCAGTTCTATCGTCGCCTCTATTACCGCCTGGTCACCCGGACGCAGACCACCGATCGGAGCGACACGGGTACGGTCCTGGTAGCGCGCCGGCAGATGGAACAACACATCCTGCACCGTGGAGATACCGATCTTAGCGAGACGCTCTGCATTACGCGGACCCACCCCCTTCATGGTGGTGACCGGTTTTCTATCGAGACCGTCGCTCCTGGTTTCCAGATTCAAATCAGATGGCTCCAATACATTTTTCTGTCCTATAGCCCCTGACGGGGATGGAGGGGGCAGCAGCTGCCTCAATCCCTCACCTGTTTATTCCAACTCTCAGACTCATCGGCCATGATATCTCTTTTTCCAATGCCGCTTCACCCCATGCCGACTTCAGCCGCACAGCCACATCCGCGATACGATCATCAGCGTTTGCCTCCCGATATTTGCGAAGCGCTGACCAGGTGCCGAGATAACCGATTACCCGCTCTAACGACCAGCAGGCGTTCAGCGAAAACGGCGGTGGAGATAACTGTTCGAATGGCATGGTGAGATCGGCATATCCATTGTCCACCATCTTGCGCTCTTCCGCCCAGTAACCGTTGAGAATATTCCAGTAGAGATCATCCACAATGGCATCGATCTCGGGATTGATGCGAAACAGGTTATAGGTCCATACCGCAATGATGCCATCAGGCTTCAACACCCTTTTCGCCTCCTGCATAAATCCTGGTATATCAAACCAGTGTAGCGCCTGAGCGACCGTTATCAGATCGATGCTCGCGGACTCCAGTCCCGAATCCTCCGCAACAGCCACCCGGTATTCTATCGAAGAATGCGGCTGTGCCTGCTCAATCTGCTTCGAACTTGCATCGGTTGCGATAACCGCAGCAAACAGATCTGCCAGGGCCACAGCCGCCTGCCCGCTCCCGGTTGCACAATCCCACGCCAATGCATTCCCGGGGGTTATGGAACTCAGGTATTTGAACAGGTCACTGGAGTAACATGGACGATACTTACTATAACCGGCAGCTAAGGCGGAAAAATGATCCTTAAATGTTCTATCTTGGGATGACATGGGGTTTAGAGTAGCGCATAACCCTGTCTAAATAACAGGCTCAAACTCATCCAGGCTGATTTTATCGGGAAGACACGAGCTGGTATCGATCTCATAACATAGTGTGCCGTTACCATCTGTTTGAACAGGGCAACTGTATCGCCTCAGCAACCCAATCATCTGTTCGTTACTGGACAAGACATACCCTCTAAGAAGCAGGACATGGTTATGCCATGCATGTTTAATCAGATAATCCAACAAGGCTGCACCAAGCCCGCGGTTCTGATACTCGTCGATCACAGTTATGGAAAACTCCGCTACCCCGTCCTCATCCACCAGGCGGACATAACGGCCCAACCCCACCCCCCTGTCCGGATTCTGCTTGGTCAAATGCGCAATCACCACAACATTATTCAGATTATCTGCATTGGCCAGACCATCCAGATAGCCTTCCGGCAATCTCGACATTGAGGTGTGATAACGGGAATAACGTGAACGGGCGGACAGTTGGGCGAAACCATCCAGAATACATTTTCTGTCACAGGAGCCGACAGTGCGCAGATAAATCCTGGCACCATCCTTAAGCGTAACCTCGGTATCCGGCTCTTTCATACAATCTCATAACACTGACAGGTTTCTTTTTGCCAGAATCAAATCACCTTTAAACCCATAGATTGATCTGGGTTATCCCACAATCTTGCGTTTCATGGATAAATCATCTAAAAAGAACGAAGCCTCCGGAACTGAACAAGAACAGGGAACTCTTTCGGGATGAAAGCGAAGGAACAGAACCAACCCCTAATAAACACTAGCAGCCGTTCGATCATCCCCGCACAGAAAATATACACCTATCTTCTAAAGATATCAGCTGAGAATATTACTGTTAAATTACCATGAAGATAACTAAAGAAATCGAAATTTATCGAATAATGGTTATGCTAGCTGCTTTCTCATATATTGCACTTTATATGCGATTGGGCTGGCAGGTAAATATCCATAATGAGGAAATGTTTCGGTTATTATCATATGACGGTTTCGGAATAATAATAAAGTTACCTGAATATGTTTACGTGGCAGTGAATTTAGCTTGGCTACTGGCACTCGTTGGTATGTTTTTCTTTATTAAGGCAACAAGGTACCTATTTATCCTGCTCACACTTTTCTCAACTGGCATGTCTATTTTCTGGGGCATCAGGGTTACAAGCCCGGTTAATTCCTTAAACGTTGAAGTGCTAAATTTGTTAATAGGAGGGGTACTGGTTTTCTCATATCTTGGTTCTGTAGGCATGAGGTTCAATAATGAATCATAAGCAATCCAACAGCCACATCAGGATCGCTTGCCGGGACGCTCGCATCGCCGCATACAGCACCGCTTGGTCATTATCCATTACTACAGAATATTGAAATGAGAGATAATACTGATTTGGTTTTTGTACTATTAGGGGTTGGGCTAATCTATTGGGGATTTAAGATAGCGCTGGAAGCGGGAAATAATTTAGATGCTAAATTTATTGAATTAGCTAAAAAACAAAAAATGATTAATCCATTTTTATTTGTTTTGTATCTATCCCCAATCGCACTTGCTTACATATCTGTAAACCAATATCCCCAGTATGCAGCAATAATATTATTGTGCGTCTTCTTTTATTTCTTTGTTTCTCTTGGAGCCATATACCTATATCTAATCAGAAAATTGTCAAACCAAGGATACCCTAATTGGTATATCAACAAAGTCAGAATAAGCCAGTTAATAATAGTTATTGGCATTCTGTTAGTTATTGGAATAAAGCTAGTGCGCATGGTGCAAATATATGGATAGCAAGTCACACCATCCGGCACTAACAACCGGCACAGCAGTGTTCCAATGATTTATTCACACACAAAAAAGTGCCCAAAATGTAATGGCCAGCTAATTGGCGTAGATACGCTAGGTATCTTTGGCTTTGAAAAATACACATTAAGAGTTTACTGGGTTATTTTTGCTATCTTTATGCTTGTTCTTTGGTCGGGATTAATTTACTTCATTCCGCACGAAGGATTAAGGAGGTATACACTCTATTTTTATTACGCATCAGGGTGTTTTTTAATCTACAAACTATACAAAAGAAAGATGAAGAGTGTCGTCTATGAGTGCGTTATGTGCAAGACAAGGTTCAGAGGTAGCTCTCAACTACCCTTTAGTTATCAGGAGTGGAGCAGAGATAAATATAACAAGTCATTTAAGTCGCAATAAATTGTATATTTATGATCAGGATAAAACATATTTTCATAGCAACATAATGAAACACTTGAACAGCCCCCATTCATGGCGCCCCCTTTTGTGATTAGCCCTACCAGGCTGATCTTTACCTGGACACACGGAAATAGGTTATGTTCAGATTCAGGCGAATAAGCACATTTACTGCTGCAGTTGCATTTTTATTGTTTTTGGTTCTTCTCGTGACCCCCAAAATCATCTTTATCCTGTTCGGTCTGCCCGGGAATGAATCGGCATTTTTTATATCCAGAAGGGCAGCAATGCTGTTCTTGGGCATTTCTGTGCTTTCTTGGTTTGGCCGAAACGCCGAGCATTCGGAACTACGCCAGGCGATGTGTATTGGTTTGGCTGCTTCCATGTTCTGTTTGGCCGCTTTAGGTAGCGGAGAGTTCGCCAGAGGCTATGCAGGCCCCGGTATCTGGCTCGCCATTGTCACCGAAACAGCACTTGGTATCGCGTATATAAAGATATGGCTAAAATATAGAGCTGCATAATGCATCTATTTGGAATCGGATTTCAGCCAGCTGTTTCAATCCAACCAACTTCACGAAGGTACAAACAGAAGCCAGAAAGGAGCTGTATGCATCAGCATAAAATTTTAGCTAAATATTGTAAAAGCAATACTCTTGATATCCCAAATGCTCTTTTTAGTATGCAGGATGTCAAGCCAATGCTTTTCGATGAAGAGTCATCGATCTTTTTCAAAGATCTTGAGGAAGATCTGGTTAACGTTGAATTCCACACGAGTGCCCCGTGTATTGTATACATTAAGAGTGGACGAGAAGTTATAACTACCTGCAATAATGATTCATTCGAGGTTGGCCCGGGTGAGGCGATCTTGCTGCCAAAAGGACTGAATCTGTATTCGGACTATACCTATGAAGGCAGGGGACTGAACGCCTATCTACTGTTTTTTGGCGCAGATGTATTGTCTGGATTTCTAACCAACGAAGCTAGGATAGCGACTCCGCTCTCAAACGAACAGGCAATTCTGAGAATGAAAACAGATCATGCCGTCAAAGAATATTTTTCCTCTTTGCACTCTACTTACAAGTTGCTGAACAACTCTCCACAGCTATTAAAACTAAAATTGCTTGAGCTATTGTATTTGCTTGATATCAATGATGATGGAAGTTTCAAAAACAGTTTACTTGCTATCCAGAAAGGCCGCGCCAAGCGCAATATAAAACGATTAATGGAGCAGTTTGCTATATCCGGTCTGAGCGCCAAGGAATTAGCGGAGCTGTCGGGACGGAGTGCCTCTGCCTTTAATAGAGAGTTTAAATTGCTTTACAACACCACCCCAAAGCAGTGGCTGATTGACCAGCGTTTGTGGCATGCGCATATGCTATTGTCACAACAACAGTGGTCTGTAACAAATGCAGCTGCAGAGGCAGGGTATAGCAATATTTCTCATTTTATCGAGGCCTTTAAAAGAAAGTACGGAAAGACACCACATCAGGCAAAATTAGAAACATAGAAGAAAACCGTATTTTTGACGAATTCTGGGTAGTGTGATTTTGTATAATGAATACTGTATATCCTCTATTAACCAATGAGGATATACATATGCGTAAGAAGGTACTTATTGAGTCGAATTTGAAAGAAGGTGTACTGGAGCAACTGCTGCCTTTTCTATCCACCAATCTGCCCAACACCAGAGGATTCATAGGTTGTTTGAATGTGACGGTATTCTTGAACAAGGGGTCCGGGAAAATGGTTTTCGATGAAGAGTGGCTAAGCGTCGACCATCATCAGAAATACATAGAATTTATCGCAAACAATGGCGTGATGAACGAACTGGTTTCATTTCTGAAATCCCCTCCAGAGATAAAATATCTGGATCGCATGGACATGTGAGATGTTTTGTATTTATGAAGAAGTAATTCTAATTTCTGGGGCAGTATACCCATTAGGTTTGTACTGCCGCCACCCTTTTAATTCTTGAGTTTCTTACAACCAATACATCCCAGAATATAGCTCCGATCCAGATCTTTGCTATTCCCTGCCCCACCAAATCATCTGTAACATTTGTGAGCGCTTAACAGTAAAAAATGCTTTGACCGCAGACCCTTATGCGTGCAATATCAGCACGGTTTTTCTACAGAGAATGAGTATGGTTGACGAATTCATCGACGCCCGTTCCCTGCCGGACCACTCCCTGCTGGAGGCGGATCTGGCGATCATCGGCGGCGGTCCCGCAGGAATTAGCCTGGCGCGTGCTTTTATCGGCAGCAAGGTCAGGGTGTGCCTGATCGAGTCGGGTGGCATGCAATTCGATCGTCAGGTTCAGGACCTGTATGAGGGAGAAAACACCGGCATCGCATACCCATTAAAGGGCAACCGACTGCGTTTCTTTGGCGGCAGCTCCAACCATTGGGGCGGCTACTGCCGACCCTTGGAGGCCATCGACTTCGAACAGCGCGACTGGGTACCTTATAGCGGCTGGCCTTTCGGTATTGAGGAGATCGCTCCCTACTACCCGGCTGCCAGCAAACTGGTCGAGATAGCTCCTCTCAACTACGAGGACAAGACCTACTGGGATAAGGCCGCTGGACAGACAACGCCAGATCCGGTTACCGGGCGCATTCAGGTACGCTACACTCATTTCAGTCCCCCGACCCGCTTTGGCACTCGCTACGGTGAGGAACTCAAGCTGGCCGGCAACATTCAGGTGCTGCTTAACGCCAATGTGGTCAATATCGCCTCACTGGAACAGGGACGGGAGGTCAGCCGGCTCGATATCCGCACCCTCACCGGACTCTCCCACCAGGTACGTGCCCGTGTCTATGTACTGGCCACTGGCGGTCTGGAAAATGCCCGTATGCTGCTGTTGTCGAACGGATCGATCCCAGCCGGACTGGGCAATCAGCATGATCTGGTCGGACGCTTCTTCATGGAACACCCCCATATCCTCGGACCGGCCCAGGTAGTGATCGGCGACCAGAAACGTCTACCGCAGATTTACAGCCGACGGGTATACGCAGATGGCAGATCGGCGCATGCCGCCTTCAATCCGTCAGAGGACTCTCTCCGCCAACGGCGTCTGTTAAACGCAACCGTCATGGTGGGGGATGCGGGAGTCTATCACACCACCACCAAGGCAGACTGGCCAAATGGCATATCACACATGGAGATGCTCAAAGCAGCCAGACGTTTTCTCACCAATGGATTAGGACCGGCGGACCCGACTCAGCCGGATCTCTTGGGAAGCTGGCTGGGGCTGGGCTGTGCCTGCGAACAGACACCGAATCCGGATAGCCGTGTCAGCCTGGCCGAGACAAAGGATGCCCTGGGACTACGCAGGATTCGTCTCGATTGGCGTCTGACTGAACAGGAGAGGCGTAGTGTGGTTGAGCACATCCGATCCGTGGCCATAGAGTTCGGGGCTCTAAGTATCGGGCGCATGCTGATGGATATCCTGGACGATGGCCGCTGGCCAGACAAGGTGGGAGGGGGATCCCATCATATGGGAACCACACGCATGCATGATGACCCACGCCAGGGCGTGGTTGACCGCAACTGCAAGGTGCACGGGGTAAGCAATCTCTACATTGCCGGCAGCTCAGTCTTTCCTACCTCCGGCGCATCCAACCCTACCCTGACCCTGGTGGCGCTGACCCTGCGGCTTGCTGATCACCTGCGGCCACTCTTGAGTTAGGATCTTGCCATGTCCACTGATGACATACTGAACCAATCCCGCCGCCACTTCATCATTTCAGTGCTGTCCGGCCTGACGGCCGCAGCCGCACTGCAGGGATGTGGATCGCCATATGACAGCAAGCAGATAGCATCCCATCTATTGCAGGCCATCGGCGACCCGTCCGCTGCCAAGCGTTTCGGCGCATCCTATCTTCGCGACCATCCGAACGAAGCTGGAATCGAGCTTCTGGTGAAACGGATCGACGCCGGCCTGATTGCGGAACATGGACAGGGGATGAACATCGCTGATCCGCAACTGCTGGCGGAGTATCTCGACCAGCAGGTGAAAAGCGAGTATCGCCGCTGCGATGCGGTCCGGGTAGACGGCTGGATACTGAGCCATACTGAGGCACGCCTCTATGCAATCATGGCGTTGCTCTGATCAGTTTGCAGGCCATTCAGATTTGGGTATCTCATTACCATCCTCACCAACCGGCTTCCCGCCCCTGCGATGCATCTCTTCTCCGTCATTGCTACGATAGAGCATCTCAAGCACTCCGTTATCGTCTACAACCGATGCTAAATACCATCCTCGTGCAATAAATGCTTCGCCAGCTTTTGTTAGCTGCCCCTTCTCCCAAAGCAAGGTTACATCCTTAAACCACGGCTGACTTAAATCATTCTCAGGAGAATAAAATATTCCAAAATATGTTTTGTCATCGTCGGTATCAACAAAGCTGTAGATAGCATATATATCCGGATCGCTGGAACAGTTGTTTTTAAGTAATCCCGTGGCTTGCAGCGGCGAACTTATGGCACCCATTTTTTCTCCTTTATTAGAGTTTGTTCAAAATAATCTGGATAAATTAATTTTACCGAATTTTGCCACAATATTGCTGCATAATCTCTTTAGAGGCGCTGCTTCCCTACCAGCACCATCACCTACATAACATCTGGTCCAGCACTGCTATTATTAGGCAATTAGACATCAAAACAGCTAAATCCATGTAATAAGCGATTTTACGCTAGTATAGATAGTGAAATTCTGAAGGCGGGAGATACATCTGTATACGGAGGATCCGAATTGAACCAGCACAAGGAGTTGCGGCGCAATGTTCCCGTTGCGGCCCGCACCAAATTCAGCAACAATCGTTTACTCGCAAGTTTCAAACCAGAGTATCTGATACTGTTTCTATTATTGGCGCTGATGCCTCCCCTGACACCTGCCAATGAACGCTGCCTCGGCACTCCCGGGACAGAGCCGGTGTACTCCGTTGATATAGTTCCCCAGCGCACCGTACTCGACACCTTCAGCACCTGGTCGCGCCTGCTACAACGCTTGGGTGAGATTAGCGGCCTCTGCTTTCAGCTAAATATCTCGGACAACTTTCCAGACTTCGAGCATGCCATTATTAAGGGGGAGCCGGATTTTGTCTATATGAACCCCTACCATGAGACCATGGCAAAGCGCGCTGCAGGTTATCTGCCGCTGGTGCGTGATGGCGCCTATAAATTGACCGGGGTACTGGTGGTACGGCGCGACAGCCCGCTACATAATCTGCATGAACTGGACGGAAAAAGCATCGCATTTCCGGCAAAAAGGGCATTCGTGGCCTCATTGCTGCTGCGGGGTTATCTGAAAAAACTCGGCATCAGTTTCACACCAAAATATGTCGGTTCCCACGGCAATGCCTACCGGACCGTATTGATGGGCGACGCAGCCGCCGCTGGCGGCGCCAATACCACCTTCAACCGAGAGTCCCGCACACTGCGTAATGAGCTACGGCTGCTTTACGAAACACCGGCGTCAATGCCACATCCACTGGCGGCCCATCCGCGGGTGCCGGAGCAGGTACGCGAAGCGGTGATCACAACCCTGCTCAGGATGGCGCAGGATCCTGAAACTCAGCCTCTGCTTGATGAGATCCAGATCCCGCATCCAGTGCGCGCCGACTACATTCGGGATTACCAACCACTTGAAGCACTTGACCTGGAACAGCTGGACAGCCAGGAAGGAAAATGACGTGGCTATCCCGTTACCGTCGCGAATCCTGGTAAGAGTCTCACTGGCCATCGGTGCGGCATTGGCCCTACTCATCGTTGCCGGCAGTTTGTGGAACATCCATACCCATTCCGAACTGATATATGATGAGCAGAAACGATCGGTGGCGATGATTTCCAGGGGTTTGGCAGGTGCCGTAGCCCGAGAGATGGTGACAAAGGATTTCCGGGCGCTGGAGTATAGGCTACGTCAGACACTCTCCCTCCCAGGAGTTCGCTCGGCGATAATAACCGATCTCGATGGCAAGGTATTGAGCGAGGCAAAACGCTCCCCCACTGATGACGAGATCCTGGTCTCCTATAATCACACCACTCTTCGACTTCCCAACAAGTCCCAACCTGCCACGACCAGCAAAGATAACCTGAATGTCAGTTGGCACCGGATTGATGTCGGAGTCCCACTCGGCTGGGTGCGGGTGGAAATATCCGACAAGCATATAACCGATGTTATCGCACGTGTGCGCAAGAACACCATTTACACAGCAATCATCGGCGCCTTGATCATTGCCGTACTCTTGATTGACGCCCTGATTCAAATGTTGCGCCGTCTGCGTGCCCGCGAGTCAGAAGTCGAGCAAAAAGAGATACGGCTGAGCAACATGGCCTACTTCGACCAGCTCACCGGACTGCCCAACCGCACCCTGCTGTATGACCGCCTGCATAATGCAATCGCACGCACCAAACGCGAACATAACCTGCTGGCGGTCTGCTTCGTCGATCTCGACAGATTCAAACGAATTAACGACAGGTTTGGCCATGTGGCTGGAGATGCATTGTTGCAGCAAACATCTCAGCGCTTGGTCGCGGGTATTCGCGAAGGCGATAACGCAGCCCGCTATGGTGGCGATGAGTTTGTATTGCTGCTGGAGGGACTCAAGGGCCGTAAGGAACTCGATAAGATTATCCACCGCCTGCTGACATCGCTGGCCGAACCTTATCGAATCGGCAATAACCTTCACACCGTTTCCGCCAGCATCGGCGTCACGCTCTACCCCCATGACAACAGTGATGCAGAGCAACTGATCCGTCATGCCGACCGCTCCATGTATGCAGCAAAGGAGGATGGACGCAACTGCTACCGACTACACCCGTCAGCAGAAAACATCCATAAAAAACCGATTCCTGCTGAAAATTGAGTTGGCAAATAAAGAGACTTAGATCAAGCGAGCCCTTGATTCAGCTCCACTCATACGTAATAGTGGAACCGGTGATATCATACCGCCCCGGCGTATAGCTAAGATGCCTCGCGGTATGTATCTATCCGCACCAAAAACGTCCCAAACAAAATCTTTAGCATAGAGACAGAACCAACCTGATTTTTCCCACATAAATAGATTGATATAATGCCAACTATTATTACTCATGCTGTCGTAGGGTTTGCCGGTGCGGGCACAATAGATATCAGAAAAAACGGCGTAAAGATTTGTATCCTCTCCATCCTCTGCGCAATCGCTCCCGATGCCGATGTAATAACCTTTAAGTTAGGCATTAGTTATAGTGACTTTTTGGGACATAGGGGGTTCTTTCATTCCATCTTTGCCGGTATATGCTTAGGCTTTCTAGTAACGACTGTTTTTTTCAGATCACGGCGACTGTTTTCCAGGGAGTGGTGGTTACTCTCACTCTATTTCTCACTTATCACCTGTTCGCATGGAATTCTGGATGCATTTACCAATGGCGGCCTGGGCATAGCTCTACTTGCCCCTTTTGATAATACCCGGTACTTCTTCTGGACGACCCCGATTGAAGTCGTCTCACTAAATCCCGCTAAATTCTTTTCTGCCTATGGAGTGAGGATTCTGAGCAGTGAAATACTGCTGATCTGGCTGCCTGCCGCAGCATTAGTCGTTGTAATAAAACTGCTGCGTCACATCAGCAGGAACAGTTGAATTTAATAAGTAAAACTAATGTTAACTACAACCGGCTGGGTTAAGAAGCATATAGATATTTAGACTTCATTGAAACTTCCCACATAATGAGCCATGCTAAATTCAGTCATGACTTCCGCGTCAAAAAGTATAGGCACTAGCGATGCGGATAATGGCTAGTAATGGATCCTGGTTAGAAATGAGATGTTGCTGCGGTTTTCACTAACCGCATGACAGCCTGAAATAGGAAGCTCTAACCACGATATGTTGTCTTGCTGCAACTGTAAGTTTCGAATGACGGCATAACATCGGAGGTTACCATGAACAATCGCATATTTCTCTTTACACTGCTCAGTACACTATTTTTTCTCAGCAACGCCGAAGCACGCACATATTCGAGATCTTGCACCGGTGGAATATGGGTATCTTATTATAGCGACGCTTACCATTATCATACAATCGGCTGGCTTAATGATGAAACTGCCAGAGCAACGGCCCGCTACCATAGATATCAACCGAACACTCTCAGAGGCAGGGCACGTGACCGCCTAAAAAACGATTGTTTCCAAAATCTAAACTGCTCAGGGGAAATGAATGTAGGTGGAAAAATGGTAAACATGACACGACCCTGGCCATATTCTACAAACTATGATGCCATTGCAGATCAAATTGAACGCTTCGTCTGCAACGATGCCCGTTTGAATTTCCGCGATGTACGCTCTATTCGTGCTCAACTGAGGATTACTGGTGATGTAAACTGCGGCTTGAGTAATAGAAAAAACTTTTATGCGGATTTCCTTTCGCAAGGAAATCCATCCAGCTCTAGCGTCATTTGTTCCGGCAGGCATCCTAGATGATGGTTGTGACCCAGGGTTTAGTCTGCATCCCGCGGCCAATCCGCGGGATGCAGCAGATATTTTCAATTCACCTAGTTACCGCAGCAGCTTCCGGTAATTTTCGTAGATGGGATTTCCCTCTGGAAAGTATTCCAGCATGACAGCCAGATAGCGGTCGAACGGATTGCTGATATGAGCGATCTCTTTGCGCTTCGCAACCGGCAAATCGTAGCTGTTGTAACGAATCGAAAATGGTACCGGGTAGTCGGTACCGAACAGAATCTTGGGGTGGACATCAGTCTGAGCTGCCAGGTGGCGCAGGGCACGCGCACGCAGGGGCGCCAGGATAGCAGAGATATCGGCATACAGATTGTCATGCCGGCGCAGTTTTTCCAACAGCAGAAAGTAGTCGCTGTCGAAATTCCCGGGATGTTTTGAGAGGTTGCGCCAGAAACGGAGCCGGTAGTTGATGCGCCCCAAACCCATATGAGCAGCGATCACGGTGACACCACACTCCAGAGGCAGATCAAGCATCCCGATACGCTCATATCTGGCATCCGAGTCGATGCTGTACTCGCTGCCGATATGGATGATCAGCGGCAGTCTGTGGGAGATCAGTTTTTCATAGTAGGGGATGAAACGTTCGTCATTGAGATCTATCCCCCAGTAGTTCTGCAGGAACTTGGCGCCCCGGCAGCCTCTCTCCACATACTCGTCGATCAGATCCAACCCATTCCTGCGGCGCGGATTGACTGAGAAGAAGGGGATGAATGCCTCCGGATGGCGTTGGGTCACCGCAAGCAGATCATCGGTGGTGGCGCATACGGTCCTGTCCCGGTCGATCTCACGTCCCTGTTGGTCGAGGCGGCTGTCTACACCAAACAGACAGGCGCGCTCCAGATGCTTTGCCTCCTGGATCGATTTCGCCATGGAGGCCACATAGGTTCCATAGGGATCAGCCAGCAGCTCTGCCGGATCTACCCCCAATCCCTGGGCGAAGAAGCGGATCGTAACCTTGTCGAATAGTCGCTCAAAGCGGACATCCGGATTCATCAGGTGAGTATGAATATCTACGGTCTTCATGCGACACCTCCTTCCAGCGCGATCTGTTTGGCGCGTTTGAAATCACTCTTGCCACTGCCGAGCGTGGGAATGGTATCCACCGGAATGATCTCTGCCGGACGCATCATAGGGTTAAGCCCAGACTGTTCGATAAGGCGTTGAAGGTCATCGCTTCGGATATCACCTGCCACCAGCATGGCCACCTTCTCCCCCTTCTTACCATCGGGCAGGGCTGTGGTTAGGATCTCAACCCCCTCCGGCAACTGCCGGGCGATTGCGCCTTCGATGGCGCCAAGACTGATCATCTCACCCCCGATCTTGGCAAAGCGGGAGTAGCGGTCGACTATGGTGAGAAAGCCATCCGCATCCAGATGCCCTTTGTCGCCGCTTTTGTACCAGCGTTTGCCATCAAGCTCGACCATCACCTCTGCGGTCTTTTGCGGATCGTCGAGATAGCCCAGCATCACCTGGGTACCTCCGATCAGGATCAGTCCGTCCTCGCCGGATGGCAGGGTTGCTAAGGTATCAGGATCGACAATACGGAAGCTGCTGCCGGGCAGCGGCATACCGACGCTGCCGACGCGGCTTCCCTCCTGCACCTGCCAGTCTCTCGGATCGATACGGTCCGGGATGTTAACACTGGCCACCGGTGTGGTCTCAGTGGTGCCATAGCCTTCGAATATCTCCTTGTTAAATTTCAATTTGAAGCTGTCACGCACCTCCGGACTTAGTCGTTCGGCACCGGCCACCACCAGACGCAGCGATGCCAGCATCAGGGGATGCACCCGCCGGTTGCGAATAAACAGCCGCAGAAAGGTGGAGGTGGCACAGAAAATGGTCGCCTGGTATCTACCTATGGCCTTGGCAATGGTAAGAACGTCGGTAGGATCTGGGTGACAAACCATCGGCATCCCTTCCACCATGGGCATCAACCCGGTGACTGTCAGCCCGAAGGCGTGAAACAGGGGCAAGGTGGCCATCATGACATCCTCCTCCTGCGTATCGAGCACATCTGAGACCTGGCGTAGGTTGCCCATGATGTTTCGGTGGCTGAGCACCACTCCCTTGGGGTCACCTTCGCTGCCGCTGGAGAAGAGGATGGAGGCCGGATGTTCGATACCCACCCGTCTGCCGAAGAGAGTATAGATTAGCCTGGCCGGCAGCAGAACTGCTGCAGTAAAAAACAGAAGCTGTTGCGCCTTGCCTATCTCAGATTTCATATCCTCCAAATAGGTCACCTGCGTCCCACTCAGCAGGGTTTCCAGGTCAACCCCCCTCTGTTCCAGTTTGCCGATAAAGCGACGTGAGGTGTAGATATTGCGAATCTCCGCCCTCTTTACCGCAGATTGCAGCGCCTGCAGGCTGGCAGTGTAGTTAAGATTTACCACACTCTTACCCAGCAGCAGGCAGGCCATGTTGGCGATAATGCCTGCACTGCTGGTGGGCAGAAGCAGGCCGATGTTGTTCTCAGGACTGCGTTTACCTATCAGACGGGAGAAGGCCAGCACTGCGGCGGCAACCCTGTAACCGGACAAGGAGCCGCCCTGGGCATCCGCCAGGGAGAGATCGCCGCCGACCCGTTTGGCGCTGCGCAACCATGCCAGCGGGATGGGGTCGAGATGACATGTATGCTGCTCCCAGGTATCGATGGAGAGGTCGAACACCTTCTGCTTCAGCTCGTGTGCAGGCGTATCAATAGGGAGGGTGGCGCCGAATGCAACGATCACCTCGCTCCGCAGATGGGTGTTGCGAATACGTTGCAGTTTCTCGCTGGAGCGGGAAAAACGGCTGCCCCAGAGCCCGCGCAGATAGAAAGGCAGTATGACTCCATTGACGCCATCCACCGCCCGTTCATAACCACGCCGGAACTCACCCAGCTGACCGTTCCGGCTGATTGAGCCCTCAGGGAAGAGACAGACCACCTCGCCCGCCTTCAGCAGTTCATTGATCTTTTCCAGCGCCTCCTTGCTCTGGCCGCTGGCGATTGGAATGACGCCGAAGAAATCGAGAAACCATTTCAGATACCAGCGCTGATAGATGGCCCGGTGCATAACAAAGCGCACCGGGCGCGGACATGCGATCTGCACCATCGCCCAGTCGAGCCAACTGATGTGGTTACCCAGCATCAGAACACCACCCTGGGAGGGCAGGTTGTCAAAACCGAGCACATCTATGCGGTAGCCACCAGCGAAAATGCGTGAAATCAGATAGCGCACCAGGGACTGGGGTAGCTGCCATACGGTATAGATGGCGCCGCCCAAGGCGGTCAACGTAAGCAGGTGAAACAGGGCTACACTGGTACTGCCGGTAACGGCGAAGAGCACGGTCAGCCCGAGGAAAACCAACATCACCACATTCTGGACCCAGTTGTTGCCGGCAAGCACCGTACCGAGTTCGTGATCCTCAGCGTGAAACTGGATCAGGGCGTTGAGTGGTACTATGAACATCCCGCCGGCCGTACCCAGCAGCAGGAAGTCGAGAACCAGTACCCCGATCGAATCCAGTTGCGGCAACAGAAACAGAGATACGACTACACCGAGTGCACCCAAAGGGATCAGACCGGTCTCTATGTGGCGTCTGGAGGCGCCTCCGGCAATCAGAGAACCCAGGATGATACCGATACCGGAACATGCCAGCAGTCCCTGAATGACCACCGTGTTGTCCTCGCCCAGAGCGGCCTTGGCATGCGCTGGAAATGCTGCCAGCACCACCTGGGATATCCCCCAGAAGACAGAGAGACCTACGATGGAGAGCCAGATGGTGCGGTGTGAGAAGATGCGTCCCAGATTCTCCCGCAGATAGACGCCCTTGCGATAGCTTGGCCAGTCGAACTTCAGTTTCTCGGACTCCACCCTGCCCTGCGGCAGTCTCAGGGCAAGCCAATACTCAAGCAGAGAGCTGATCACCAGCAACCAGCCGATTGGCGCAATTTGCCGTAATATCTGCGACTCGTCACTATACACATGCCCGCTCAGCATAGACTCGAACAGGATGGAAAACGCAAAGATTCCGATCAGGATGGCTACGATGGTGACCGCCTGGACCACCGCATTGGCAGTGGCCAGCTGCTCCTTGCCGGAAAGCTCCTTGATGAAACCGTACTTAGCCGGCGAATAGATGGCACTCTGTACGGCTATCAGGAAGGTCATCCCGAAGGCAAGCTGAAACCAGCCTAGGTAGTAACTAAGAGTGATCATCAGGGTCAGCACCACCGCAGCCGCTGCACTGATCCGGATGATACGGGGCTTGTAATAGCGGTCGGAGAGATATCCTGCCGGACTGAACAGCAGTAGGAATGGCAGCAGAATCAGCGCATTGACGATGGCGGTCAATACGATCTGGGTCTGGCCTTCGTAGATCTTAAACACAGTATTCTGGATAACTATCTTGTGCCCCAGATCGACGAATGCGTTCAAAAATATGATGAGAATAAATGGTATGAAACCGGTTAGTTTGAATAGCTTATCCATGCATTGAGCCCTTAGGTTTTTATTTATGACGTGGGCAGGTTAAGACGACGACCCCATTCGTACAATAATATTAGACATCGTTGTATTATTTCCACCTATTGGTATCATTATTTAACACCAATGAGGAGCTAATAGCATGGCCCAGACAGCATTGTTAATCAACGCACTTAAGAAGGCACTCAAGGCGCACGGAAAGACCTATGCGGATACAGCAAAACATCTGCAGATCTCTGAAGCCAGTGTAAAACGGGCATTCTCGCAAAATAACTTTACCCTGCAGCGCATCGACAAGATATGCCAGATGATCGATATCAAATTCACCGACCTGCTGCAGATGATGAAGGATAGTGCAGCCGCACCGCTCTCGGGTCTGACGTTGGAGCAGGAGAAGGAGATTGTTAGTGATTTAGAACTGTTACTCATTACCATATATGTGCTGAACCGCTGGACCTTTGAGCAGATTGTCGATCATTCCGGCATGACAGATATCCAGTGCATACAGCATTTGGCGCATCTTGATCGCCTTAAGATGATTGAGCTATTACCAAAAAATCGCATAAAACTTCTGTTGGCGCCAAATTTCCAGTGGCGAGAGAACGGCCCTATTCAACAGTTCTTTCTGCAAAAACTGCAGTCCGATTTCTTCAATTCCAATTTCGATAAAAAGCAGGAGAATCTGATCGTCATTAACGGGATGCTCGCACAAAGCTCCATCTCTGTGTTCCATAGAAAGATGGAGCACCTGGCAAAGGAGTTTAACGAACTCTCAAGTTATGATGCCGGTCTGCCGTTTGATCGACGGAATGGGACCACCGTGGTATTGGCTATGCGTCCATGGAAGGCGGGTATGTTTAGTCAATTTGATAAAATCTTAAATAAGTAGAGTTTAATTCAACCAATAACCTTAGCCTCTGACCTAGCCATTATCCCTAGTGATCTCCCACTCCATAAAATTTGAACATGCCAATTTAGTAGCATATTACGCTACCTATTGGACAATATATATCGACTATTGTCTTAATAGTTGCATATTATGCCGTATGGCAGCTATATCTCGGTCCAGGTAACAAACAACGCGGCTCCAGCAATAGCAGGGATCCGCCAAACAGGGAGTAATAATGAACAAATCTAACCTATATACCCGAGATGCATTGGATATCAAAGGCGTCACCAGAGAATACCTGACCAATCGACAGGATACAGGGCATAGTCACAGCGTGCAGACAGGCCTGAGCCTGTTTATCGATGCCGGCGTCGGCCATATCCGTTTTATCACCTTCGATCGCAGCGGCACCATCGTCGCCGATACAATCTTTCCGAGTAACACTGATCTACCGGAACTACTCTCGCGTCAGAAGGTGCACGAACGTTTCGGCAGGAGTTCCGCTGCGCCAATCTACATCAGCGGCAAGCTGGGCCAGCTGGTGCGCGAAGCGCTTGGTTGCGGCAAGGTGTTTATGTCCAGCGCCGCATCGTGGCTCGCAGCGCACGACCTTCTGCTGCAGAACGGAAATGAGGAGGTAGAGTCGCTTGCTATCATTGAGCTGTCCGCCTCTGGTTATCTAGTGGTAGGCGTAGATCGCTCCGGTGGCCTTAAGGATGATCTGCTGGTGGTCAATCCTCGCTGCGGCGCCGGCTCTGGCGTCAATCTCGACCGCGTATTGCAGAAGCTGGGTTTGGATCGTGCAGAGGTTGACCGAATCTTGGATACCTATGCCGGCGATGCCGGGCGCGCGGCCCGCGAAAACATAAGTGAGCGTGCCGACCGTTGTGGTGTATTCAGTTCATCCGCCACCATCTCCGATAAAAACCAGGGGATACCGCTAGAGATAGCACTCGCCACCACCCTCAAATCGGAAGTACTTAAGGCTTGCCGCAAGCTAACACCGGGATTTGACCAGGTCTGCCTTGCCGGCCGGGTGTTCCACTGGCGTTTTGCGCGCGAATGCGCAGAGGATTACTTGAATACGCTCGGGGTTAAGGAGGTGGTATACGACCCGGATAACACTATGGTGTTGAAGGCGTTGCACGGATTAATCGCACGCCTGGGAGACGACGGCATTGTGCAGCCGGACCTGCGCCTGATGCGCAGAGATGATGCCCAGACCTATCCTGCGTTTGCAGAACTCAAGAGGCGTTACCAGGCAGAACACCTTTATCTGCGTCTCGAAGACAATATCAGAGACAATGAACTTCACACGATTGCCGGACGCAGCGTGGATTTAGGCCTGGATGTCGGTTCAACCATGGCCAAGGTTGTACTAACCGATGCCGATACCAACGAGGTACTGGCCGTGCGTGCCTACAGTAATGCCGGAGATACCATAGAGACCATTAAGAAGCTTTTTGGCGATCTGCACTCAGCTGGCATTAAATCCCTGACAGTGCGCGCTATCGGCATCACCGGTTCTGCACGTTATCAGGTGCAGCAGGCGCTGGAGCGTATCTATCCAGAACTCGCCGGACGCGTCTCGGTTTTAGTGGAAAACTATGCCCATGCACGCGGCTCAATCGCACTCGCACGTAAACATGTTGAGTATTTGCAGACGCATGGCGTGGAGGATGTAAACGAAGAGTTTTGTATATTGGTCGATATCGGCGGTGAGGACACCAAGATATCCACCATCGCTCTACGCGAAGCAGAACTATTCAACAACGCCATGAACCTAAAATGCTCTGCTGGCACCGGCAGCCTAATGGATACGATGGCGTCAATGTTCGGCATGTCAAGCGTGGCCACTGCCTGCGCCGATGCCTACAAAGCGCCTAAGGGGCATGCGATCAACGCCACCTGTGCCGTATTCTTGATGGAGAACGCAAGTAAACTTCAGGCACAAGGGGTTCCACGAAGCGAAATTCTGGCATCCGCCAACTGGGCAGTGGTCGAGAACATGGCGCGCACTTTATGGTCGCAGGTGGAACTGCCGCGTAATGCCGTGGTGTTGTTACATGGACAGACCATGCTTTCCGAGCCGCTCCCGCTGGCAGTGACACACCGGCTGCAAACCTTTGTAGACGCACCGAGCTATGCCCTGGTACCGCCGAACCCCGGCCACCGCGCCTGCTTCGGACTGGTCCGTACCCTGGAACAGAATGCGCCAGCTGCAGCAGCAGAAATCGATACCGCCAGGTTTCTGGAAGCCCGTTTCGATAAGCGCATCATCCAGTGCCATGGTACTGCCTGCGGTGATGATGCCGCCGTATGCAACCGCACCAAACTCACCTGTCATCAGCAGAGTGGAGATGGAGCTAAACCCATATCATTCACCCTGGGCGGATGCAGCGCCATCAATGAGTTGATTGCAAAAAAGAGAGATAAGAGCGAAACCACAGAGGCAGTACCTGACACCTACAAGGAGATCTGGGACTTTATCGACAAACATCAACCGCATTGCGATGTACCTGACCGACTGGTAATACCGCGCAGTTTCGCTGTATCGGAATGGTCCTATCTGTTCGCGCGGCTGTTCGAACGCCTCGGCCTGCCGGTACATGTGGATAACGTGCGTGAAAGTGATCTCACCACAGCGCAGCCACTGTTTAACGTGGACTCTTGTGCACCGCACATGGGCGCAGTGGGCCAGTTTCGTCGCCTGGCCGCGCAGCCGCACGGTATGATCCTGGCACCACAGATCGAATCTCTACCTACCGATGGCAAGAGTCTTGGACGCACCTGCACCCTGAACCAGGGTGGCGTTGCGGTGGCAATGAATCTGGCGCGCCTGAATCAGGCCGAGGCAAGGATACATCTATTTAATATCGATCTCAGCCAGCTCGACGCCGAAACCATCCGCACCCAGCTGCAAGGAAGTCTGGAGCCGCTGTTCCGCCACTACGGCATCCACCCCGACCGGGATACGCTCCTGAAAGCCATCTCCGGAGCGATCGATGACCATCTGGAGCTGCGCACTCAGACTGCTGATCTTGCCGCAGATCTGATGGAACAGGCACTGGGAAAAGATATCCCGGTAGCTCTGGTTGTGGGGCGGGAGTACATCCTTAATCCAGGTATCTACGACAGTCATGTACGTCGGCTATTGCGGGATAAACGCATGGTGGCACTGCCATCATATCTGCTGGATCTCGATCTGAATGCAGAGTACAGCCACATATATTGGCGCAATCCGCATAGCATCGTGACTATTCTTGATGCGGTGTCACGTCGCACCTTACATCAGCGCGTGCAGCATCCGCGTTTGCGCGAGCTGTTCCGTCGCATAGAATCGGGACCGGACCTGCTGCCGGTGATACAGATCTCAACCTTCAGTTGCGGCCCGGACAGCACTATACAACCTCTTATCGCAGAGATCATGAAACATCGGCCGTTCCTACTTATCCAGTCAGATGCAATAATTAAGGAGCTTGCGCATCTGGAAAACCGGGTAAACACCTACGTAAAACAACTTGAACTTGGACTGCACGAACGGCTGCGGATCGATGGAGGCGAACCGTTCGATATACGTACCCTGGATGAGATCAGCCGGTCCGGGCCGATCAATCGCAACACTGACGTAATCTGCTTTCCGACTATGTCAGACAATCGCATGCTCACCGCCGTGTTGCGCGGTGCTGGGTACACCTGTCTTGAGACTTACCGTGAAGACCACAATCTTGAAAAGCTGATAAAACAGGGACGCCGTTCGACCGGGGACTCTATCTGTGCTCCGCTGGCAGGTGTTTATGCCGATCTGGAGCGTGCAGTGGAGGAGTTTCATCGCCGCCGCAATTCAGGCGATCCGCAATTCGTGGATAAAAAACGTCTACTCTATTTCGATAACAAAGGCACCGGTCCTTGTCGCCAGGGGCAGTATACGCACGTGCATCAGTTGCTCTATTACGGCAAACACACCAATGATACATCCTGCAATGCCCTCCCTGGACAGGGTGTACTCAAATTCCTGGTCGCCCAGGAGACAGAGGGCTACGACATAGGCATAGAGGAATGGGTGCTGGCACGCGCCCACCAGGGACTGATTTTAGAGGGGGTACTGCACAGCCTACTGTTCAACGGAGGCAGCGCCTGCCGCGACTTTGAAGAGTACCAACGCTTTCTTGCCGACTATCGGGTATTGAAACATGAACTGTTCGCGACCCTGGAGGATTTCAAGGGTCCGGGAAGAGTAATGCAGACACTGCTCCGAACGGTAGGCAAGGTGCGTTACCTCGGTCCGGCGGTTAAATATTTTGCCTACCGTCTGCATGGACGCGATATCGCCAAACCGCTGCGTCGTTTCGCCAACACCTGGATTCACCATCGCCCGCCGTACCAGGGCACCCTGAACGTGGCGATGACCGGAGAGGCCTACATGCGCGTAGTCCAGTGCGAGGATGTCTTCCGGTTACTCCTGGCTAATCTCGGATTTCGCCGCTTCAACCTCACCTTTTCGCCTACATGGAGCTATATGGATTGGCTGTGCGAAGAGGAGATAGAGACACAAAACGACAAACTGAAACGCCTGCGTGCTACAGTGGATTGCGACACGGCACAGATCAACCGGATTCACGCCCAGATCCGTGCTACGCGTATGCTACAGTTTTCCATGCGCACTCTGGTAGCGCGTCCGCTCTACCGTGCAGCCGGTGTGCCGTTGCCACTGTCAGCGGTCAGCACCACACACAAGGCCCGTAAGATCCTGCCAACTCTGCGTCCGCTCGGCGAGATCAGCCCTTACGTGGGCGAGGTTATGGCCGAACTGCGCCACGGCACCGACATCGTGTTCAATATCGCACCTAACGGCTGCATGGTGGCTTCCATGGGCGAAGTGCTGACCCCGGCAATTCAACACGCCAGCGGCGCACCAGGCCGGGTCCAGCACCTATTCTCAGCCGATGGTGACGTCAACGAGGAGCTGCTGACCCTGGCGCTGCTCAAGACCATGGGGCCGGAACGCTACTACCGGGCAGACGCTGAACCAAGTAGCAACGGCGAGAAGTGGCCGGATGACTCCTATGAAGGAGAGCTGGCGGTTGCCTCCACATATTAAGCGGCAATCTGGCCGCAGGATCCAGGGGTTATGAGATCACAATGGATTGATGCGACCTATGATCTCGCAGCATCCTACGAACTGGATCCTGCGGTCTAACCGCGAATGACTCAGACAATTTTAACAGTAACTTGTGTAGCCAAAACCACTCTTTTGGCTGCTTTGTGTCTCTGATCAACATGCTGACGAATTACAACCCCTGTTTGATCCGGCCCGCAACAGGGGCATACGAATCTGCGAATGCGCTCAAGATCGAGAAGGCGTTTATCAGCGACATTTCCATGGATCATGCCAACCGGGAATTGGTAAATACCGCCAGCGCGATGGCCCACGGTCTGGGTCTGTTTATGACTTAGCCCAAACCTGCAATAATCATTTCAGATGTTTAATCCTGCGGGGGTGCCAATATGTCTGTACTACTAGAGTTTGCCATGTTTCCAACCGACAAGGGTGAGAGCGTAAGCCCCTACGTAAGCCAGGTGATCAAACTGATCCGGGATAGCGGCGCCAGCTATCAGCTCACACCTATGGGCACCATTATAGAAACGGATGATCTATTGCATGCCCTGGGCTTGGTACAGGCCGCCTATAATGTATTGGAACAGGCTGGGTGCGATCGGGTCTACTCGTCCCTGAAACTTGATATCCGCAAGGGTAAAAACAACCGTCTACAGGGAAAGCTGGATTCAGTGCGTGAAAAGATCGGTGATGTTAATACCTAACAAGCAATAGTGGGGGAAACATGATTCATCAAGAGATTTTTCAAACCCAGACCTGTGGCCGCGGTACCTACGATATCACTCAGGCAGTTGCGCAGATTATCGCCAAATCCGGGATAGACGCAGGCTTATGCCACCTGCTTATTCTTCACACCAGCGCCTCTCTGGTTCTGTGCGAAAATGCCGATCATTCAGTACGAAATGATCTGGAAAAATTTATGGAACGCCTAGTGCCGGATGGCGACCCCATATTTGATCATACCACGGAGGGACCGGATGATATGCCGGCCCATATCCGTTCCGTTCTGAGCAAGATGGACCTGACCATACCAGTCATGGATGGAAAAAGTTTTCTCGGGAGCTGGCAGGGGATCTATCTTTGGGAGCACCGTACCAGGACTCATACCCGCAAGATAGCGGTCACGGTTATGGGAGATAGTGGGTCATCAGAATAGAGCGATTAAAGCTCCATAACCCCGTCCATCTCAACCGCTGCATCCTTGGGTAGCGCCGCCACACCCACAGCGGCACGGGCCGGGTAGGGTTCGGAAAAATAGTCTGCCATAACCTGATTAACCAGTGGGAAATCAGCCAGGTCGGTAAGATATACATTCAGCTTAACCAGATCCTGCAGACCACCACCCGAGGCTTGAGCGACCGCCTGCAGATTATCAAATACCCGGCGAATCTGCGCCTCGCTATCACCTGTCACCATCTGCATGGTATCCGGAACCAACGGAATCTGCCCGGAAAGATATACCCGGTTGCCGCTCTTTACCGCCTGGGAATAGGTGCCGATCGCCTGAGGTGCGTTGGGGGTGCTGATGATCTCTCGACTCATGAGTGACTCTCCACTACTTGCTGGTTTTTCATGTCTGAATGATGCGGACGGTGTATGGCAACCTGGATAGAGGGTATATCGGATCACCCCATCATACGGGTTATGCGCATAACCTCAGGTAGTGCGCGCAACCGTTTTATTATGCGCGCCAGATGTTTTCTGTTACGCACGCTTACGGTGAATTCCAGGGTCGAGGAGAGTCCGTCTCTCTCTTCAATAGTCACATTCTCAATATTTGATTCCATCTCGGCGAAGACTGCGGCAACCGTTGCCAGAACCCCACGCTTACTTCCCACCTCTACCCCGACCTCAGTGGTGAACTCACCCTCGATCTCATCCATCCAGCGCACATCCATCCAGTTCTCACCCTGCTTGCGGAACTCACCCAGATTCGGGCAGCCCTGACGATGAACCACTATGCCTTTACCGGGACTGAACACTGCAACAATGTCGTCCCAGGGGATGGCGCGGCAGCACTTACCAAAGCTGACTACCATACCCTCGGTGCCGCTTATCACCAGGGGCTGAGCTGCCTGTTTTGGTCGCGGCTCCTCATCCTGCAGCATAGTACGATCACCGGCAATCCTTCTCGCCACCAGCAGCGCCATACGATCACCCAGACCGATCTTCTCCAACAGACCATTCATGCTCTTGAGTTTGAAATCCTTAAGCAGGCTCTTTATGCCGTCGGCTTCCGCCTCTTCTATGGTCATACCGTAGGCCTCAAGACCCCGCTCCAGCATCTTACGCCCAAGCTCTATCGCATCCTGGCGCTTTAGATTTTTCAGATAGCTGCGAATACTGGATCTGGCCTTGCCGGTTACCACGAAATCGAGCCAGGATGGGTTGGGTCGAGCACCCTCTGCGGTGATCACCTCAATGGTCTGACCGCTAATCAGTTTAGTGCGTAACGGAACCAGTTGCCGGTCTACCCGGGCGGCAACACATTGATTACCCACATCCGAGTGCACAGCGTAAGCAAAATCAATCACGGTAGCGCCCTTAGCCAACACCTTGATCCCACCTTTGGGGGTAAACACATGCACCTCGTCCGGGAACAGATCGACCTTTACGTGTTCCAGAAATTCCATCGAGTTCCCGGCCTCCCGTTGGAGATCCAGCAGGTTCTTCAACCAGTCTGAAGCGTAGACCTGGGTATGCGATGGTTTGGCATCTGCATCTTCCATCTTGTAAAGCCAGTGAGCAGCTATACCTGATTCCGATATCTCGTGCATCTCTTCGGTACGAATCTGAATCTCAACCAGAACACCGTGCGATCCAATCAGTGAAGTGTGCAGAGATTGGTAACCGTTGGCCTTGGGTATGGCAATATAGTCCTTGAAGCGCCCCGGTACCGGTTTATATAGATTGTGCACCATACCAAGGGTGCGATAGCAGGTATCCACCGAATCAACTATGATGCGAAAACCAAATATATCCACCACTTCGTTGAAGGACAGCTTCTTATCACGCATCTTCCTATAGATACTATAGAGATGCTTCTCTCTACCCTGAACCTTGGCTTGAATGCCCTCTTGTTCCAGACACTGCTGCAGGGCATTCTCTATGTGGGTCATCAGCTCCTTACGGTTGCCCCGCATGGTCATTACCGACTTTCGCAACACCCGATAGCGCATAGGCCAGGCGGCCTCAAAACATAGCTCTTCAAGTTCCAGGCGTATATGGTTTAACCCAAGGCGGTTTGCGATAGGCGCATATATGTCCAGGGTCTCGCTGGAGATACGCCACCTCTTTTTGGTACTCATCACGTCGAGGGTGCGCATATTGTGCAAACGGTCAGCCAGCTTGATCAGTATAACCCGGATGTCCTTGGTCATCGCCAGCAACATCTTGCGGATATTATCGGCCTGAGCCTCGGCGTAAGATCTGGTATCGATCTTGGTAAGCTTGCTTACTCCATCGACCAGTTCGGCAATCTCTTCACCAAACTCAGCAGTAACCTTTTTCTTGGTTGCCGGGGTATCCTCTATGACATCATGCAGTATGGCCCCAACAATACATTTATGGTCCAGCTGCATCTCAGCCAGTATCCGCGCCACAGCTATGGGATGGCAGATATAGGGCTCGCCTGACTTGCGCATCTGCCCAAGATGGGACTTGGCTCCGTACTGACAGGCGCGATATACCTCCTGGATCTGCTCCGGCTCAAGATAGGACTCAAGGTACTGGCACAGATCGGCAATCCTGGAATCCACCTCTTTGGTCCAGACCTCACTTTTCGATGCCTTTTTTACCTTTAACTGCGACATATATTCCTATTGTTCCATAATAACTGCTGTAATAAAGGGCGTTCTGCCCGCTCTATTATTTGGCTATGGTGGGCCTTGAGTTAAGCATGCTCCCTTTAAGCAACTGACCATCTGCGGCTATAGTCGGTTCCTACAGGGGCTGACGTAACCGCCATATTAGTCAATCTGCCGGCCGTTAACCATACGCAAAGGCCCGGAGTTAACTATTTATTTCTGCTGTGGTTTCTCACAATTCATTCTGCATATACAAAAAACAGAGACAAAAAAAAGGTGCAGATCAAATCATGCACCTTTTTTGCCTGCCTGCAAACATCAGGCGTTTGGTTCAGGGCCGTCAGCAGATCTATTCTCCCTCTGCCTCTGGTTTATCTACTGCCGAGATCTCTTCACCTGCTGCCTGGAATGCCTCTTCGGCTGCCTCTGCGGCGGTTATCTCTTCACTTTTGGGGTTGATATTATCTGAATTGATCAACCCTTCAGCTATTTCGCGCAAGGCCATTACCGTAGGTTTGTCGTTTTCCCACGGCAGTAGCGGATCTACACCATTAACCAGCTGTCTGGCGCGTTTGGTTGCCAGCACCACCAGATCAAATCTGTTATCTACATATTCCAGACAGTCTTCAACTGTTACTCGTGCCATTCTATTTACTCCGTGGCCCCCAAATCCAATCAGAATCGGACGGGGAAGGTTATACTCAAGACGCTCTATGCGGGTATGACCGCAGCAAGGCGCTGTATACTATATCATTTTTTCATCGGTAACCAGTACCATGGCCGGTTAACGAACCCTAACCGAGCATGCCGGCAAGCTTATCCTGCAGTTTTTCCGCCATTCTCTCCTGACGCAGGCGATTTGCCTGCACGATCGACCTTAACTCTTCCAGGGCCCGAGGAAAATCATCATTGACCACCAGATAATCAAATTCCGAATAGTGAGAGATCTGGGCCTTGGCGTCGCGCATCCTGCGTTCGATGACCTCATCGTGATCCTGCCCTCTAGCCATCAGCCGCTGATGCAATACCTCCTCCGACGGAGGCAGGATAAATATGGATATTGTCTCAGACACGCTTGAGCGTATCTGGCGCGCCCCCTGCCAATCTATCTCAAGGATGACGTCGTAGCCCTGCTCCAGCTGATCAAATACCTCTTTGCGGTCAGTACCATAGTAGTTATCGAATACCTTGGCATGTTCCAGGAAGGAGCCATCCTCCACCTTCTGCAGAAAATCCTTATGATCGACAAAATGATAGTCCCTGCCATCCACCTCTTCTGAACGCCGTGGGCGCGTGGTAAAGGAGGCGGAGACATGCAGCATTTCATCCTGCTCCAGCAGCGCCTTTAACAGACTGGTTTTCCCGGCCCCGGACGGAGCCGAAACCATAAACAGGGTGCCTAGTGTCATGTTTAACCTTTATTCAATCCGGAGCCTGTTATTCTACCCAAAGCATGTATGAAACATCCAGGAGACAGCCCCTATACATGCTTCTACTCGATGTTCTGCACCTGCTCACGCATCTGCTCAATCAACACCTTCATCTCTACCGCGATCTTGGTGGTATCTGCATCATTGGACTTGGAGCTGAGTGTGTTGGCCTCCCGGTTCAACTCCTGCATCAGGAAATCCAGTCTGCGTCCTACCGGTTCCTTACGTTGCAGCACCTGCGCCACCTCTTTAAGATGCGCATCCAGTCGGTCCATCTCCTCATCGACATCCAGACGCTGACACAGTATGGCCATCTCCTGTTCCAATCTGCCTGGATCCAGGTTTTCTCCTGCCAACTCGCTGACCCGAGTGCGTAGACGCTCGCGTACCCCATCCAAGATCGCCGGCATGCGAGTCCTGATCATATTGACCTGTTCCTGCAAAGAGTCGCAACGCTTTTGAATCAATTCAGCCAGTCTGGAGCCTTCACGCTGCCGGTTATCAATAAGGCTATCCAGGGCCTGCACCAGCAACTCCTGAGCGCGTTGCTGCAAGGGAGAGAAATCCTGCTTTTCCACCTCCAGCACCCCTGGCCAGCGCATGATATCTATGGTGTTCGGGGGCACAGCCTGGTGCTGCAGAACCCCTATCTCCATAGCGGCATCGATAACCTGCATTACCAGACGCTCGTTCACCTTGATTCCAGCGGTGGTATCGGTACCTGCCTCAAACCTGAGGCCACACTCCACCTTGCCGCGCCCCAGCTTGGTTGCCACCAGATCGCGCACACTTGGCTCAATTGCCCTAAACTCCTCAGGTAGGCGTACCGTAACCTCGAGATAACGATGATTCACAGAGCGCAGCTCCCAAACCAATCCCCCAAGATCATCCCTAGACTCTTGCCTAGCGTAAGCTGTCATGCTACTAATCATTTGTATTCCTTAACGTTTTGCTCTTGGCGGTTAAAATCCAACAGGCACTCAATTAGTCCGCGAATCAGTGTATGATAGCTGGCTTGAACCAAGCTTGCACCAGAATAGAAGATATATGGAAAAAATGAGAGAAGCCCTCCCGCCGGGAACAGTCATCGACTGCTACACGATTATTAAGTTAATCGGCAGCGGCGGCTTCAGCCTCATCTATCTGGCCGAGGATGAGGATACTCAGGATCAGGTGGTAATCAAAGAGTATCTACCGAAAAAACTCGCCGTCCGCAACAGCGGGGATTTGCGTGTCTGCGTCGCCAGTGAAGATCAGATGAACGCCTTGAACAACGGGCGCAAGCTGTTTTACCAGGAGGCAAAAACCCTGGCTTCACTCAAGCACCCCAACATCGTCAACGTGCGTAATTTCTTTCTCTGCTACGACACCGCCTATATGGTGATGGATTATGAGCATGGGAAAAACCTGGGACATTACATCAAGCGCCGCAAGGGGAACCTGAGTACTACCTTTTTGAAGACGGTATTCCCGCCCATTCTTGACGCCCTCAGCCTCATCCATTCGAAGGGGCAACTGCATCTGGATATAAAACCCTACAATATCCACCTGCGTCCAGGTGGCGACCCACTACTACTTGATTTTGGCGCGGCCCATCGCATAGCGACCTCCCGCAGGCGCCAGAGCTCTCAGGTAGTTACTGCCGGATTCTCTCCGGTCGAACAGTACTATGCTGCCGGTTATGTGGGACCATGGAGTGATGTCTATTCGATCGGAGCCACCATGCGCGCCTGTATTGATGGCAAATCGCCCCAATCCGCCGTGGAACGTCATGCCAAGGACAATATGCGTCCAGCCGCAATTGCCTTTAAAAAGCGCTATCCGGCATATCTGCTTGAGATTATCGACTGGGCGATGGAGGTTGACCCCCTACTAAGACCACAAAATGCAGGTGATATGCTCCAGGCGATGATCAGTGAAACCGGATATCAGCGCCAATCTGACAGGGAATCTTCCCTGGAACAACTACTGCGCAGTAAGGATAGCCACTCATGAGCAAATTTGAGATCGCCAAGGCGACTATGCAGGGTGACCGCAAGGTTAATCAGGACAGATATATATTTATCGAGTCGGAGGGAAGTATTCTACTTGCGCTGGCTGACGGCATGGGCGGACATCCCAAGGGCGATGTCGCTGCGCAAATACTTACTGACACCAGCAAATCATTCTTTTACCGCTCACCAAAACCAATACACAGCCCCAAGGAGTTTCTGCATCGCCTGTTGCAGAAGGCCCATGAAAATATAACCGCATTCGGTCTTGATCATAACCCGGCGATAAAGCCACGCACCACGGCAGTGGTCGCACTGATTCAGGATGGAATCGTACGCTGGGCTCACGCAGGGGACAGCCGCTTTTACCTATTCCGCAATGGTATAACTATGGAAAGAACAGTCGATCACTCCTATGTGCAGCATCTGGAAGATCACGGACTGATCTCTTCCGACGAACTGGAAACGCATCCACAACGCAACTATGTTACTCGCTGCCTGGGAGGGAATATATCGGCCCCGGAGATCACAGTGAGTAAATCGATAAGACTGAAGGATGGTGATGTTATTCTGCTCTGCAGCGATGGCCTGTGGGCCCACGCCAGGGAACAGGATATGGCAAAGTTACTCTGCAGTAATGCACCACTCCCCAAGATGGTAAAAACCATGGTACGGAATGCAGTCGAAGATGCTACTCCGGAGAGTGATAATGTATCCGCCATAGGCATGCGCTGGCGCATGGCCACCAACGACGCAGAGGCCGTAACTCCCAGGGAAAAACATTCTGAGGTACCGCCGGAGAACAATCTCTCGCAGGCGATAGACGATCTTAAATCTGCAATCGAACTATTTGAAACCAATAAAACTCAGGAGTAAGAATGAGACCAAGCGGCCGTAATCCAGACCAGCTTCGCCAGGTGCTATTAACCAGAAATTACACCATGCATGCAGAAGGGTCGGTACTGGTGGAATTTGGCAACACCAAGGTACTGTGTACCGCCTCGGTAGAGGATCGCGTGCCCCCATTTCTTAAAGGCAAAGGCCAGGGCTGGATAACTGCCGAGTATGGCATGTTGCCGCGCTCGACCGGTGAAAGGATGGGGCGCGAGGCGAGTCGCGGCAAACAGGGAGGACGTACCCTGGAGATCCAACGTCTGATCGGCCGCTCCATGCGTGCGGCAGTTGATCTGACCGCACTTGGAGAACGCACCATCACCCTGGACTGTGATGTCATACAGGCAGATGGCGGCACCAGAACCGCATCTATAACCGGGGCATTTGTGGCTCTGTGCGATGCAATCTCTGCGCTGAAAAAATCAGGCAAGATAACCACTGATCCCATTATTGGCATGGTCGCATCCGTTTCAGTCGGTATCTACCGCGGGGTACCGGTCCTGGATCTGGACTACGCGGAGGACTCCAATGCGGAGACGGATATGAATGTGGTGATGAATGACGCCGGGGCATTTATTGAGGTACAGGGGACAGCGGAGGGACATGCCTTCCACATGCATGAGTTACAGGCAATGCTGGATCTGGCCAAACATGGCATTGATCTGTTGCTAAGCGCCCAACGTGCCGCCATGGATAACCAGGTGATCATGCCCGATTTATTGATCTGACGACCGGTTCAGGAGCTGACGTCCATCATGGCTCGTTCCTGAACCCAGTTATCAAAAATATCCACCGGCATCGGCCCTCCAAACAGATAACCTTGCAGATAGCTGCAGCCATATGCGCTCAGCAGCTCCCTCTGCTGCTCAGTCTCAACGCCCTCAGCCACCAGCTTAAGACCCAGACTTTTACCCACGGCCAATATCGCCTTTACCAGAGATGCATCCTGCCTACTGTTAACCATATCACTGACAAAGGCACGATCGATCTTCAATACATCAACCGGAAATTTTTTGAGGTAACTGAGAGAGGAGTATCCGGTACCGAAGTCGTCAACCGACAGGGAGACACCGAGTCGTTTAAACCCCAGCAACCAATCTACCACCTCGGCACTATCCTCTACCAACACCCCCTCTGTTATCTCCAGGGTTAGGGCCTCGCCTGGTAGTCCGGTATCTTGCAGTATGGAGGCCAGGCTCCATGAGGTTAGTCCCAGACTGCGCTGGCCACAGGAGAGGTTGACCGACATCCCAATCTTCAGCCCGGAACTCCTCCACCTTCGTGCCTGGGCACACGCCGTCTTCAATACCCAGTCACCGATAACGCCGATCAGACCACTCTCCTCCGCCAAAGGGATGAACCTATCTGGTGGCACTGCGCCAAGAGACGGATGGTTCCAGCGTAACAAGGCCTCGACACTTATCAGTTCATTCGTGACCGCATCCACGATCGGCTGATAATAAAGCTCCAGCTCATGCCGCTCCAACGCCTGGCGCAGGTCACGTTCCATATCGACTGCCGCCTTAACCTGTTCCTGCATACACTGAGTGAAATATTGGTAACGGTTACGTCCCGCCTCTTTGGCGCGATACATGGCCATGTCGGCATTACGCAGCATGGCCTCGGCATTATCCGCATCAGTAGGATATAGGGTAATGCCAATACTGGCGCCCACATGCACCTCGCGACCGGCCAGACAGAATGGTTCCGACATAACATCAATCACTTTATCCGCAACCAGTGCAGCATCATTGACGTCGGCCAAATCCTGCAACAACAGGACAAATTCGTCACCACCAAAACGTGACACAGTATCCACCTCACGCACGCACTCTCTGAGACGATTTGCCACATCCTGCAGTAGCTCATCCCCCACCACATGCCCCAGGGTGTCATTCACCTCTTTGAATCTATCCAGATCGATAAACAGCAGGGCCAACAACCAGCCCTCTCTGCGCGCAGCGATTGTACTCTGTGCCAGCCGGTCGAACAGGAGCGAGCGGTTGGGCAGTCCGGTCAGCGCATCATAATAGGCCTGCTGCCTGATCTGCTCCTCATCCCGTTTACGCTTGGTAATATCGGAGAATACCGATACATACTCCCTAACCACTCCTAAGTCATCATGGATAACCACTATAGAGAGCCATTCCGGAAATACACTGCCATCCTTACGCCTGTTCCAAACTTCACCGGACCAGCATCCATTCTCTTGCAGCTGATCCCACATCATTTTGTAGAAGGATGCATCATGCCGGCCGGAACTCAGCATACTGGGGTTCTGCCCCAACACATCCTGTTCAGAGTAACCGGTGATCCGGCAAAATGCCGGATTTACCGTCTTGATGCGATTTTCCGCATCAGTGACCATAATCCCTTCCGAGGCCGTTTCAAATACCGCGGCATTCATACGTAACTGATCTTCCACCAGCTTGTGCTGAGTTATATCCTCCTTAACTGCGATAAAGTGTGTGGTGTCACCATTCTCATCACGCACCGGAGATATGGATGCAGACTCCCAATAGCCATTGCCGTCCTTGCGTATGTTGTAGAAGTTCCCACGCCACACCTCACCGGCAAGAATCGTATCCCACAGCTCGCTATACTCCTCCGAACTCTTATTTCCTGACTTCAGCATGCGCGGATTCCTGCCAATAGACTCCGCTGCACTATAGCCAGATATCTCTTCGAATTTAGGATTTACATACTCGATACGTCCGGAGATGTCCGTTACAACTACAGATACCGGGCTTTGTTCCAGGGCGCGGGTCAGCTTGCGCAACTCCAGTTCTCTTTTTCTTTGCTCTGTGATATCAACCCGCACACAGACCAATCCACCCTCCGCCGTGAGGCTGTCACTGGCCAGATACCAATTACCGTTGGCAAACTTCTGGGTATATTCGATGGCACTTTGACCGGGAGGTATCTGCCTGGACGCATCGCTTCCATCAGCAGTCACTGCAGAGAAATGCCCCACACTCAGCTCTCTAAGATGAGCCAGCGGTGTGCCGACCGATAGATGCCCCTTCAACCAAGGATAAAACTCTCGCCACTTTCTATTGTGCAACACCAATCTGCCATCATCATCGAACAGGGCAAAGGCCTCAGACAGACTGTCCACGGCATCATATAATCTGCGCCATGACTGTTCTGCCTTGCGGCTGGATTCATGCAAGCGGCCTAGCAACATCCACACCGCCACCAGTAACAAAGATGTTAAGCCTAAAACAATGAAAGTGAATAACTGAGCACCATGAATATGGTCAGCATAGAACTTCGTATACAGCAGCATCAGGCCAACTGCCAGAGATACAGCAGTTATCAGCAACAGGCTTTTTAGTTCTGGAAGCCTTCCCCGCATTACAGCATCCCAGGGTGCTTACCAGAAAATGATTCGGCAATGACAGATGCGAATGCTTGCCTCAAGCTACCGGTTATTCTCTCTAGCAGTCCTAACAATGTTCTCTCCACAACGCATCACTAACGGACGGGGAAAATGTGATTGTTACTTTCCATCTCACGCATACCCCTGGCGGAGTTTGCATATGGAACACAACATTATTTACACGATTACTGGAGCGCTAGCGGCCAGATTGGTTAATATCTTTAACTTTCTGAGGAATTTATTGCCGATTAGGCCTGGCTGACGGCGGCTTTATGACAAAGATCACAGGAAGAGAAAAAATCTGGGATGGAATGAATTTATTTCCCTGATTTCTGGTTATTTTGTTGGAGCTGACGATGCCGCCTTGCCCTCAATTACGACTATCATGGAGCGCAGTTTTTCCAGCGCCTCAGGTTGATCTGCCATCAAAGACTCCAGTTTTTTCCAGTAGGTAATGGCTTGAGCGTAATTACCCTGCTGACTCTCCATGACACCTCCCATCCAGAGAGCGGTTTGATTCTCCGGATCCGCCTTGAGTGACTTACGAATCAACTCGGCTGGACGCCCCTGCATATTGCCATCCTGAACCATGGCCAGGGCATCTGCCAGCGACAGCATTACAGTAGGGTCTTCGCCGGTAAGCTTCAATAGCGCCTCATATGCGCGTACCGCTTCCGGATAATTACTCAGCACCATGTAGCTGCGGCCTAACATGAACCAGCTCTTGGCATCATCTGGGTTCTGCTGCAACCGCTGTTTCAGGCGGGCCAGCATCTCATCTACCGAGGGCATGGCGCCCTGCGAATTTCCCGGGCTGTGAGCCGTCTGCATCTCTGGCCTGGAATCAATCAATTCCGGTGCGCCCAGAATTGCATACATAGCGATCGCAAGCAGCGGCAGCGTGACGGCAATAACGCCCAGAGTCAGTTTTCCTGAAACCACTGAGGTCTGCCCTGCGACCTGCTCCTTCTCCAGATCCTGCAATAACGCCTGCTCCAGCTCCATCTTAGCCAGAGCAAACTCATCCTGGGTAATCTTTTCAGCCGCCAGATCGGCCTCCATCTCCACCAGACGTTCGCGCGCAATGATCACATTCTGTTGATCACGATCCGATGAGGCAAGCTGCCGTCTACGCAACAAGGCAGGAGCCAACAGGGCCAGGGCAACCAGAATCATGACTGCGGCAATAACGGTGAAAATTGTCATACTATCTATTCCAGTTCAGGTCCCCAACCGGCATACGGCTGACGGATATCATGTTATTTGTCGTCTCTGTCGAGGAGGCTTTTGGCCCGCTCATGCTCTTCACTGCTTATCTGCGCAACCGGTTGTCTGTTACGGCGGCGAATAAAGATGACCAGAACGATCACGCCAACGGCAAAGATGACAAATGGTCCTGCCCACAGCAGCAGGGTTGCAGGCCTTAACGGCGGGCGATACAGGACAAAATCCCCGTAGCGCTGCACCATATAGTCGACCACCTCTTTGCGGCCGGCTCCACCCTTCACCATCTCATAGGTCTGGCGGCGCAGATCCTGGGCCAGCTCCGCATTGGAGTCAGCCAGATTCTGATTCTGGCATACCAGGCAGCGCAGTTCGGCAATCAGGGAATGGTAAAGCTGCTCTTTTTTTTGACCATCTTCGCTCTGCTCAAAACTGTAGGTATCGATAGTGGCGAAGCCGTGCAGGGGCAAAAACAGCATGAGGATAAACCATAGGTAGCGCATCAGTTCTGCTCCAACTGTTGAATAAGAGGTTTAAGCTCCTGTTCCCACAGCGTCGGGGTCAAGGCCCCGGCCCTCTTCCAGCGGATGACCCCCTGCTTGTCGATCAGAAAGGTCTCCGGCGCCCCGTAAACACCCCAATTCACAATGGATCTGCTCTCAGGATCAAATCCCACAGCAATGAATGGATTGCCCCTCTCATTAAGCATCTCCTGTGCCGCCTTAGCATCATCACGCCAATCTATGCCAAATACCTTCAACCCCTCAGTTTTTGCCAGTTGCACCAGATAGGGGTGTTCACGCCAGCACTCCACACACCAGGTACCCCAGACGTTGAGCATCCACACCTGGCCCAACAGGGAAGATGAGGTTACCTTCTTGGATTGATCAAACAGATCCGGAAGTACTATCTCCGGGGCCCTCTTGCCGATGAGCACTGAAGGGACATTACGGGTAAAATTCGGATCCTCCTTCATCTTGTAAAGACCCAGGATAAATACGGCCATGATGGCCATAAAGATGCCGAAGGGTATTAGGTATCTCGTCTTCATGCAGCCCCCTCAATCGCCCGCTTCTCCGCTTCCTGGTGCGCCTTGCGGGCCAGCCGGAAATAGCGCTTATCCAGTGCGGACAACAGTCCGCCAAAGGCCATAAACAGCCCACCCAGCCAGATCCAGCGTACAAAAGGTTTATGGTAGATGCGCAGACTCCAGGCCCCATCATCTCCCAGCGGTTCGCCCAATGCGACAAACAGATCGCGGGTAAGACCGGCATCGATACCGGCCTCGGTCATCGGCATACCACTGCGGTAATCGCGTTTTTCCGGATACAGGGTGGTTACCTGCCTGCCGGCATGGCTCACTACCACCTCGCCCCTATCCGCCAGATAGTTTGGGCCTTCAGTGCGGGTTGCCCCCTTAAACAGGAAGTCATATCCGCCCAGCTTATAGCTCTGTCCCTGTTCTATGCGCAGGTCCTTCTCCTGGCTATAGATGGAGGTGAGTGCAATACCCACCACAAACACCGCAATCCCCACATGGCCAAAAAACATACCCCATCCGCTCCGGCTGATCTTGGTAACAGAACCGACATATCCACTCTGCTCCTTGACCCAAAGCAGCATGGTCAGAAATACCCAGATCGCCAACACCAGCCCCAGCGCCGCACCCGGGGAGAAAAATGGTAACACCCAGATGGTGATGGCCAGACCGGCAACCAGGCTCAGCAGCAGTGGCAATGCCAGCTTACGCGCCATTACCCTGCCACTCTCCTGTTTCCAGCGCGCCAGCGTCCCCACCCCCACCAGGGCCGCCAGGGGAGCCGTTAGTGGAATAAAGATACTGTTGAAATAGGGTGGGCCAACCGAGATCTTGCCGATACCGAGGGCATCCAGGATCAGCGGGTAGAGGGTCCCCAGCAGAATACAGCTTGCGGTAACCACCAGAATAACATTATTCAGCAACAGTCCCGTCTCGCGTGAGATCACACTGAAGTGGACCGAACTGCGGATCTGGGAGGCACGCCAGGAGTAGAGCAACAGCGATCCCCCGATGATCACCGACAGAAACAGCAGGATAAACACGCCGCGTGACGGGTCGGTGGCAAATGCGTGTACCGAGGTGAGAACACCGGAACGGACCAGAAAGGTTCCCAGCAGACTCAGGGAGAATGCAAAGATGGCCAGCAATACTGTCCAGGCCTTGAAGGCACCGCGTTTCTCGGTCACCGCCAGAGAGTGAATCAGGGCTGTACCCACCAGCCAGGGCATAAACGATGCGTTCTCAACCGGATCCCAGAACCACCAGCCGCCCCAGCCGAGTTCATAGTATGCCCACCAGCTTCCCAGCACTATCCCCAGGGTCAGAAATACCCATGCCACGTTGGTCCAGGGGCGCGACCAGCGTGCCCAGGCCGCATCCAGTCGTCCACCTAACATGGCAGCGATGGCAAAGGCAAAGGCCACAGAGAAACCCACATATCCCATATAGAGCATGGGGGGATGAATCGCCAGCCCCGGATCCTGCAGCAGCGGGTTGAGATCGCGCCCTTCCAACGGCGGGTTCGGCAGGCGTTCAAATGGATTGGAGGTAAGCAGCATAAACAGGATAAAACCAACGCTGACCACCCCCATCACGCCCACCACCCGCGCCACCATCGCCTCCGGAACGCTGCGACTGAACAGAGTGACCGCCCCGGTCCACAGGGATAGAGTCAAGGCCCAGAACAGCAGAGATCCCTCATGGGCGCCCCACACCCCTGATATCAAATACATGGTTGGGAGTGCGGTGTTGGAGTTGGCCGCCACGTAGAGAACGGAGAAATCGTGTACCAGAAAGCTATAGGTAAGGGAGAGATAGGCAACCGCCATAAACAACAGCTGCCCGAGGGCAGCCGGTTTGGCCAGCGCCATCCAGGTTGCAATGCCCTTGTGCGCCCCGATGATCGGGAAGCTGGCCTGGACTAGGGCCAGACACAGGGCAAGAATCAGCGCCAAATGGCCTATTTCAGGTATCACCTCTGCGCCTCCTTAGCAGCCGCATCGGAGACACCCTTGGCCTTGCCCTTGTTCAATGAATCCGCCACTTCCGGAGGCATATAGTTTTCGTCATGCTTGGCCAGGACCTCCTCGGCAACAAACACCCCATCCGCACCCAAACGGCCCTGGGCGATAACCCCCTGCCCCTCCTTGAACAGATCCGGCAGAATGCCAGTATATGCGACATTCACGCTGTTCGGACCATCGGTAACCACAAAGCGCACGGTCAGCTCCTGTCCCCGCTGCAGGGTGCCCTTCTGCACCAGACCGCCGAGACGGAAGATGTGATTCTGCGGGACCTTGTTTTCCGCCACCTCGGTGGGCGAGAAGTAATAGGAGAGATTGCTGTCCAAGGCATTGAATACCAGCCATGCGGCCAACCCCAGGCCAGCCAATCCGGCCAGTAAAAATCCAAAACGCTTATGTCTTGCCTTCATCTACCTCTCCCCACTATTCAGCCGGGACATGCGTGCTATCCGCTTCAGGATGGCACGCCTGCGGCCTCTTACCAGTAATGGCTCTAGCACCATCAACAGCATGGTGACACCGAATGACCCCCAGACATAGAAGGCATAACCACCCATGTGAAAAAATTCTGCGGCGCTCATTTTCCGCCCCCTTCCAACTCATTTACCCAGGTGGTGTCACGTTCCCGTTCCAGGATGATGCAGCGCACCCGGGCCAGAACCACGGCGATGGTATAGGCCCAGAAACCCAGGGCCATAATCAGCATGGTCCACAGCATGATCTCGCCCATGCTGGAGCCCTGCGTCATGCTTACACTGGCCCCCTGATGCAGGGTATTCCACCACTGTACCGAGTAGTAGATGATCGGGATGTTCACCACCCCCACCAGCGCCAGGATCGCCCCGGCACGATCGGCCCTACGTGCATCATCTATGGCCGACTGCAGGGCAATGAACCCGAGAAACAGAAACAGCAGGATCAGCTCCGAGGTAAGACGGGCATCCCACACCCACCAGGTGCCCCACATAGGTTTACCCCAGAGGGCACCGGTCCAGAGGGCGACAAAGGTGAACATGGCGCCGGTGGGCGCCAATGCGGTCGCCATCATGGCCGATACCCGGGTGTTGAACACCAGGCCAAACCCGGCCCAGGCCGCCATCACCACATAGATAAACATCGACATCCAGGCGGTACCCACATGCACAAAGATGATGCGATAACCCTCACCCTGCTTATAGTCGGTTGGAGCCACAAAAAAACTCATATAGAGCCCGATAGCAAGCAGAAGCACCGCCGCAGCGGTAAACCATGGGATCAAGCGCCCCGCCAAGGGATAAAAGGTTGCTGGTGACGAAAATTTAAACCAGTTAATTATACGGGAACTCATGTTGAATCCAGTAAAACAGCTCCAGTTGAATATGATTGCCGGCAGAGCTCTTGGTTCCGCCAACGGCTAAGGTAACAGATTCCGTGGATTTACTCCTTGATCGATGCAAGCGCCCCTCCCGGTCCAAAATAACGCCCCTATTCTACCGAAACCCTCAGGGCAGCCGCAGCAGCCAGAGGAGCGAAGAATAGAGACAATACCAGGATTGCCGCCAGCATGAACAGATGTCCCTCTCCTCCCAGCCCGGATATGGTGGCCTCCACCGCCCCGGCACCGAAAATCAGTACCGGTATAGTCAAGGGCAGTACCAGCAGGGATACCAGCACCCCGCCGCCACGCAGCCCCAGGGTAAGAGCGGCGCCGATGGCACCGATCAGACTCAGGGCGGGGGTACCAAGCAGCAGCGTGATCACCAGCAGCCGCAGGGCATCCAGGGAGAGGTCATATTGTATACCCAGCACCGGGGCCATCAAAACCAACGGCAGACCGGTCACCAGCCAGTGGGCCGTAACCTTTCCCAATACCAGCAGTGACAGCGGCTGCGGTGCCAATAGCATCTGCTCCAGGGCGCCATCGGCGAAATCCACAGCAAACAGATGTTCCAGGGCCAGCATGGATGCAAGCAGTGCTGCGACCCAGACCACTCCCGGGGCGATCAGACGCAGGGTATTCATCTCCGGCCCTATGCCCAGAGGGAACAGGCTCACCACGATGACAAAAAAGAACAGGATGGTAAGCACATCTGAACGTCTGCGCATGGCCAGCAGCAGATCACGTTTTACCACGGCGATAAAGGTCTCAAACATCCGTATGCCCCTCCCCGCCAAGTTGCAGCTGTTTGACCTGCCCCTGGGTGAGCTTAACCTCCTGATGGGTGGTAAGCATCGCCATGCCACCGGCATCCACATGCGCACTGACCACCTCCTGCAACAGGGCTACGGCCTGTTTGTCCAGGGCAGTGAACGGCTCGTCCAGAATCCATAGTCTGGCCTTATGCGCCAACAGCCGGGCCAGGGCCACCCGCCGCTTTTGGCCTTGCGACAGAACCTGAGTAGGCAGATCCTCAACCCCCCTCAGGCCGATGCGGTCCAGGGCATCCCAGGCCTGATCCTCCGTAAGGTGCACACCATCCAGGGTAGAGAGTATGCGCAGGTTCTCCAGGGCGGTAAGATCATCCTTGATACCATTCTTGTGGCCGATATAGATAAGTTCGCGGGTGTAATCGTCGCTCAATTCACGAATGGACTCCCCTCCCCATAGGATCTCTCCCTGGCTGGGGTGAAACAGTCCGCAGATGGTGCGCATGAGGGTGGTCTTGCCGCAGCCATTATGCCCATGCAGGTACAGCAGCTCTCCCTGTTCCAGGGAAAACGACAGATTTGTGAACAACCTTCTGTCACCGCGCACACATTCCAGATCCGCAACTTCAAGCATTAATATTGAGTCTATTCAGTCGATTAATAGGTGGAGCAAGAATTGTACACATGCGGTGGGCTGTTTCCCACAACACTTGGTATTGATGTGACAAAAAGCGGCTAAATTGGAGTTAATAACTGCCATAAATGGGCAAAACAGGTAGAATTCTGCAAATTTTCTACAGGATCAGACATGCCACACAGCCATAAGGGTGAAAAGATCGTCCTCGCCAGCAATAACTCAGGCAAGGTAAGAGAGATCAATCAGCTGCTTTCAGGCCAGAATATCCAGGTAATACCGCAGCGCGAGTTTGCAATCCAGGACATCGAGGAGACCGGCCTCACCTTTGTGGAGAACGCCATCATCAAGGCGCGCCATGCAGCCAAAGAGAGCGGCCTTGCCGCCATTGCCGATGATTCCGGTCTGGAGGTGGATGCCCTGAGGGGGGCTCCCGGCATCTACTCCGCCCGCTTTGCCGGGGCCGGGTGCAGCGATCTGGACAATAACCTTAAGCTGCTGGAACGTCTGCAGGATATCCCGGAGCAGGAGCGCGGCGCCCGCTTCCAGTGCGTCATGGTATACCTGCGTCATGCCGACGACCCCACCCCCATCATCTGCCAGGGTACCTGGGAAGGACGGATTCTTTCGGAACCATCCGGAGACAACGGCTTCGGCTATGATCCGCTGTTCTTCGTGCCGGAAGAGAACTGCGCCTCGGCTGAACTAAGCCCTGAGGTAAAAAACCGTCTCAGCCACCGGGGCCAGGCCCTACGCAAACTGCTAGCCGCACTCTCTGGCTGATACCAGACACAAGCCAATAGCAAATTTCACCCCCCAGTCACAATGCTGTAACAGAGCAGGTGGATCATTGCGCTCTCAGTTTGCAAAGGAGGATACTTATGGAAAGCAAACAGATACAAGATCCGCCATTTCTCGCATTAATCCTCAGCCCGAACTTCTATGGATTAATGGTCAGGGTATTGATAGGCCTATTGATGATAAGCCTTAGCCTGTGGCTGGCCACGGGGATTTTCAGTCTGACCAAACATCTCTGGGTTGCGATCACCGGGGAGTGGGGGCACGAAGCGGAAAACATCATCATTGATGTGGTTATTATACTGGCGATCCTGGAGCTGGTCCGCACCCTGCAGTCATATCTTGAATTGGGCCGGGTCAAGGTAACCCTGATACTCGATGCAGCCCTGGTGGTATTGATAGGCGAGCTGATCAGCCTATGGTATCGGGACTACACAGCGGAGGAGGTGCTGCTCAGCATGGGAGTCATCACCATGCTGACGCTCCTGCGGATCATCACTGTCAAGTTTTCACCCGAGCTCTGTACTGAGGAATAAGATACAGAGAACTACCTCACAAAACATTCACTAAACTGTAATCCAAATGCAATGATAAGGAATCAAACTTGTCCTAAATGAAAACCAAAGGAGAGGATAAGACAATGATCGTAGAGAAACGCTTCCACACGCGCCTGGATACACATATAGAGAGCCACATCCTCTACCGTGGCCGCCACATCACCGCGACAACCAAGGACATCACCCCATACGGAGCACTTCTGAGTACGGACAGGCTATCTGTACCGAACGGTATGTTGCTGAAACTGTCCATCGAGATAGACGGACGTAATGAGGTAGTATCCGGTCTGGTCATATGGTCCAGACAGCAGAAGATCGGGATCATGTTCCAGCAGCTACAATATGACTTGTTCGCGGCGACAGAATCTCTCGCGGGCAACACTACTATCGGCAGACGAAGGCCCGCTGATAACTCCCCCAGGGTGACACCCAAACATGTGCTGTTCCAACCTGAGCCAGGCACACCCCGGTAGCGCAAAATCCCAACTCAGATCTGACAACGGATGTCGAATGATACCCAACTCAAAGCAGATTATGCGGGATACACTGCCGCATCATTGTTAATACCAATAACCCGGTTAATCTACACTATAAGCAAGGAATACATAGTCGCAGCAGGATGCTCCCCTTCCAAAGGAATTCATCCTTAGTTTTTTCTAGATATGAAGTATTGCAGATGCAGCAAAAAACCAATGGTGCTGCCAGCAATACAATAGCTTCATTGAATGTTTAGCCACTTAACTATTTAGTAAGTTCTTAAATTCATTTACATAAGGGACATATTATGACTTTTGAATATCCGCTTTAGCGTTAGGTTCTCTGCTCCTTTGGTGATGATGGATGTCGCAAAAACCGGCTTCCTGCTATCTCCTCTGTCGTGTTTCAATCACTCAATACACAAAATACATCACCCAGCCCACTCACCGTTAAAGGCAAACTGATACTGCCGGTCCAGTTCAAAAAGAGGGGAAAATGCTTTCACGTGATAAATAACCTCCCAGCTGTTGTGATATTACATGGGTCTGCGTCGTGAATTTTCGAGGCGACTTCTACGCACAAGTACTGAATGCAGTTGGCACTGCCACATTTGAGATTGATATGTGGGAAGCACGCTCATACAGCCACTAGCTCAACGAGTTCTTCCTTTGCTAATATTAACTATCTAATTCTGGAGTAATGAAATGAAATCCACATATAAGATATTAGCATTGTCCCTCGGACTGATGTTGGGAACACCCGTATTTGCCGGTTCTCCTACAAGCGTGTTTGGTAGCTGCATGGTTGATTCCCTGGATGGAAAAGAGAGAAAAAATCTTGCTAAATGGATTTTTTTTGCGATCGCGGCTCATCCGGAAATCAAGGCCTACTCCAGTGCAACTCCGGAAGATATAAGAAAAAGTGACGAGTATGTTGGTAAGCTTATTACCCGACTGCTAACGGTAGACTGCCCCAATGAGCTGAAGGCAGCCAACACATCCGACCCACTCGCCGTACAAAATGCCTTTAAACTGGTAGGACAGGTAGCGGTGCAAGAGCTGTTAACAAATGAAGATGTTATGAAGACGGTAACTAACTATACGAACTACGCCGATCTCGAAAAGATCGGCAGAATATTAAATGAAAAATAGATCGCCCCGGCTACGGCCGGGGTTGTTAGCATAGGGCATGTTTTGCGACGGCGCGACTATCTGATATCGGTCACCACCTCTTCAGCAACCGCTTCCAGGCTTTCATGCCGTACATCAACACCCTTTACCAGAAACACCACATATCCGGCAATATTCTTGGCATGTCCGCCGATGCGCTCCATGGCCCGCAGACCAAGTACCGTCTCCACGGCATGTCCTACGCTACGTGCATCCTCCATGATATAGGTAGAGAGTCGGCGCAGTGCAGACTTAAAGTCCCCGGTCAGTTCGTCATTCATTTGAATGACCTCCAGTGCCAGATCAAGGTCAGGCCGGTCAAATGACTGCAGTGCCTTATCCAGCATTTCATCGACAAACTCCACCATCTTCAGGATGTCACGCACAATCTGTGGGTTTGGAGCAGTCAACTGTCCGGAGTAGAAGTGGAGCGTCAATCTTGCTATCTTTCTGGCCTCATCCCCTACCCGCTCAAGATCGGTAACGATCTTGCCAACGGTAAGTATCTCACGCAGATCCCTGGCCACCGGTTGCCGTTTGGCGATCATATTGACGATTTCGTCACTGGCCTGAACATCAAGTTCATTTACTTCGTCATCCCGCTTGATAACCGCATGGGCCAGATCCACGTCTTCGGTCTGCAGGGACTCAGCCGCATTTATCAGCTGATCCCTGACCAGGTCTCCGATAAGCAGGACCAGGCCATGAAGATGATTCATCTCAGAGTTATAGCGATCTACGGTGTGACCGTCTGTCATCATATTCATCTGTGTTCTCTCTGTTTAGCCAAAACGGCCGGTAATATAGTCTTCGGTCAGAGGATGCCTGGGATTTTTGAATATCTGATCTGTAGTGCCCACTTCAATCAGATCCCCCAGATGAAAGTATGCCGTGCGCTGCGATACACGCGCCGCCTGCTGCATGGAGTGGGTAACAATAACTATTGCATACTGCTCGCGCAGCTCATCGATCAACTCCTCAATCCTGGCCGTTGCGATGGGGTCGAGCGCAGAGCATGGTTCGTCCATCAACACGATCTCAGGATTTACGGCTATAGCGCGCGCAATACACAACCGTTGCTGCTGTCCTCCGGACAGGCCCGTGCCCGGCTGTTCCAGCCGATCCTTAACTTCGTCCCACAGCCCGGCCTTGGTAAGAGATGTAACTACGATCTCATCCAGCTCCTGTTTGCCCTGCGCGATTCCATGAATACGCGGTCCATAGGCGACGTTATCGTATATAGATTTGGGAAACGGGTTGGGTTTCTGAAACACCATACCGATGCAGGACCGCAGTGAGACCACATCCAGCTCTGCGCGATGAATATCCTGGCCATCCAGTTTTATCTCTCCGGTTACCACACAGCCATCTATGGTATCGTTCATGCGATTTATGCAGCGCAGGAAGGTGGACTTGCCACAACCGGAGGGACCGATCATGGAGATAACCTCGCGCTTACCTATATCCAGACTCACATCCTTTATCGCCTGTTTCTCACCATAAAACACATTGACATTCCTGCAGGTCATGCGCGGGTTAGCCACAAACGCCTCGCCCACTGTACTCCTGTCATCTCTGCGGATATTTATCCGCTCCTCCACGGCCGGTCCGACCATGGGTGCATTGATAACACCTGTGCCGGATGAGTCAACGATGGTATCCATAAATTCCTTCCTCTTAACTAGATTTATGCGACCGCTACCAACGGCGCTCGAACTTCTTACGCATAAACACGGCAAATGCATTCATGCAGATGAGAAATGCCAGCAACAACATAATGGCGGCGGAGGTCTTCTCGACAAAGGCGCGTTCCGGACTGTCTGCCCAAAGATAGATCTGCACAGGCAACACCGTGGATGGATCGGAAATTCCTGCCGGTATATCCACGATAAACGCCACCATACCGATCATCAGCAGTGGTGCGGTTTCGCCCAGCGCCTGAGCCATCCCGATAATGGTTCCGGTAAGCATCCCGGGCATGGCCAGCGGCAGCACATGATGGAAGACCATCTGCATCTTGGACGCACCCAGTCCCAGAGCCGCCTCACGAATTGAAGGTGGAACCGATTTCAGGGCAGCCCGCGATGCAATGATTATGGTTGGAAGTGTCATCAGGGTTAGCACCAAACCACCCACCAGCGGGGCGGAACGTGGTAGCCCAAAAAAGTTTATAAACACGGCCAGACCCAACAGGCCGAATACGATGGAGGGTACCGCAGCCAGATTATTGATATTTACTTCGATTAAATCGGTCCAGCGGTTGGTGGGGGCAAACTCCTCCAGATAGACCGCTGCAGCCACACCGATTGGGAACGACAGCGACAGCGTCACAATGAGGGTCAATATAGAGCCAACTGCGGCACCCCAGATTCCGGCCAGTTCCGGTTCGCGCGAATCGCCGGCAGTAAAAAATGTGGTATTGAAACTGGACCTGATTCTGTGCTGCGCGGCCAGCCTGTCTATCCAGCCGAGCTGTTGATCGTCGATGCGCCGCTCCGACTCCGCAACATCACGCTTGATATGGCCCTTATACAACATATCAATATCGTCATCCGCCGGAACCCATATGCGTATGGTGCTATCGATCAGATCCGGATTGGCCATAACCATATCGCGCAACTGAAATGCCGCGCCGGTACTTACCATACTATACAGTTTCAGCTTATCCTTGCGGCTGGTAACCTCCGGGAACATCTCACGCAGTGACCTCTTCACAATCCCGCCATAGTTCGCGGCGGACAACACCTCCGGATTACGCAGATTGGTTGGATCAATATCATCCTGATCGATATGAACCTCCAGCTGAATCTCGGTCCGCCAGAAGGCGCTGTACCCGTTCGATACAATACTTATCAGCAGCAGTGAGATGAAAAACAGCCCGGTAATAACCGCCGCCAGCCCCATACGCCGAAAGCGCCGTTCGCGCGCATAGCGCTTGGCAAGGCCAGCCTTGACCCTGTCCATGCTGCAATAGCAGTTATCACCTTCCGCTAATACCCGTCTTTTATTATTCATACTGTTCACGATATTTGCGCACCACATACAGGGCGATAATATTCAGGATCAGGGTCGTCACAAACAGCAGCAGCCCCAGGGCAAACGCCGCCAGAGTCTTGGGACTATCGAACTCCTGATCGCCCACCAATAGCGTAACAATCTGCACCGTAACGGTGGTAACAGCCTGGAGTGGATTGGCGGTCAGATTTGCCGAGAGACCCGCGGCCATGACCACGATCATGGTCTCGCCGATGGCACGCGAAACCGCAAGCAACACTCCTCCGACAATCCCCGGCAGGGCGGCGGGGATGATTACCTGCTTGATTGTCTCTGACTTGGTGGCCCCCAGACCAAAAGAGCCATCGCGCATGGCCTGGGGAACTGCATTGATCACATCATCAGAGAGAGAGGATACAAACGGGATAATCATTATTCCCATCACAATGCCGGCCGCCAGCGCCGACTCAGACGAGACATCCAGACCCAGAAAAGAGCCACTATCACGGATGAAGGGCGCCACTGTCAGCGCCGCGAAAAAACCATACACAACAGTGGGAATGCCGGCCAGGATCTCAAGTACTGGTTTGGCCATAGTGCGGAATTTTTTTCCCGCATACTCGGATAGATAGATGGCGGACATCAGGCCGACCGGTACAGCCACCAGCATGGCGATGAAAGAGATAAGCATGGTACCGACAAACAGCGGTATGGCGCCGAACGCCCCAGATGATCCCACCTGATCTGCCCGGATAGCCATCTGCGGACTCCATTCCAGTCCAAACAGAAAATCAAAAAATGGTATTGAGTCAAAAAAACGCAGGGATTCAAACAGTACCGAAAGGACAATCCCGATGGTGGTAAATATCGCTATGGTGGAACTAGCAACCAGAAACAGCTTAACCACTCCCTCCACGGCATTTCTGGCACGTTTGGTGATATCTATTGATCGCCAGGCCAACAACACGCTGGCCATGGCAAGCGTCAGTACCACCACGGCAAGGGCAGCATGGCTGATGTTCAGCAGATGTTGGTAATGATCAGCAGCCGCTTGAATCGCCGGCTCAATCTTGCCGGAAACGATATTTCCCGATACAAGATTTTTTATATCATTAACAATCAAGGTAAGACGGTCCGGACCGACATCGCTTATGGAACCCGGCAGGCCCGCCACCACCATATCCGGAATAATTACGGACTCGAATGCCAGCCACAGACACCAGACTATCAGAGCCGGGATGCCACACCACAGGGCCGTGTAATACCCGTAGTAGCCCGGCAGGGAGTGCAGATCCTGCGGCCTGCCATTGGCAACTGCTAAAGAACGCTTACGTCCCAACCAGAAGCCGAAGGCGCTCAGAACTGCCAAGGTAACAATTAACGAGAATGGTGACATTGTTGTAATCCGGCATACACCTCAGAAAATAATGGCGGCCGGCAACTCCTATGCCGGCCGCCACCCTGTTGAACAATTACATCTTCAGGTTATTGCTGGCAACCTTGGCATCATTGCCGTACTTAACGCGCTCTTCCTTCGGCATCGGGATCAGACCCTTGTCTGCCAGGTAGCCTTCATCACCCCAGGCCTTTTCATTGGTGAAAGCGGAGATATATTCCTGGATCCCCGGAACCTTACCGATGTGGGCGACCTTCACATAGATGAACAGCGGACGGGACACCGGATATTTGCCGGATGCAATAGCATCAAACTCAGGGGCAACACCATCGATCATGGCACCCTGTATCTTGTCGGCATTCTGGTCCAGATAACTGAAACCAAAGATACCCAATACATCAGGATTGGCTTCCAGTTTCTGCACAATCAGGTTATCGTTCTCACCCGCTTCGATATATGGACCATCTTCACGCACGGTGTGACATGCGGCTTTATAGGCCTTCTTGTCGGTGTGCTTCATAGCAGCGATCCACTCTATCTGCTTACAACCACCTTCCATCGCCAGTTCCGCAAAGGCATCTCTGGTACCGGATGTCGGAGGAGGACCAAGCACCTCAATCTTTACATCTGGAAGTGCAGCATTTACCTGCTTCCAGGTCTTATAAGGGTTTGGCACCAACTTTTCACTGCCATCTGCAGCGGGCACATTCTTGGCCAGCGCCAGATAAAGATCCTTACGGGACAGTTTGAACTGCGCGTTCTTCTTGGAGTTGGCAACGGCGATACCGTCG
>JBNKDM010000005.1:0-69659 GCA_050288245.1 Sedimenticolaceae bacterium
ATCCACCCGGCCTATGTCGGAGATACGATATCACTCAGTTCCGAGATCATCGGACTGAAAGAGAACAGCAGCGGCAGCAGCGGTATTGTTTATGTCCACTCAACCGGGCATAACCAGCATGGTCAGCCGCTATTGAGCTTTAAGCGCTGGGTCATGGTTAAGAAGCGCACCTCGGATATGACAGGCAGCAACAGGATACCTGAGCTGCAACAGGCGTTGCCCTACGACCTCTCTCTGCAGATCCCGGTAATAGAGCAGATCGATACCACACAGTCCGGCTGTGAATTTCTCTGGGAGGATTACACGGCAGGTGAACGCCTGGACCACCCGGAAGGGATGACCATAGACAGTACGGAACATACCCTGGCCACCAATCTGTATCAGAATAACGCCAAACTGCATTTTGATCAGCACATGATGCAGCAGAGTCCTATGCGTCAGCGCCTGGTCTATGGCGGGCACATCATCTCCCTGTGCCGTTCCATTGCATTCAATGGGCTGGGGAATGCAATGTGGCTCTATGCCATAAATGCCGGCACCCATTCCAATCCGGTGTTTGCCGGAGATACCATCTACTGTTACACATTGGTCAAGGATGTGATTGAACATGCACGCAGGGATATCGGACTGTTGCGACTGCAAAGCATCGGCCTGAAGAATATAACGCCTGCCGAGGTGAGTTCTCATCTGGATGCAGATGGCAAGTATCTGCCGCAGGTGGTGTTGGATCTTGACTATACCGTCATCATCCCGAGAAGAGATAGATAGAGTAGCCCTTAGGAGAGAAACATGCTGCACCCAAATGAAGCACTATATGAATCCGGTAAGAGTCTGCCGGTTATTCCCAGTTGCGAGCACTTTGCCGGGAGTGAAAAACTGATTACCAAGGCCTTTGAGTTGCAGCGCAAACTTGGTCCGGTATTCGATATAACCTGTGACTGCGAAGATGGTGCTCAGACCGGTCAGGAGGAGGCGCATGCCAGGATGATAGTGGATCTGGTTATGGGCCAGGATAACCCCTACGCCATGGCCGGGGCGCGTATCCACGACTATACCCACAAGGATTGGAGGCAGGATGTGGATATCCTGATTCCTGGTGCCGGGGAGAAGCTGGCCTATATCACCATTCCCAAGTGTTCCGCCTCTGCTCAGGCCAGGGAGATGATCGAATATATCCAGGCCACGGCGGCGCAGGCTGGGATCACCCGGGAGATCCCCATTCATGTGCTGATCGAGACCAATGGTGCGCTCAGAGAGGTGTGGGAGATTGCGACCCTGCCGTGGCTGCAGGTGCTGGATTTCGGACTGATGGATTTTGTCAGCGGCTATCAGGGGGCGATACCGGCATCTTGCATGCGCAGTCCCGGCCAGTTCGAACACAAGCTGTTGCAGCGGGCCAAGACCGAGGTAGCTGCTGCAGCTATCTCCAACCAGGTTATTCCGTCGCATAACGTAACCCTGGATCTGAAAAATCCGTATCAGACCTACGCCGATGCCAAACGGGCCAGAGATGAGTTTGGGTTCATGCGTATGTGGAGTATCTATCCCACGCAGATCCAGAGCATCGTGGATGCGATGAAACCGGATTTCTCCGAGATCACTGCTGGGCAGAATATCCTGCTCAAGGCCTATGCGAGTGATTGGGGGCCGATCCAGTATGAGGGGGAGCTGCATGATCGCGCCACCTATCGCTATTACTGGGAGTTGGTGCAGCGTGCCCATTTCAGCGGGCAACCGCTGAAGAGTGATATAGAACAGGCCTTTTTCTGATTATCGTCTAGTATTAACAAGGCAAGATGTCGGTTTTGCCGTGTTGCGTTGGAAAATAAACAATAATAATAAACCTTAATGTGTTGTATCGCGGTGGTTATACGGATGTGCAACTTGAGGCCGTTGTGGCGGCTGAAGTGGTAAAAAGGAATAACACATGCAGGTTTATTTGCGTTTGGATGCTGGCAAATATCTATTGTTGCTCTGCTCTTCTCTCCTGTGTCTTTGTCTAACTACCTCACTTCATGCACAGCAAGATAGGGTGCGCCTGCGCCTGGTATGGAGGAATCAGTTCCAGTTTGCCGGTTACTATGTGGCAAAAGAGAAAGGCTTCTACCGGCAGGAGGGACTGGATGTGGAAATCCTGGAGAAGGATCCTGCCGTAGATAACGTGGAGGAGGTACTTACAGGGAAATCTGACTTTGCCGTAGGACGCAGTTCATTACTGATCAATCGGGTGCGGGGTGATGATGTTGTCGCGCTGTTTGCCGCCTTTCAACAATCCCCCATGATGTTGCTGACCTTGGGTAAATCCGGTCTTTCCACACCTGCATCTCTACGTGGGAAACGCATCATGGTTACATCTGAGTCCAGGGTTGTATCTGAAATTCTGGCCATGCTGATGAAGGCAGGTGTTACTCCAAGCGATTTTATCCATCAGGAGCATAGTTATAACCTACAGGATCTTATCGTTGGCAATACCGATGCCATGGTCTCGTACATCTCTAATGAACCATTTCAATTGCAGAAACAGGGGTTGGCTTATTATGTCATCTCCCCCAAGGACCATGGATTCAATATGTACTCCGATATCCTGTTTACCTCAGGTAGGTTGATAAAGGAGCGGCCGGAATTGGTCGAGAGATTTTATCGGGCATCTCTGCGGGGGTGGTTATATGCCTTTGGGCATATAGGGGAGGCGTCGCAAATAATATTTGATCATTATAACAGTCAAGGTCGGAGTATTGCGGCACTGCAGTTTGAGGGTGAAACCCTAAAGAAGCTGGCCTTTGATAAGGATGGAGTTTTTGGCTCGCTGACCATGTCCAGGCTTGAGCAGATGCTCCAGATCTATCTGCTGACCAATATCATTGATAATGAATCAGATCTTACAGGCTTCATCTATCATAGTCCGATAAGTCCACTTAGCCTCTCGGCTAGTGAATTGGATTATATTGCAGCTAAACAACATCTGAGTCTGTGTGCGGCTGAAGACGGGATGCCGTATGAGGGGGTTGAAAATGGTGTTTATACAGGAATGGTTGCCGATTACATGGAACTGTTACAACAAAAGATCGGGATTAAATTCTCTATTGTCCCGGTTGGCTCAATGGTGAAGTCAAGGGAGTTTATTGAGTCGGGTAAGTGCGAGATTATACCTGCTGTTATACCAACCGCTATCGGCAGCCGCTACTATGAATTTACCAAATCATATCTAAGTATGCCGGCCTATGTCGCCACGCGTTCCGGTGATGATTATGGCGGCGAAATGCCTGACAGCGTTGCGGTAATTAATGGGGATGCCTTTGAAGAAATCATAAGGGTGCGCCACCCAGGTGTGAAGATAGTTAGGGTTGAGGATGGCATGCAGGGTATTAGCCTGCTACAAAAAGGTGAAGTAGAAGGTATGTTGTGTACAAATGCATATTTCAATCGTCTTATCTCAGAGCATCAGATTGACGGTGTTAAATTAAATAAAGATATTCACGATGCCTTTGATGTAAGCGTTGCGGTTAATAAAGGTGATCTACTATTAGTGGGCCTGATGGATAAGGCGATAAGGTCTATAACAAAAAGAGAGCAACAGGAAATAACCAATAGATGGATCAATATAATGCCGCCCAAACCGACTATTCCGGATATTGTATGGAAATTGTTAATAGGTATTTCCCTGTTTATTATTCTGATGGTTTACCGATACCGGATAATCATGCGCCATAATTATGAGCTGAATAAGCTGGCGCAGACAGACTGGTTGACTCAGGTTCCGAATCGACAAAGAGTTAATAGCAGGCTGGAAGATTTTATTAACCACTGCGATCGGTATACCGGTACGGTTTCTCTGATATATTTTGATATCGATGATTTCAAAGAGATAAATGATAGTCATGGACACATTAAGGGTGACTGGGTTCTTCAGGAGATTGCCAGACTTGCCAAAGAAGTGACGCGTAAAACGGATGTGTTTGGCCGTTGGGGTGGAGAGGAGTTTATTCTGGTATGTCAGGAAACCAGCATCAATGAATCTATAAATATAGCCGAGAAATTACGCCGTTTGATTGAAAATAATGATTTCCATTTGCCAAACAAAGTCACCTGTAGCTTTGGTGTGGCTGAGTACAGAAAAGGCGAGTCCCTGGAGCAATTAGTGAACCGCGCAGATGAAGCTATGTATAAGGCCAAGAGAAGTGATAAGAATAGGGTGATGGCCAATGAAGGTGAATGAGGGCAAGAATAAGATTCCCGTAGGCATTAGCAGTTGTCTGTTGGGGGAAGAGGTGAGGTTTGATGGTGGGCATAAGAATAATCCATACATCGTTCACACCCTGGGGGAGTACCTTAAATTTATCCCTTTCTGTCCGGAGGTGGATATAGGTCTTGGTATTCCAAGAGAGCCGATTCGGCTGGTGGTTACAGGTGGTGCCACCAGATGTGTGGGCACAAAGACGAAAACCCTGGATGTTACAGCACAGCTCATTGTCTGCGCCGAACAGCAGAGGGAGTGGCAGAGTGAGATATTCGGCTATATCCTGAAAAAGGATTCACCCAGCTGTGGTATGGAGCGGGTGAAGCTGTATCGCAATGATCAGGTCGAACGTTCCGGAGTTGGTATCTATGCCAACCGGATGATGCAGAATTTCCCTCATCTGCCGGTTGAGGAGGAGGGGCGGCTGGGTGATCCGGTGCTGCGGGAGAACTTCATCCAGCGGGTGTTTATCTATCGACGCTGGAAGCGGTTTCTGGCAGACGGTCCATCCTGGTCCGGGCTGACAGAGTTTCATGCCAGACATAAGCTCATTCTGCTTAGTCATGATCAGGATCTGACCAGGGATCTGGGGCGAAACCTGTCGCAATCATCCTCTTTGGATATAGCAGAATATGCGGATGAATATCTGGCCAGGATGATGGCTATATTAAAGGTAAAGGCTACCAGAGGTAATCATGTGAATGTGCTGCAGCATATCCAGGGATATCTGAAGAAACATCTCGATAGTGAGGATAAGAGTGAGTTATCAGATTCGATCGAGCAATACCGGTTGGGATATCTGCCGCTTATTGTGCCGATAACCCTACTCAGGCATCACTTTATGAAATATCCGGATGATTACATCGAACGCTCCTATTATATGCATCCATATCCAAATGAGTTGATGCTGTTGAATTCACTTTAACCATCTTGCCGTGTAATCCAATTGATGCGGTTCGTAACCTTACCGCATCCCAGTTGCCAGCCAGTAGCCACTTTATCCGCAACCCTTGGCCTTATGCCTGATGTGGGAGGAGTGAGGGCGAGGTTGGCAGTCCTCTTATAGCAGCTGGTATGTTATGTTGTAATTAGCATCAGAATAGTGCAACTATATGCATCCCGCAGTCACAACAATAAGCAGCGCGTCAGGAGTACAGATGGAAGTAGAACTATTAGAGATTCTGGATTTCCTCTCTGCCAATCATCCCTTTGATCAACTGGCGGCGGAAGATCTGAAACAGGTTCTTGGGGATATCGAGATAAGGTATCTGCGCCGTGGCACCGAGATTGGCAACGATGCCGGTCTTATGGACTATCTCTATTTTATCCGTACCGGAGCGATGGAATTGCGGGATCCTGCCGGTGAACTTTTGGCCAGGTTGGGAGAGGGTGATATGCTGGGTTATCGCGCCTCTTACAGTAAAGGGCAGGGTGATGCCCTGGCCAAGGTAATAGAAGACTCTCTGGTATATCAGTTTCCATCACTGACTGTGGATGGCCTGTGCAAACAGCATCAGCAGCTGGACTATTTTCTGGCGCCAGTGGGAGGTGAGCGTCTGCGCGAGGCCATCACCCATGTGGAGGACGACAGCAAATCCCAGTTGAGCATGATGACCACCAAGATAAGAGATCTGCTAAAACGCGAACCGGTTATCATGTCACCTGCGGCAACCATTCATGAGACTGCGGCCATTATGAGTAAGGAGCGGGTCTCATCAATTCTGATTACACAGGAAGATAGACTTCTGGGTATTGTTACCGACCGTGATCTCCGCAATCGTGTAGTTGCTAAGGGGTTGGATTTTAATCTGCCTATAACCGAGATCATGAGCAGAGAGACCTTCAGTGTAGATCTCAACGCCTATGCCTTCGAGGCGCAACTGCAGATGGCACGGCATAACATACACCATCTGCCGGTTATGGATGGAGACCGGGTGGCCGGTATGCTCACCGCCACCGATCTGACCAAACATCACACCACCTCGGCGGTATACATGGTGAGTGATATCTATAAGCAGAAAGATGTTACCTCCATGCAGGAGATCAGTGCCAAGGTTCCGGATCTGCTGGTCAACCTGGTTGCTGCCGATGTTACGGCAAACAGTGCCGGCCATGTGATTACCTCAGTGGTGGATGCACTTACCTGTCGCCTGATTCATCTGGCTGAGGATAAGCTTGGCCCGGCTCCTATTCCCTATGCGTGGCTGGCAGCAGGTTCTCAGGCGCGCAGTGAACAGACAGCAAAATCGGATCATGATAACTGTCTGCTGCTGGATGACAGCTATGACCAGCAAAAGCATGGTGGGTACTTTACGCAGCTTTCAAAGTTTGTATGTGACGGGCTGAATGCCTGCGGTTATGTACATTGCCCGGGAGAGATGATGGCGGCCAGTGCCCAATGGTGCCAGCCCATGGAGGCGTGGAAGCAATACTTCAATAACTGGACCAATGCTCCGGATGCCAAGACGCTCATGCATGCTAGTGTGTTTTTCGATCTGCGCCATATCTTTGGAGAGGAGAACCTGTTCCGCAGTTTACGGCAGCATCTGTTGGAGAAATGTCGCGGCAACCGTTCATTTCTTGCACATATGGCCGTCAATGCCCTGGCCAATAAACCGCCACTGGGGTTTTTTCGTAACTTTGTTTTGATTCAGGGTGGTGAGCATAACCGTACATTTGATTTGAAATATACCGGTATAGTACCCATCGTAGACCTGGCCAGGGTCTATGCATTAGCAGCCGGGATTAATGCGGTAAATACTCAGGAGCGGCTCAAGATGGCGGCCGATAGCGGTGAGCTTAGCGTAGATGGTGCACGCGATCTACAGGACACATTTGAGTTTGTAAGTTTTCTGCGGATCCGCCATCAGGCCCGTCAGATCAAAGCCGGCCGGGCGGCGGATAATTTCATGTCACCTGAGAAGCTCTCTAATTTTGAGAGGAACCATCTCAAAGATGCCTTTTCCGTGGTAAGAACCATGCAAAACCTTCTCAGCCAAAAATATAAGATGTAGTAATCAGCCGGGAACCCTATGTCTATCTGGAAACATCTGTTTAATATCTACGAAAGGCGCAACTGGACGCTGCGCAAGATGCCGCCATCTCCGCTTAGAGACTACTACGAGGTACCATTCCCGGCTAAAGACACAGATTGGCGCCAGGTCGATTATCTGGCCCTGGACTTCGAAACCACAGGTCTGGATGAACACAAGGACGAGATCCTGAGTTTCGGTTATACCACCATCAACGGTTCATGTATGCGTCTGGCCGACGCCACTCATATCCTGACCAGACCAAAAGGGGTGATTCCCGGTGAGTCTGCGGTGATACACGGCATCATGGATGATGAGGCGGCCAGTGCCGAGGCACTGGAGGAGGTACTGCCAACCCTGCTCAACGCCCTGGCAGGGAAGGTGATGCTGGCGCACTACGCCGCCATTGAATATCACTTTCTGAGCAATGCCTGTAAGCGCATCTATGGCTACCCGTTCATCGGGCCGGTGGTCGACACACTGGCTTCCGAGGTGCTGATACTGCGCAACAGGGAGATTCCCATTCAGTCCGGGGATCTGCGTCTTGCCAATGTACGCAAGCGTTATGGATTACCGCGTTACCGGGCGCATAATGCCCTGATTGATGCCATATCCGCAGGCGAGCTGTTTCTGGCGCAGATGGCAACCAAGGTGGAGGGAAAGGATATCCGGCTAAAAAATCTGACCGTAGTCAGTTGATATTGTCCTGATCGCGGTCTGCTGTCTTGCCTGGTCTGGACTCAAACAGCCTGAACCAGAATATGCCTTCAAATGCCACACCCAGAATAATCAGAGCGGTCGCAGATATGGATGCTCCGACAAAGTACAGCAAAATAGCCGATAGGAGAATCATCAGGGTGATTATATGTCTGGCCATCGTTTGATACTCTAATTGTTTTCGATTTGGTACATGGCATATTTTTTATCTTCAACCAAAATATGGTCGAGCAGCCAATTTTCGATAATTTTTAATATTTGAGAGTTTAATACGACTCTACCTTCTCGTAGGTCTCGGTTATATGTGTAGATCTGAGTGTCAAAATCTTTATGTATTCGATAATGTTCTATCACATCAGGATAATTGATTTTGCGCATATACTCTTCTTCATAACTAAAATGCTTTCTGGTGTATTCCAGCATTGCTTCCAACACTTCTACGGCGGTGTCTTGATATGTATTGTTATCTGCGGCTATTAAACCGTCATACATTTTATTATATATTTTTATCCATTCTTTATGCTGATTGTCGATTTCTTTATTATTGACACTGAATGATTCATCCCATTCAATCTTCGACATTTAACTATCTCCAGTTGTTACAGTATAGATACAATTGCCCGCGACATTCCTGCCAGGAATGCGAGAGATACTTCATCAGAAACAGTTAGAGAGGATACGGATTTGTATCCTGCTGTTTTATGGTGTTCATGGCTACAGCTGAGATTACCAAAGAATTGCAAACTGATAAACTGTTCAATTCTGAATGGGCGGCAGCGACAGTCTGAGTCAATGCTGACTCGGACAGTTTTGAGTTATCTTATCCATTAAAACAACTGGGACCAGGTTCAAGCTTGCAGAACCTGTTATTCGCGTGATTCGCAGGAAAGGTGTAACATCCGCCTCTTTACTGGAAACAGTATTAATCAATCCGGACACAGTATCAGAGCGTAAATAGCATGGCAAAAAGGCCGGCGGCAACCAGCCGCAGTAAACAATCACCAGCAAAGAAGAAAAACCCGACTCGGGGCAAAAAGCGTAGTACAAAAAGAGTTGGTAGCAGACGTGTATGGACGATACTGTTGTCGCTGCTGTTGTTGTTTACTCTCGTTGGTGCTGTATATCTGGTCTATCTGGACCAAATCGTAACCTCCAAATTTGCCGGTAAGCGCTGGGCGGTTCCAGCCCGCATCTATGGACGCGCCTTGGAGCTTTATCCTGGGGCTCCTATAAGTCAGGAGCAGTTCCGGGCGGAGTTGCAGCGACTGGGTTATCGTAAAATGGCAGTTACCAGTAAATCAGGCACCTGGTCACAAAATGGTGGGCGTATTGTGGTGCGTACCAGGGATTTTGATTTTTGGGATGGGACTCAGCCCGGCAGCAACCTGGACCTATATTTTTCAGACGGTAGACTGGTAGCAATCAAGGATCTGACCGGGGCCGCCAAGACCCTGGTGCGAATGGAGGCGCCAGAGATCGGGAGTATCTACCCTACGCACAATGAAGATCGGGTATTGGTGAAATATAGTGATCTGCCCAAGATGTTGGTGCGTGCATTGATTGAGGTGGAAGACCGTGACTTTTATACCCATCATGGTGTAGATCCTAAGGCGATACTTAGAGCTACCTGGGCCAATATGATGGCGGGTAGATTGGTGCAGGGAGGAAGCACCCTTACCCAGCAGTTGGTGAAAAACTTCTACCTTACCAGCGAGCGATCGCTTACCCGTAAGGTGAATGAGGCGTTGATGGCATTACTGCTGGATGCCCGCAATTCCAAAGAGGATATCCTTGAGGCCTACGCCAACGAGATCTACCTGGGGCAGGATGGAAACCGGGCAATACATGGTTTTGGTCTTGCCAGCCACTTCTATTTTAATCGTCCTCTGAAGGAGCTTGATCTGCCTAGAGTGGCCTTATTGGTAGCTCTGGTGCGTGGTCCCTCTTACTATGATCCGCGCCGGCATCCCAAAAGGGCAAAGAAGCGCCGCGATATGGTGCTGGATATACTGTACCAACGCGGCTTTATCAGTGAACAGTTGAAACAGGCCGCAGTCAACGCCGGTCTGGGGGTTACCGATAAGGGCAGGAACACTCAGGGCAGGTATCATGCCTTTCTGGATCTGGTCAGGCGGCAGTTGCGCCGTGACTATCGGGAAGAGGATCTCACCTCGGAGGGGCTGAGGATATTTACCACTCTCGATCCATGGGCGCAGAGCCAGGCGGAACAGGCCATGTCTGAACGACTTAATTGGCTTGAACAGGGATATAAGATGCCGCGTGGTCAGTTGGAAGGCGCAGCTATTATTGCAGATGTGGAAGCCGGTGAGGTGTTGGCGTTGGTAGGTGGCAGGGATCGTGATGTGGCCGGATTCAACCGGGCATTGGACGCAATCAGGCCTATCGGTTCGTTGGTAAAACCTGCAGTTTATCTTACCGCACTGATGCAGCCGGGTAGTTATAATCTGATGACTCTGCTGGATGATTCTCCGTATACAATAAAGGAGAAGAATGGCAAAGATTGGACTCCATCCAATTATGATCACCAGTCCCATGGTGAGGTGCCTCTGCATGAGGCGTTGGCCAAGTCGTATAATCAGGCTACCGTACGTTTGGGAATGGATCTTGGCCTGCAAAAGGTGGCAAAGACCCTTAAGGCCCTGGGGGTGAATCGCCCAATCAATATATTTCCCTCCATGTTGTTGGGAGCCATCTCCCTATCCCCTATTGAGGTAGCCCAGGTCTACCAAACCCTGGCTGCTGGTGGATTCCGTTCCCCTCTGCGGGCGATTAGAGAGGTATTGACTGCTGATGGCAGCTCCCTGCAAAGATATCCGTTAACGGTGAAACAGGCGGTTCCGGCCGCTCCGGTATATCTATTGGACTGGAACCTGAGAGAGGTGGTGGAGCAGGGAACTGCCAGACGTCTGGCAAAATATATGCACTCCGATCAAAAGATCGCAGGCAAGACCGGTACCACTAACGATCTGCGAGATAGCTGGTTCGCCGGGTTTAGTGCAGATAAGGTGGCTGTGGTCTGGGTCGGACGTGATGACAATAAGTCGGCCGGACTGACCGGATCCAGTGGTGCGCTTGAGGTGTGGGGTGACATGATGGGAAGATTGCCTCTCGCCAGCGTGGATCAGGTGCGCCCGGAGGACGTGGTTCAGGTCCTGGTGGACACGGAGAATGGGTTGCTGGCGGATGAAAATTGCAGTGCGGGTAAGATATATCCGTTTATAATGGGTTCTGAACCAACTGATAGATCTCCCTGTGCTGCTGGAGGCTTCGGACGATTTCTGCGTAGGATATTTCAATGAACAGGCTAGTTTTTTTCACCACAACAACAATGTATATCCTGCTCGCCGGTTGTTCCGGCGGCTACAACTATCGGGAACCGGCACCGGTAACCGGGGATGACTACGAAACCAGTGCAACAGTGAGCGCCTATCAGTCCCCCAGTCCGGTTGAGATCAAGCCGATCTACAGCACTCCGGTGGAGGGGCTGTTGCGGGAGTCTCAAAGGCAGCAGGCCGATGGTGATCTCGCAGGTGCAGTTGCCAGTATCGAGCGGGCACTGCGTATCGAATCCAGAAATGCCTATCTTTGGAACAGACTTGCGCATCTGCGTCTGGAGCAGGGCCAGAGTGCCAGAGCGATAGAGCTCGCCGCCAAATCCAGATCTCTGGCCGGTGCGGACAACAAGCTTAAGGCCGACAACTGGAGATTGTCAGCAAAGGCGTGGAGAAAGGACGGTAATGTCAACGCGGCGATCAAGGCCGGACGAGAGGCCAGGGCCCTTGGGTATTAAAACTCCACAAATACTCAATAAACAATATATAACGGACTTTTGTGCACCACATTGTGTGTATATTATGGCAAATATAGGGATATAGCATCGATATACCCCATGTTATAGCGTCGTCTGGGTGCGGTGATGAGGTTTTCTAATCTACACCTCAGCATCAGGCTGCGTTTTTTCACCAGAATTCAGATACAATCCAGCGATTAAGAATAGGGAATAACGTATAGGTATGGTGTCTTGAGCATCTATGCTGAAGAAAAATTGATAAGCCAGGCACGGCAACTGGCGGCAGATTATCGCAGAACCATGGGGAAACCTCTCCCAGGGGTCAGCAATGAGATTGCTATGCATGATGCCATACGTCTGCTTAAACTGCATCCGGCCCCCCAGAATGCCGGCGGCTATGACGCCGTTGATCCCGAGCGTGAGAATAAACTCATCCAGATCAAGAGCCGCACCATCTTTGATGATAATGTTGGCAGTCAGCGCATCGGTCAGATAAAGGTGGAACAGGAGTGGGATTCGGTTGTCCTGGTGCTTATGGATGAGAATTACGAACCATTCGAGATCTATGAAGCTGAGCGGGACGATCTGTTGGAATATGTGGGTAAATCGAGCAGTAGCAGGGCGAAACGCGGGGCCATGTCCATATCCAGATTCAGGATTATCGCTCGACTGGCCTGGACCAGAGAGGATGGTTGTGAACCAGAGATTTGGGATAACCAGGCCTAATCTTCTAACGCTATGAACGATCTTTCCGAAGTCCTCGGCCCTGATGGACTATTAGCCCAGCACATTGATGGTTTTTCCTTCCGCCCCCAGCAGTTGCAGATGGCTCAGAGTGTGGCTGAGGCCATGGCGGATTCCACTGTATTGATCACCGAGGCCGGCACCGGCACCGGCAAGACCTTCGCCTATCTGGTTCCGGCCCTACTGTCCGGTCTGAAGGTGATCATCTCAACCGGCACCAAGAATCTTCAGGATCAGCTTTATCATCGTGATCTGCCGTTGATCAAAGAGCTTCTGGCCGTGCCAGCCAGAGTAGCTTTGCTCAAAGGGCGTTCCAACTATCTCTGTATTCATCGCTTGGACAATGCATTGTCTGAGGGGAGACTGCGCTCCAGGGAGTTGGTTGATCAGCTGATGGAGGTGCGTAGTTGGTCCGCGAACACCAAGAGCGGGGATATAGCTGAATTGAGCAGCATACCGGAGGATTCGCATATCTGGCCAATAGTTACCTCCACGGTGGATAACTGTCTGGGCTCTGAGTGTCCGGTCTACGGAGATTGCCATCTGGTTGAAGCCAGACGCAGATCCCAGGAGGCGGATCTGGTAGTGGTAAATCACCATCTGCTGTGTGCTGATTTTGCCCTGAAGGAGGAGGGATTCGGAGAGCTATTGCCAGAGGCGGACTGTTTTATCGTGGATGAGGCCCACCAGCTTCCGGAGACGGCGAGTAATTTCTTTGGCACCAGCGTGAGCGGACGGCAACTACTGGAGCTGGCGCGGGATAGTGAGACAGAGTATCTGCGTGAGGCTGGTGATCTGCCGGAGATTCCGGTCCAGGTATCGGCCCTGAGCAAAGCGGTGCGTGATTTGCGTCTGGTGTTTGGCCTGGAACTGCGCCGGGGGCCCTGGTCTGATCTGGAACATGACGAGAGTGTAACCAACGCACTCAGACGGATGCGGGAAGAGCTGGATCGGATGGAGTCACTTCTTGGTCAGATCAAGGAGCGCGGCAAGGGGCTGGAGAGCTGTTATGAGCGCTGCGGCATGCTCAAATCCACCCTCTCCAGCCTGTTTGATCAGGAGGATGAGAACAGCATCAGGTGGTTTGAAACCTATAGCCAGAGTTTCAGCCTCAACCGTACTCCGTTGGATATATCTGAGTTGTTTAAGTCTCAGATGCAGCAGAGATCAGCCAGCTGGATATTTACTTCAGCTACCTTGGCAGTGGGAGAGAGTTTCAGACATTTTCAGGACCAATTAGGGGTGGCGGATGCGATTACCTCCTGTCTGGACAGCCCGTTCGACTATCCAAATCAAGCCCTCTGGTTCGTGCCGCGTAACATGCCGGAGCCGCGTAGCCAGGATTATCAGAATGCGGTGCTGGAGGTTATTGTCCCGGTGCTGGAGGCAAGCCGAGGCCGCGCCTTTCTACTGTTTACCAGCCATCGTGCCTTGCGACTGGCATCCGATGCATTGGAACAGAGGGTGGAGTTTCCCCTGTTGGTACAAGGCAGCGCCCCCAAGAACGAATTGTTGCAGCGTTTTCGTAAACTAGGAAACGCCGTACTTCTGGGGACGGCCAGCTTCTGGGAAGGTGTGGATGTGCGTGGTGAGGCGCTCTCCTGTGTGGTCATAGATAAGTTGCCGTTCGCCTCTCCGGGAGATCCGGTGCTTCAGGCCAGAATCGACGCCCTGAAAAAACGTGGCGGTAATCCATTCATGGAGTTCCAGGTTCCTCAGGCCGCAATTGCACTGAAGCAGGGGGCGGGCCGATTGATCAGAGATGAGACGGATCGCGGCGTGCTGGTGATATGTGATCCACGTCTGCTATCCAAGGGTTACGGGCACACCTTCCTCAACAGTATGCCGCCGATGGCGCGTACCAGGGAAATTTCTGATGTGCAGAGATTTTTTACCTCAGACCAGGGCTAAAACCGAAGAGCGTTATTGAGATATAATCCCCCCGATGAAACTGCTAGCAATCGAAACCGCCGCCGAGGCCTGCTCCGCAGCACTCCTGATAGACGGCGAGATACTTCTGCGCTATAAGGTACAGCCGCGCAAGCACAGCGAATTGATTATACCTATGCTTGACGATCTGCTGCAGGAATCCGGGTTGAAGATGCCGCAACTCGATGCGGTAGCCTTTGGTTGCGGTCCAGGCTCCTTTACCGGTGTGCGGATCGCCGCCGGGGTGGCCCAGGGGGTGGCATTTGCTGCAGATCTGCCAGTGGTTTGTATCTCCACTCTTGCGGCCCTGGCCCAGGGTCTGTTTCGTAACTATGGACACAGCAAGGTATTGCCGGCCTTCGATGCACGTATGCAGGAGGTGTATTGGGGCTGTTATCAGTTACAGGAGTCAGGCCTGATGGGCGCGGTATTTCCGGATGAGATCTCCCCGCCTGATAAGGTGACGACGCCACCCATAGGTGATGCCTGGCACGGAGTAGGTTCCGGTTGGGAGACCTACGGAGATACCCTGTCCAGGGTGCTGGCTACTGAACTCAAATCGGTTACACCTGATCTGCTGTGCAGCGCCCATGATGTGGCGGTGTTGGGGGCAGCAGGATTCAAACTTGGAAATGTGGTGGTGGCAGAGAAGGCACTACCGCAGTATCTGCGGGACGACGTGGCAAAAAGGCCGGCCAACCCCGGGAGATTTGGCTAGGATTGGTCCGGTTAAATCTAGTAGGCAATCAGATAATTGATGAGGATGTATTAGGCGATATGGCAAACGGTGTTGCAACAAACAAGGCTCTGGCGTGGAGCAAGGCCCAGGTTGTTCTATTGCTGCTGGTTGTTCTGTTCAGTCTGCTCTATTACCTGTCCAACATTAACTCTGATCTGATAGCCGCGGGCGAGGCCAGGGCGGCGGAGATTGCACGGGAGATGCTGGAGCGCGGAAACTTTATTCTGCCATCGTTAAACCATGTGGTATCTGCCGAGTCTGTGACCAAACCACCGCTCTATCACTGGATGCTTATTGCGCTAGCCGCTCCGTTTGACTGGTCAAACTGGGCGGTACGTCTTACATCTGTATTAGCTGCATTTCTCAGTATCTGGCTGGTATTTCAATTCGGACGGCAGATGTTTGGCCGGCGTGCTGCCGTGTTCTCCGTGTTGGTGCTCACCACTTCGATCCTGTTTCTGGAGAACAGTCTGGCAGCAAGGATAGATATCCTCTTCAGTCTTCTGATACTTGCAGCAATCTACTGCTTTTGGATGGCGCTCAAGCAGGGGCAACAGAGGATGTGGCTATATGGTTTCTATGCATTCAGCGCCTTAGGTGTATTGAGCAAGGGGCCGGTAGGGGTCCTGTTTCCATTGGTTATTGCGACCATCATGCTGCTGAGCCACTCTGGTATCAAGAACTGGCGAAGTTTTGTGCCGGTAAAAGGTCTATTGATCTTTTTTGCGTTGGCTCTTCCCTGGTATATTCTCCTGGCCATAACGGCCCCTGATGACCTGGCCGCCAATTTTCTCTTTGGTCAGCTGGCCCAGTGGTGGAGTGGCAGCTCTGATCCCTCTGTGCACAGTGATACGCGACCGCTCTATTATTTTCCGCATCTCCTGATTGGGCTGTTTCCCTGGTCGCTGTTTCTGCCTGCGGCCATAGTAGTCGGGATAGGTGCAGCCAGACAGGATGGCAGTTCCGATATCAGATCCATGCTGTTCTGGTTTCTGGGCGGTTTCATTCTTTTTAGTCTGGGAGGCAAGAAGGCGGCGCGCTATCTGCTACCTATCATGGCTCCATTTGCTTTGGTGATGGGCTTCTACTGGGACAAGATTGCTGGTGTCGTAAGTCGACGCCAGGGGGTGGCATTGAATATATCATCTCTCCTGGTATTGCTGCTTGTTGCTGCCCTGGCACTGATAGTAGCCGGAGTATATACAGACAACGATTGGGTGATGCAGTTGCTGTTTAAGGGCAGAAATCGAGGAGGGACCAGTGCGCTGTCAGCCATACTTGATCTTTTGCTGGAACACCGGCTGGCGGTCGCCGCCACAATCACAGCGGCTGTTTTCGCTGCGATACTGGCAGTGATTGGAAGTGTTAAAAGGAATATTTTTCTACTGACATTCGGGCTGGCAGGAGTGATCTGGAGTCTGGTCTTGCCATATGTCCTCGCCGCCAGGCCCGTGCTGAAACAACAACTTAGTCCGCGCGCTGCAGCAGAGACGATTGCAAGTATCTTGCCTCAGGATGCGATAATCTATGGGGGAGGCAGTGGCTACGAGCATGCCATGCGTTGGTACCTAAAAAGAAATATACATCTCGAGTCAGGAAATCAGCTGTATAATCGTGTACTGCATCAGCCATCCTCTTGGGTTCTGTTGATGGAGAATAAACCTTTGCATCATGAGTTGCTGGCCACTGATAGAAAAAGATTACAGTGGAAAGTGGACTATTACTATGTGTCGCTATTTCCAGGGGCACAACAGGAAACTATAGATAGATGAGTGAACAATTAGACCTTTCCATTGTAATTCCGGTTTTTAATGAGGCTGAAAATATTCCAATTCTTGCTGCTGAGATACGTGCGGCATTGGATGGTAAATATAACTACGAGGCCATATTTGTTGATGATTGCAGCAGTGATAACAGCCAGGATATGTTGACAACCCTGCGCCGGGAGCACCCACAATTCCGCTGCTTGCGGCACATACAAAATAGTGGACAGAGTACCGCGGTACGCAATGGGGTCAAGGCAGCCAGATCTGCCTGGGTCGCCACCCTGGATGGGGATGGTCAGAACGATCCGGCCGATATCCCTGCCATGATGGATATGCTCAAGAGTAGCAAGGATGCGAGCCTGCAGATGGTGGCAGGCTACAGGAAGAAGCGTCAGGACAGCTGGTTGAAAAAGATTTCGTCCCGGATAGCCAATGGCGTTCGTTCCAGGTTGCTGCGGGATGCAACTCCGGATACCGGCTGTGGTCTCAAACTATTCGCGCGCGAAGCATTTTTGGAGCTTCCCTATTTTGATCATATGCACCGCTTCCTGCCGGCCCTGATACAACGCAACGGTGGTAAGACCGTTTCAGTAGAGGTTAATCACCGACATCGGGTTATGGGGGTATCGAAATATGGTCTGCATAATCGGCTCTGGGTCGGTATTGTGGATATCTTCGGGGTAAGATGGCTGCAGAGAAGAGCGAGGATAACTGCGATAGAGGAGCGCGAGTAATGGCGGTGAACTGTCTGAATGAACACAAGGTAGACTGGATATGAATGAGGTGTTATTTGTATTTTTAGGGGCATCAATTACTCCATGGAAACTTGTAGGTTACCTAGGGGTTATGCTATTTGCCGGCAGATGGGTAGTACAACTGATATCTTCGACCAAAGAGAAAAAGCCTACCTTTCCCATCGCCTTCTGGTTAATGAGTCTATCTGGAAGTATGCTGCTGTTGACTTACTTTATCTTTGGGAAGAATGATTCAGTAGGAATACTATCTAACGCCTTCCCGGCTGGCATTGCACTGTATAATTTATATCTGGATATTACTCACAAATCCAAGCTCGGTATTTAGCCTGCTTCATCCTGGAGCCAGGCTGGGCCGCATCATCAGGCCCTGGATTTTATGGCGAGTATTAGCTGATTACGCAGGGTTTTGATCAGATTGAGTTGTTTGCTGCTTAATTGTATCCCCCTGGCCTTGGAGTGGTCAGCGTAGATCAACCCCAGTGGCCGTTGGTTCACCACCAGTGGGAAGATAAAGAATGATCCTGCCTTCAAGCTCTTCTTGTACCACTCTGGAATATTTACCCGAATCTTTTTATTCATGGCATCTTCGATATAGAGATCCACATCATTATGTATGGCTGCATGGAATACGTTCGAGCTGAATGTGGTGGGAAAGTGGAAGTTACTGATCAGCTTATCTATGTCGGTGCCAAACCCCATCTTGGCGCAGTACTCATTGTTGGCCTTGCTGCGTAGAGCCAGAACTACATGGTCATAGGCGAAGGCCCGGTAGATTGTTTCGATAACCACATTGAAGATCTGACCGAGATTCGCCTGCTCCTCGAGTAGCATGTATGTTACCTCCTGCAGGCCTTCGGTCAGGATTGCATCGGCATTTTCGTTTGGTTGTTCGATTTTTGGTTCTGTGCTCTGTTTTTTTGGTTGTGGTTTAACCTCTTCAGTGGATATTTGCAGGGTTTGGGTGATGTCCTCAATCGTTTCTTGCAGACCATCTCCGGTTTGTTCCTCATCATCTTCCTTCTGATTTTCGTACAGATGATGAATAAACGACTCCTTTTCGGCACGTTCTATCAGACCGCCGCTTAGTTCTTTGAACTCTATCCTGGCTCCTTTTGCCATGTTGTCAAATTGCCTGGTTGTGACTGCGAGGGCGATGCGGTAGCGTTTGAGAAGCTCCTTGGTATGGGTGTCATCCTGTCCCTGTTCACTGCCAAGAATGCTGGTAGCTTCGTTGGCGAAGTTGGCGATACAGCGCAGCTTGACCACACTGTTAGTCAGGTCTCCCGGATCGGTGGGATCAATTCTGACCATGCCGGTGGTAATGGTCTCAGGAAAATTCCACTGCTTGGCAATGGCGATGCCGATATCACTGAAGGTCATACCAAGAACCCTCTTTTCCGCCTGCTCCTGCGGTATCTCCTCCTGATTTACCAGACGCGCAACCTCTTCACTTTCACCGTGCAGATAATAGGTAACCAGTATCTTGCCCAGGTTATGCAGCATGCCACAGAGGAAGCTCTCCTCCACATGCTCCATCCCTGCGTTTTCCGCCGCCTGTCTGGCAAAGGCGGCGCTGTAGATGGCCGAGGCAATCTCATCCTTTAGTTGGGATGCCTGGGCCTTGTTATGCAGATGCTCAAAGAAGATGAGAGAGGCGGCAATAGAACGTATGGTCCTTACTCCTAGCACAACAATGGCCCTGGATACGGTTCCTATCTTGCCGGCGAAACGGCTGTAATATGCTGAGTTCACCACCTTCAGCAGTTTATTCACCAGAGCAAAATCACTCATAATCACGCTGGCCAGACGGTTTATATTCTCATCCTCTGATGATGCCAGCCGGTTTAGGGTCCTGATTGATTCAGATAGTGCCGGGAAGTCGCTCTGGCGCTGCATGCGGCGCAACAGGAATTCAACCGTGCCTTTGGATGAGCTCTTATCCCCCCGTTGCTGGTCGTTTGCCTCTCTATACTCGATCAGTGCCCCGAGCATTTCCCCAGCGTCAGCGAAGCGTGCACCTGGATCCTTCTCCAGGGCCTTAAGAATGATTGCGTCCAGGCGTTCTCCAACCTCACGGTTTATGGATGATGCCGGGGTAACAGCCTTGTCCTTGATGTTATTCAGCACGCTGGCAGAGTTGTTTCCGCTGAATGCCCGCTTCCCCGTGACCAATTCATACAGGATCGAACCCAGGGCAAACACATCTGTCTGCGGGCTGACCCTGCCGTGGAATATGTACTCTGGGGCCATGTATCTTGGGGTGCCGGTTAGTTCCGCATCCTTGCTATTGGAGCTTTTCAATATTCTGGAGATGCCGAAGTCCATTATCTTTGGATTGCACTCGCTATCCAGCATGATGTTGGCCGGTTTAAGGTCACGATGGACTATTCCCTCTTTGTGTACCTGGGCAACCCCGGAGAGGATGCCGGTAAAGATATCCAGAGCCTGATGCAGGTCTGGTTGTTTCCGCTTAAGCAGGTCGGATAGCAGCTCTCCTTTTACATACTCGAAAACCAGGTAGGGCTTGTTCTTCTCGTTATCCACATCATAGATAGATACGATATTCGGATGCTGAATCCGGCTTATCGCACGGGCTTCACTCAGAAATGCCCCTACATCTCCCGGGGTGAGGCCAGGTTTCCCATTCAGCATCTTAATGGCGACATAGCGTTCCAGCTGTGGGTCGGAGCAGAGAAATACCGTTCCCTGACTGCCTGATCCAAGCGTTTTTTTGACGTTGAAACGACCTATGTTCTGCATGAAATCGTGGTATCCCTGTGAGCAGTGACTGATATCCTTTTATCGGCAGGATTGCAAAAACCTTATGTTTTTTGTCTTGGTAGAACTATTACGACAGGATGAGATGCAAAGGGGAGATCTCTTTGTACAGGATGATGGTAGGTTTCTTAGGTGAGAAGGTGACGATTCTGGTGCGGGGTGGATAGCAGAAGTGACTGGTTAGGAACATATGCATCTGTCCATGCCGCTTTGCGTACTCAATAAACCTCTTTGCCCCGGAAGTCTCCTCCGGTAAAAACTCATATTCCAGATCATTGATTTTTGCGCCAGATGCTGAAATCTCCACCCTTGGTGACACATCCCTATGCCTAAGCAGTTCGCGATACAGAGGTTTAGTCCTTTCGGTGGAAACCACAAACCCCATATGCGATTCTCCTTCAACCCAGTTGATAATCAGATCCTCGTCATAATGTATCTTATGTTCACCAAAGGAGAGGCACCACCCATGGTAATAGGATGAGTATCTAGCGATTGTTCTGTGCACTTTACCCATAATTTTGTTGTTTATGGTGGTTTGTAAAATTCTTATCTGTCTCTTTATAGAGTAGCAATTACCTCCGGAAAAAGGAAAAACAGAATATTAACAATTGATTGCAGATGACTGCTGGACAGATGCGGCTTGGGGTGAGTGCGGCAGAGTTTTCGGGCTAAATGATGTGCAGTAATGTTACCTTTGTATGTCTATTTGGCATACTGGGGGCGAAAGTTTATCTATGTCTAGCCCCAGTTCCTTCATTTCACTTTTGCTGAATACCCGTGAGCGGGTGTGAAATGCCTTACCCTCAGGTCCTTCCAGGGAGAAGGTGTCTCCCGATCCATCAATGACATCAATGATTAGTTGGGTGTGTTTCCAGTATTGGTACTGCGATTTACTGATATAGAATGGGCAGCCTCCGATATTGCCCAGGTATTCGTCATTCTGACCTATGGTCAGTTCTCCCGGCAGGAAACAGTTGGGTGCGCTGTTTTCGCAACACCCGCCGGACTGATGGAAGAATATATCGTTGCCGTGCTTCTGTCTTAGAATCGCAATCAGTTCCAGCGCCGCATCTGTGGCTATAACCTTGTTTACCATAGCGTCCTCGCTAAAATAGCGGGACGGAGGACCGCCCCGCTAAGGACCACAACCAAGCTTAGAAGAACCCTAACTTATCTTCGCTGTAGCTGACCAGCAGATTCTTGGTCTGCTGATAGTGATCCAGCATCATCTTATGGGTCTCACGGCCGATACCGGACTCTTTGTAACCACCGAAGGCGGCATGGGCCGGGTAGGCGTGATAACAGTTGGTCCAGACGCGTCCGGCCTTGATGGCGCGGCCCATGCGGTAGGCTATGTTGCCATTGCGGCTCCAGACGCCGGCTCCGAGACCATAGATGGTGTCGTTGGCGATCTCTAGTGCCTCGGCCTCATCTTTGAAGGTGGTGACCGCAAGTACCGGTCCGAAGATCTCCTCCTGAAAGATACGCATCTTGTTGTGGCCTTTGAACAGGGTAGGCTTAATGTAAAATCCTCCTTCCAGGTCACCGTCCAGGTGCTCCTGTTCTCCGCCTATAAGGCACTCTGCGCCTTCCTCCTTGCCCAGTTCCAGATAGGAGAGGATCTTGCTCAACTGCTCTTGAGATGCCTGGGCGCCCATCATGGTATCGGTGTCGAGCGGGCTGCCACGTTTGATGGCGGCAACGCGCTTGAGTACACGCTCCATGAAGGCATCGTAGATGGATTCCTGGATCAGGGCGCGGCTGGGGCAGGTGCATACTTCGCCCTGGTTGAAGGCGAACAGCACCAGTCCCTCTATAGCCTTGTCCAGGAAGCCGTCATCTTTGTCCATGACATCTTCAAAGAAGATATTGGGCGACTTGCCGCCCAACTCCAGGGTAGCCGGGATCAGATTGTTGGCCGCAGCCTGGGCGATGACGCGGCCGACGCTGGTGGATCCGGTGAAGGCGATCTTGGCGATGCGATTGCTGTTGGCCAGAGACATGCCGGCATCACGGCCGAAACCGTTTACCACGTTCAGTACGCCGGGTGGCAATAGGTCAGCGATAAGTTCCACCAGGATTATGATGCTGATCGGGGTGGCGGTGGATGGCTTCAGCACTATGCAGTTGCCGGCGCCAAGGGCCGGGGCCATTTTCCATGCGGCCATGAGTAGCGGGAAGTTCCATGGGATGATCTGTCCCACTACACCCAGGGGTTCGTGGAAGTGGTAGGCGACGGTATTTTCGTCCAGATCACCTATGCTGCCTTCCTGGGCGCGCAGGGCTCCAGCGAAGTAGCGGAAATGGTCTATGGAAAGCGGGACATCTGCGGCCAGGGTTTCGCGAATAGGCTTGCCATTGTCGACGGTCTCGGCGTAGGCCAGGATCTCAAGATTCTCTTCCAGACGGTCGGCTATCTTGAGCAGGATACTGGAGCGCTCTGCTACAGAGGTCTTACCCCAGGCGTCGGCTGCTGCGTGGGCGGCATCCAGTGCCAGTTCGATATCCTCAGGGCCGGAGCGTGAGGTCTGGGTGTAGACCTTACCGCTGATAGGGGTAATCACATCGAAATACTCACCCTTTACCGGTGGTACCCATTTCCCCCCGATGAAGTTGTCGTACTTATCTTTGTATTTGATCTTGGCATCGGCCGTTCCAGGTGCTCCGTAAATCATAATGTTTTCCTCTTTAGTTAGTTTGATAGGCAGTTACCCACCATTTTTTGCTACTGTTCTACATGGGTATTCTCAAATTGCGTGCCAATACAACTTATAGGTAGAACATATTGATTTATAAGAACTAATTGATCTGCCGCGCTCACGCAGACATATTTTGGAACGTTAAAGAACCTTACACCTGTCTCAAAATGTTACAGTTGGAATGGATGTGCTGGTGATACGCTTGCGTCAGCCTCGTATCTCTACAATACTGATATATGTCTGGGTGATCCCCTTTCCGAGGAGTACCGCATGAACACCGCATTAGCCGCGGCGGATCTGCGCAAGGCTCGCATGCACTTGCTGGAGCACGGTGACTGTCCGTCCTATATCATTAATGAACGCATAGCCCGTTCCTGGCAGCGCAGCTTGGCTGCTGGTCTAGCTCCGACCGGTCGACTGGCCGAGTCCGAACACTTCACAGGCAATCGTCTGCGTCGAGTGCTTTCCCGCAATCACGACCTACTGGCCCATTCCCGGCCGGTGATGGAATACCTCTACGAGCAGATGCGCCACAGCCATAGCATGATCATCATGGCGGACCGCCAGGCTACTTTGATGCAGACCATGGGAGATGTGGATTTTCTGACTAAGGCAGAGCGGGTGGCCCTTGCCGTTGGTGCTTCCTGGCAGGAGAGGTACCGCGGCACCAACGCCATCGGCACCGCACTGGCCGAGGTAGACAGTGTCGAGATCAACGGTGGCGAACACTTTCTGGAGCGCAACGGTTTTCTCACCTGTGCTGCGGCTCCGATCATGGCGGCAGATGGAACCCTGCTTGGTGTTATCGATGTCTCCGGTGACAACCGTACGCGCCATCCCCATACGCTGGGACTGGTTGGTATGGCTGCACGCATGATTGAAAATCGATTGGTCCTGGCAGACCGGCAGCATCCAATACGCCTGCGTCTGCATAGCTATCCGGAAGGAATAGGCAGTGTTGCCGAGGGTATTATCACCTTGACGGATGATGGAAGAATTATGGGTGCCAATCGCACAGGTCTTGCCATGCTAGGCATAAGTTCCCTTGAGTTGGGGGTGATCCCACTGAGCCGGGTAATAGAGATGCGTCTCCACGAACTACTGTCGCACCACCGACAACACCCAGGACAGCCGATGCAGGTGCGTATGTGCAACGGTTCTGTGTTGTTTGCACAGATACATCTGGAACGGGCTGCGGTTTATACTCAGGATGTTACACCTGCGTCCAGAACACCGGAAGATGCCCTCGCTGCACTAGATAGCGGAGATACAGCCTGGCGCAAGGCAGCCGATCAGGCGCGACGTATTATGGGTAAACAGATTCCGCTTCTGATCCATGGCGAATCCGGGGTAGGCAAAGAGTACTTCGCCCGTGCCGTACATCAGAGTGGAAGGCGCAGCGACGGTCCATTTGTAGCTATAAACTGCTCCGCACTACCTGAGAACCTGATTGAAGCGGAGCTGTTTGGTTACAGCGCTGGCGCCTTTACCGGTGCACGACGAGACGGTTATCAGGGCCGTCTACGCGAGGCCCATGGCGGTACATTGTTCCTGGATGAGATCGGCGACATGCCACTGTCGATGCAGACCCGCCTGCTGCGCGTGTTACAAGAACGCAAGGTAACGCCGCTTGGCGGCAACAAAGAGATTGATGTTGAATTTACCTTGATAAGCGCCACTAACCGCCAGTTGCGCGAAGAGGTGGAAAAGGGCAACTTTCGCCGTGACCTTTACTATCGCATTAACGGTCTTTCCGTGAACCTGCCCGCACTGCGCGAGCGTAGCGACCTGCATGTGTTGACTGAACGCATCCTGGCGGGGATAAACCCAGATCGTAATGTCACCATTTCACCCAACTTGTTAGCGCAATTTGATCGCCATACATGGCCGGGTAACATACGTCAGTATGTTAATGTGTTGCGCACGGCCTGCGCTATGTTGGATGAACATGAGGATTGCATAGACAGACAACACCTGCCGGATGATCTGATCGAAGAACTTACTGAGATGCCTCACATTAGCGAGAATGCTCATCGTCCACCACAAAATCTTAAGGAGCTATCCATGTCGGCGATCAGGCAGACCCTGGAAGAGTGCCGAGGCAACGTATCCCAGGCAGCACGTCAGCTTGGTATCAGCAGACAGACGCTTTATCGTAAGCTCAAAAATAATTAGCTATATCATTTTGCCTTATTTATTTTTTGCAGAGTGGATTGCCAGACTTACATCTTAAATTGAAGCACAACAGCCTTCAGATTCTCGCTAAGTCGTGACAAAACATCTCAGGCTTGTAATGTCTTATTGCTACCTAAGTTGAAGTAAAGACACCATTGGCGTTATAGCATTCCACCCAGTTGTTAATCAGATTCTCGTCATAACCTATCCGATGTTCACCAGAGGAGAGGCACCACCCATGGTAATAGAATGAATATCTCATTATGACTTTCATTGATTTGCTCATATACTGGCCTCTGAAGTAAAGGTGTGGTAGCAAATAGACTGGCAATTAAACATATAAATAGAAAACAGACTATACGGCACAGGAATGGGGGTGGGGGTTGTGATTTGTCCCAAATGTGGTCATCAACAGGAAAACAGTGAGCTTTGCGAAGGCTGCGGAATCTATTTCGAAAAATATAGGAAATTGCACGAGCGCCTCAGTAACGAGGTAATCAGTGTAGATCCTTCGCTGACGCAATCGCGTTCCACTTCGCCGTTTGTGTTGATTGTTGCAATATCTATTATTGCGCTCGGAGCCTATCTTCTGTTGCGTAATCCTCCCACAAACATGGTTGCCGGTTCCCCTGCAGTTATGCCTGGTGAGGAGCAACCGGCAGATACAGGCAGCAACGGCGGAAGTTCCAACGGAATTGCCGTCCGGCTTAACAAGCAATTCACTCCGCGTAACAATATTGAACGCTCACGAAATGCCACAGTTTTTATCGAGACTGCCTGGGGTAGCTCGGGATCTGGATTCATTGTCTCAAAGGATTGTTGGTGCGTGACAAACAGACATGTTGTGCAGCTTGATCCGGATGAGAATGCCCGTTTATTAAAAAATGACCCTAAGATCAGATTAGCTCTTACCAAAGAGATAATGGAAAAACAGCAGCGGCTGCAGTATATGGTCATGCGGTATAGAGAATTGGTGAATACTACCGGCGAAACGGAAGAGACTCGACAACTGAAGCAACAGATCGAAGAGCTTGATGCTGAGATAAAAAATCTGCCATCGAGTTATTTGGATGCGATTAACGAGGAGGTAGATAAGCTGGAACAGAAGGGTAGAACGGAAGGGTATAAAGTCAGCTTGATTGATGGTACAAAATTCAATATATGGGATATAACCTTCTCTAACAGCTATGATCTGGCCCTGTTTAAGCTACCGGCAGATGACTGTCCATATCTAAAGTTGAATCCGGACGATAATCTGCCGCAAGGTACAAAACTCTACACCATAGGCAACCCTTCCAGATTGGGCTACACCGTTACATCCGGAATATTTTCCGGCTACCGAAAGTTGAAAGAGCAGCGGCATATACAGACAGATGCTCCTATCAATCCCGGTAATAGCGGTGGTCCGCTAATCACAGAAGATGGAAATGTCGTCGGGATAAACACCTTGATCCTCGCAGATACTGAAGGCATAGGTTTTGCCATACCGGCGACGATTCTGCCTGAAGAGTTTGGGCGGTCGGTAGGCTTTACCTTCGAGCATTAGCTGAAATTCAGCAAACAATATACAGTTAAAACTGCAGACGGGTTCTAAGGGAATTGATATTGGGTTATATATACATAAAGAAAAGGGCCTGTATCTCTACAGGCCCTATATCATTTTGGTACTCCCTAGGGGGTTCGAACCCCTGTTACCGGCGTGAGAGGCCAGCGTCCTAGACCACTAGACGAAGGGAGCATAATGTTATGCGGAGGTGTATTATACGCATGCCGGAGTTAGTCACAAGGTCCAAGGTTAAATATTTGGCAACTGTTTTAACAGCCGGTTAACAATATTCAGCCGATAGTCAAAGATAAATCCAAGGAAAGTATCATCGTAAATCCAACCGTAATTGCCCGTCCCGACCACAATATATCCCGGGGTAATATAAGCGAAAACGCTCTTAAGGTATTGTATCGGCTTAGAAAATCAGGATATCAGGCCTATCTTGTGGGTGGTGGTGTACGTGATCTTCTGCTTGGTCGCGAACCTAAGGATTTTGATATTGCCACCGACGCCACTCCTGAGGATGTAAAGAAGGTATTTCGTAATTGTCGGCTGATTGGACGCAGGTTCCGCCTGGCCCATGTTCATTTTGGCCGTGAAGTGATTGAGGTGGCGACATTTCGTGGCAGGCAGGAAGCATCGGAAGAGGGTGAGCATGAAACCGAAAACGGCATGTTACTGCGGGATAATGTCTACGGTTCCATCGAAGAGGATGCCCTGCGCCGTGATTTCACCGTCAACGCCCTTTATTACAATATTGATGACTTTTCCGTCATCGACTACACCGATGGAGTACGTGACCTCAACTCTTGTGTTTTACGCCTGTTGGGTGACCCGGAGCAGCGTTATCGGGAAGACCCGGTGCGGATGCTACGTGCGGTGCGGTTTGCCGCGAAATTAGGTTTCAGTATAGATCCTGTCAGTGAGGCGCCCATCTTTCGACTTGGGAGTCTGCTGGAGGATATACCATCTGCCAGGTTGTTCGAAGAGGTGCTTAAGCTCTTTTTGCATGGCACCGCTCTGCAAGCGTTTGAAAAGCTGCGGCACTATGACCTGTTCGGTCAGCTGTTTCCTGCCACCGATGAGTGCCTGTCTCACGAAGAGCATCAGTTTCCCATCACCTTCGTGGCCAACGGACTCAAAAACACTGACACCAGGGTGATGCAGGATAAACCGGTTACCCCGGCCTTCCTGTTTGCGGTTCTTCTGTGGGAGCCGGTGCGAAAATTGGCAGAGAAGATAGTAGCTGGCGGAGAGAGTCCGCATCCAGCAATGCAGCTGGCTGCATCTGAGATTTTATCAGATCAGATTCAGACCGTTGCTATTCCCAAGCGCTTTAGCCTGCAGATGCGTGATATCTGGTGTATGCAACACAGATTTGAATACATCCAGGGTAAGCGTCCCCATCGACTGTTGGCCCACCCCCGTTTTCGCGCAGGATATGATTTCATGCTGTTAAGGGCGGAATCTGGCGAGTCCGATCCGGAACTGGCTAAGTGGTGGACGGAATTTCAACTGCAAAGCGGTGAGGTACGTAATAAGTTGGTCAACGACAAGAAGCCGAGGAGAAGGCGCCGGCGCCGCGCCAAAACAGACTCCGGATCGGATATACAGTGATGCGGGACCGACCGGGTAACGGGATATGTTCCAGCAATGAAAAGAGTGGTATGGTTGCCGCATATATAGGGCTTGGCAGCAACCTGGATCATCCTGCGAAGCAACTGAAGATGGCACTTGCAGAGCTGGCTAAGTTGCCAGATACAGTGTTCTGCCGTTGCTCGAGCTTTTACCAGAGCCCACCCATGGATGGGATGGAGCAGCCCGACTATATCAATGCGGTTGCCGGGCTGGAAACGGCGCTTGAACCTGATGAGTTGCTGGAAAATATCCAGGCTATAGAAACAGCCCACGGCCGTATTCGGGGTGAGCGTTGGGGAGCGCGTACCCTGGATCTGGATATATTGGTATATGGCTCAATAACCGTTGAATTGCCTGACCTGAAGCTGCCGCATCCTGGCGTACATGAAAGGGCATTTGTGTTATATCCATTGTATGAGATTGCGCCTGATCTGGAGATTCCAGGCCGTGGCCACATAACAGATTTATTGAAAAACTGCCCCTCTGATGGGCTGATAAAAATATGATTCGCACTGAACTGACACCACCCGGCTATCTTGTAGTCGAAGGGCCCATTGGAGTAGGTAAGACCAGCCTGGTCAAACGTCTGGCCGATAGTTTTGGCTGTGAAACCCTGCTGGAAAGGCCGGAGGAGAACCCGTTTCTGGAGCGTTTTTATCAGGACGGGAAAAAATCAGCATTTCCCACCCAGCTGTTTTTTCTGTTTCAGCGCAGCCAGCAGCTACAGGAGTTGAGCCATGACGACCTGTTTCGCTCCACCATGGTCGCGGATTTTATGCTGGAAAAGGATCGTATTTTCGCCAGTCTGAATCTGGATCAAGATGAACTGGAGCTATACGAAAAGGTCTATTCGAAACTCAATCCCGAGGCCCCGGTGCCGGATCTGGTGGTCTACCTGCAGGCCCCGGCTGAAGTTTTGCAGCGGCGGGTGCGTGGCCGCTCCCGGGCACATGAGATGAACCTCAGTCTGGACTACCTGCAGCGCCTGGGCGATGCCTATGCCGAATTCTTTCATCACTACGATGATTCCCCCCTGCTGATTATCAATGCTGCAGAGATCAATCCGGTGGAACGGGAAGAGGATTATCAGCTGCTGCTGGAGCAGATATGCAGCGTTCGCAGCGGTAAACACTATTTCAATCCTGGCCCACTACTGCTTTAATTATCATTATTGATGTATACAATCCAAGGTGCAGATCCATACGGAGGCTGAAATAGCTGTTATGCCTGATATCACCATAAATACACTGAACGAGATGAAGCGGCGGGGTGAGAAGATAGCCGTGCTGACCAGCTATGACGCCAGTTTCACCAGGCTGATTGAGTCTGCGGGGGTGGAGGTTATATTGGTTGGAGACTCACTTGGTATGGTGATTCAGGGACAGGAGAGCACCCTGCCGGTGACTGTGGATGAAATTGTCTACCACAGCAAAAATGTCTCCAGGGCGCGAACCAGGTCCTTTCTTATTGCCGATATGCCGTTCATGAGCTACAGCTCAACTGCTCAGGCCCTGGAGAGTGCTGCTAGATTGATGAAGGAGGGCGGGGCCCACATGGTCAAGCTGGAGGGGGGATCCACCCAGTTAAATACAGTGCAGCAGCTTACCGCAAACGGCATACCGGTCTGTGCACATCTTGGATTGACCCCGCAGTCGGTACATAAACTGGGCGGGTATAGAGTGCAGGGGAAGGATGCGGATTCAGCGCGCAGCATGCAGCAGGATGCCATCGCTCTACAACAGGCTGGCGCCCAGATGCTGGTGCTGGAGTGTATACCCAGAGGTCTGGCCGCTGATATCGCCAGCTCTTTGGATATCCCAGTGATCGGTATTGGGGCCGGTGCCGATACCGATGGTCAGGTGCTGGTGGTGTACGACATGCTGGGTATCAGTACAGATTACCTCCCTAAGTTCAGTCGCAACTTTATGCAACAGGCAGATACAGTCAGGGAGGCACTGGCGGCATATGTAAAGGCGGTCAAGGACGGAACCTACCCGAGTGTTGACGAGAGCTACGGATGATCACCCTTACCGGCAGCGCCGATCTGCGCCAGCAGGTCAGCCAGTGGCGTAGGAATGGGGAACGTATTGCCCTGGTCCCTACCATGGGCAATCTGCATGAAGGACACCTTACCCTGGTGCGCAAGGCCAGAGAGATGGCAGACCGGGTCGTTGTCACCATCTTTGTCAATCCGCTGCAATTCGGTCAGGGAGAGGACTTTGCCGGCTACCCCCGGACCCTGCAGCAGGATACGGATGCCCTGGCGGATGAGGGGGCTGATCTGCTGTTCGCGCCATCTGTGGATGAGGTTTACACCAGGCCGCAACAACTTCAGACCAAAGTAGAGGTGCCGGGAATATCTGATATCCTGTGCGGGGCCTCCCGTCCCGGCCATTTTGTCGGGGTGGCCACCGTCGTATGCAAACTGCTCAACATGGTCCAGCCGGATCTGGCCCTGTTTGGAGAGAAGGATTATCAGCAGCTGTTGGTGATTCGGCATATGGTGGATGATCTGTGTATGCCGGTTGAGATTGTTGGCCTAGCTACGGTGCGGGATAAGGATGGCCTGGCCATGAGTTCACGTAACGGCTATCTCACCCCCAAGGAGAGACGGCAAGCACCTGAATTACATAGGATTATGCGGAATACCGCTGCCGCAATAGAGGCAGGTAACCGGGAATACGCTAAACTTGAGGATGAGGCCAGGGATGCCCTTGAAAAGGCCGGGTTTCGCCCTGATTACTATGTAATATGCAGGTCCGAAGATCTATCCAGGCCTGAGGAAGGCGAGCAGAATCTGGTAATATTGGCCGCCGCATATCTAGGCAGGGCGCGTCTGATCGACAACCTGAGGACTCATAGCATTGCCGGATAGGTCTATTTGTTTGATGAATAGCAGTGGATATAGCATAATTACGCGGCTTTTTTTGGTTTTACTTAGGAGCGAACACTAGATGCAGTTAACCGTTCTCAAATGCAAGTTGCATCGTGCTTGCGTTACCCATGCAGAACTGGATTATGAAGGATCCTGCGCCATTGATAGGGACCTGATGGACCTGGCTGGAATTCTACCCTACGAGCAGATCCAGATTTATAACATTGCCAATGGTGAGCGCTTTACCACCTATGCCATTGAGGCGGAAGCCGGCTCCAGAGTGATCTCTGTGAATGGCGCTGCCGCCCATAAGGCCAACCCGGGAGACCGGGTGATCATCTGTGCCTATGCCGGTATGGATCAGGCTGCTGCGGCAAGCTACAAGCCGAACCTGGTATATTTGAATGAGTTCAATATGGTGATGCGCACCGGAGACAGCATAGCTACCCAGGTGGCATGACAGATAGCAAAATTCAGTTATAGAAACGGCGCCGGATGGCGCCGTTTTTTTACGCCATCGCCACTGGGTTTTTGGCTGGTTTGTCCACTGCCATACGGTAAATATCCAGATAATTTGCGGCGCTTGCGTCCCAGCTGAAGTCCTGTTTCATCCCTCTGGTGGCCAGCTTTTCCCACCATACCCCGGGGCGTTGAAAGAACTCTATGGCTCGATATACCGCCTCCAGCAGTGCGGCGGCATCCGGTTCGTCAAAGACAAAGCCGGTAGCCGTCTCCGCCAGCATCGACGCAGGGTTAAGATCAGTAACGGTATCTGCCAGCCCCCCAGTGCGGCTGACGATGGGGACAGTGCCATAACGCAGGCTGAACAACTGGTTAAGACCGCATGGCTCAAAGCGTGATGGCATAAGGAAACAGTCACTGCCGGCCTCAATACGATGGGCCAGGTGTTCGTCATATCCGATTTTTACCACTATGCGTCCTGGATATTTTGCAGCAGTCTCCAGCAGGGCCTGCTCTATTTCAGATTCACCACTGCCCAGGATGGCAAGTTGGATATTCTCATGCTGCATAATCTCAGGGATGATCTCAATTACAAGATCAATACCTTTCTGTTCCACCATGCGTCCGATATTGCCAAATAGCATGGCGTCGCCGTCCTGGGTAAGCCCAAGCTCCTGCTGAAGGCTTAGCTTGTTGCTTCGCTTTTTTTCGAAGCAGGTCGCATCGTAGGTCTGTTCGATATGTACGTCGGTGGCTGGGTTCCATATCTGGTAGTCGATACCGTTGAGTACGCCGATGAGCCGGTCGGCGCGATGCTCCAGCAGCCCCTCCAGGCCATATCCGAACTCTGCGGTGCGGATCTCTTCGGCATAGGTTGGGCTTACCGTAGTCAGCCAATCGGAAAATACCAGTCCGCCCTTAATGAACGAAAGCATATTGTGAAACTCCAGACCTTCGGGCGACCATAACTGATCCGGCAGCAGGAGCTGGACAAAGGTTGATATGTCAAACAGCCCTTGGTAAGAGAGGTTGTGGATGGTAAAGATTGTGGCCGGACGATCCCACTCCTGCGCCAGCAGTGCCGGGATCAGTCCGGTCTGCCAGTCGTTACAGTGGACCAGATCCGGATGCCATCCGAGTCCGGCCTGATCCATAGCTATCCTGACCACGGCACGGCAAAACATGGCGAAGCGTTGGGCATTATCCCCCCAGGGATGGCCGGATGCATCCGCATATGGGTTGCCAGGGCGATTGAACATACTTGGTGCATCCACCAGATAGACGTGCAGCCTCCCCTCAATCTTCTGTTCCAGGATACGGATAGGCTCTGGCAGACCGCTGATCTTGAACGTAGCGATGGTCTCCAGTGGTATGGCGCGTTCCACCGCCTGCGGGTATGCAGGCAATACCAGGCGCACATCCATACCCAGGGCGCTCAGGGCAGGGGGCAGGCTTCCGGCAACATCGGCCAGTCCGCCTGTCTTTATAAGGGGTTGGGCCTCACTCGCTGCAAACAGGATCTTTTGTGGGGTGCTCCCGTTAGTGTAGATTGAACTGCTATTGGCCATATTTTCGCATTTAGGCGTTATTATTGGTTGGTGGATATACTTTACCGTGTGAATTGAATAAAGTGAAAAAATAATTCTAGTCTCCAGGTGAACGAGCTACCAGATATGAAATCACTGACCGATTCAAATGAGTGGAAGGCACTGGCGGAACACTGGAAGCAGATTCGGCCTCTCCATATGCGGGAACTGTTCGCGCAGAATCCAGAGCGTTTTGCTCGGTTTTCACTCAATGACTGCGGCATCCTGCTGGACTATTCTAAAAATCGCATCACCAGCGATAGCATGGAGCTACTGTTTCAACTGGCCAGGGCCGCCGATGTGTCAGGCTGGGTTGCCCGCATGTTTGCCGGAGAGGCGATAAACAGTACCGAGGGGCGCGCGGTATTGCACACCGCTCTGCGCAACCGTAGTAATAGTCCGGTGGTGGTAGCTGGCAAGGATGTAATGCCGGAGGTGAACCGGGTGTTAGGGCAGATGGGGCGCTTTACCGATCAAGTACGTAGTGGTATGTGGAAAGGGCATACCGGCAGGCGGATAACGGATGTGGTAAACATCGGCATCGGTGGCTCCAATCTGGGTCCGCTTATGGTGTGTGAGGCCCTGCGTCACTACCAGACCCCTGATCTGTCTATGCACTTCGTCTCTAATGTGGATGCCACTCATCTGGTTGAGACCCTAAAACCGCTGGATCCTGAGACCACCATGTTTATCGTGGCCTCCAAGACCTTCACCACCCAGGAGACCCTTACCAACGCCCATGCCGCACGCAGATGGTGTCTGGATACGCTTAAAGATGATGCAGCCATCGCCCGTCATTTCGTGGCCGTATCCACCAATGCCGCTGCCGTATCCGAGTTCGGCATAGATACCGACAACATGTTCATATTCTGGGACTGGGTGGGTGGCAGATACTCTCTGTGGTCTGCAATCGGCCTGCCGATCGCCGTGGCCGTGGGTATGGAACGGTTCTATGAGCTCCTGGCAGGTGCCCATGCCATGGATCAGCACTTCCTCAATACCGATCTGGAGCGGAATATGCCGGTCATTCTGGCCCTGCTTGGGATCTGGAACGCCAATTTTGCCGCTGCCGCCACCCATGCGGTTCTGCCATATGATCAGTATCTTCGCCTGTTGCCTGATTATCTGCAGCAGGCCGACATGGAGAGTAACGGTAAACGGGTGACCCGGGATGGCAAGCCGGTGGAGTACACCACCGGCCCGGTGGTCTGGGGTGCGGCAGGTACCGATGGTCAGCACGCATTCTATCAGCTGATCCATCAGGGGACCCAGATGATACCGGCCGATTTCATTGTGCCGGTGCAGAGCCACAACGAACTGGGTGACCAGCACGAGAAGCTTTTAGCGAACTGTCTGGCTCAGACCGAGGCCCTGATGCGGGGAAAAACCGAGGCTGAGGCCAGGGCCGAATTGGAGGCATCAGGCATGAGCCCGGAGCAGGTATCAGGAGTGCTTCCGCATAAGGTCTTTCCCGGTAACAGCCCGACCAATACTCTGATCATAGATAAGCTGACTCCGCAGAGACTCGGTTCCCTGATTGCCCTATATGAGCACAAGATATTTGTGCAGGGCGTGATCTGGCGGATAAACTCCTTCGACCAGTGGGGGGTGGAGCTGGGCAAGCAGTTGGCCAACATCATCCTGCCTGAGCTGCTGGGGAGCGGTGCGCCAGGTGAACATGACTGCTCCACCTCTGCGCTGGTCGACTATTGCCGGCGGATGCGCTCGGGCGATGCCTGATTGAATCAGCGTAGAAGACTACTCGGCAAGCTGCAGGATCAGTGTGCCCAGCGGTGGCAGTATCAGGGTTAAGGAGTGATTATGTCCCATCCATGGGGTAGGCTCAGTAGTGATCTCACCGGTGTTTCCGATGTTGGCGCCGCCGTAATACTCTGAGTCAGAGTTGAATAGTTCTCGATATCTTCCGGCAACAGGGAGACCGATACGGTAGTTCTCCCTGGGGACAGGGGTAAAGTTGAGGATTACTACAACAAATTCGCCGCCTGGTCCACGGCGTATATAGCTGAGGACAGATTGAGCGGCATCATGGCAATCGATCCACTCAAAGCCTTCATGCTCGAACTCTATAGCGTGGAGGGCGGGTAGCTCCTTGTAGATACGGTTTAGCTCACAGATCAGAAGATGGACCCCCTGGTGCTGTGGTCGGTCCAGCAGATACCAGTCCAACTCTCCATCATCGTTCCACTCCTGGCCTTGGGCGAATTCATTGCCCATGAACAGCAGCTTCTTTCCCGGGTAGGTGAACATATAACTGAACAGCAGGCGCATGGAGGCAAACCTCTGCCAATCGTCTCCAGGCATCTTATCCAACAGAGATCCCTTGCCATGCACCACCTCGTCATGGGAGAAGGGGAGAACAAAGTTCTCAGTGAAGCAGTAGAGCAGACCGAAGGTCAGCATGTCGTGGTGATAGTGGCGATGGATCGGATCCTTTCGCATGTAGGCTAGGGTGTCATGCATCCATCCCATGTTCCATTTCATACTGAAACCAAGGCCCCCCAACCAGGTTGGCCCCGATACCTGAGGCCAGGCCGTTGACTCCTCAGCCAGTATGATGGTGCCAGGAAACTCCTCATGGGTAACGGTGTTGAGCTGTTGCAGGAACCTTACCGCCTCCAGATTCTCCCGGCCACCATGTTCGTTGGGGATCCAGTCGCCATCTTCCCTGGAGTAGTCCAGGTAGAGCATCGAGGCAACCGCATCTACCCGCAGGCCATCCAGATGGAACTCCTCCAGCCAGTAGACAGCGCTGGCCAGGAGAAAGTTTTTCACCTCAGCGCGACCATAGTTAAAGATAAATGTGCCCCAATCCCGGTGTTCACCTTTGCGTGGATCGGCATGTTCATACAGGGCTGAACCATCAAACTGCCCCAGTGCGTGATGGTCCTTAGGGAAGTGGGCCGGAACCCAGTCCAGGATTATTCCTATGCCGTTTTGGTGCATCTGGTCGACGAAATAGCGGAAATCATCCGGGGTACCGAAACGACTGGTTGGGGCAAAATAACCGGTGGTCTGATAGCCCCAGGAGCCGTCGAACGGATGCTCGGTGATCGGTAGTAACTCGATGTGGGTAAAGCCGATCTGCAGGATATAGGGGATCAGACGATGAGCTATCTCACGATAGTTAAGAAATCCATTATTGTCGCCGCGTCGCCATGATCCCAGATGTATCTCGTAGATGGACATGGGGCTGTGCAGCCAGTTGTTTTGCTCACGTCTTGAGATCCACTCCTGATCACTCCATTCATGGGTGGGATTTGGCGCTACTATAGAGGCGGTATCCGGCCGCAGCTGGAACTGGTTGCCGTAGGGATCAGTCTTAAGCAGTATGTCTCCGTGCATACTCAATATTTCGAATTTGTAGTTGTAGCCAGCCTCAAGTTCCGGGATAAAAAGCTCCCATATGCCTGTTTCACCCCTGGAACGCATGGGATGAACACGTCCGTCCCAACGGTTGAAGTCACCAACCACACTCACCCGTCTGGCGTTTGGTGCCCATACCGCAAACAGTGTGCCGACATGTCCTTCAGCGGCATGGGGATGGGCACCGAGAAAGCGATAGGCGTGCCAATGGTTGCCCTCCTTGAACAGGTGCATGTCAAACTGCTGCAGTTGTGGTCCGAAGCAATAAGGGTCCACCCGAGACTGGCGTTCCCCTGATTCATTGACCCAAGCGATACTATAGTGGGGCGGTACCGAACCGGAATCACCGTGCCATTCGAAAAAGTCACTACCGGTGATGCGCTGCATTGGCTGGCTTATTTCGACTATCTCCACCTGATCTGCATGGGGCAAAAATACTCTAACCAGAGTCTGTTGACTCTGCACATGACGACCAAGCACCTCGAATGGATCATGGTGGCAAGCCTTCAGTATCTTCTGAAGAGGCTGCGGAAGCTCATTGTGGGGTTCTGGGTTTCTACTTTTCATTATGCTGTTTTGTTTTCAACTGCAAAAAAATTCCTTGACCTAATAAACCACACAGATTAGCTGTGAATACCATAGGCCACCACCTGGCGCATGTATGGCCAATTAGATCATCTGGATGGTTGCCGATATGTAGTTAATCCAGAATAATGTAAACGCCCAGTAGCAGCCTTTATCTCTATGCGTGATAGTATATGCTAAGTAGGGTGCGTATGTCGTAGTTAGTGAATTTTTGGTAGCAGGAGGGCGCCTTTAATGAATAAGGAACAGAATCCAAGGTTTGTCAGTCGCCTGACACAAAGTACTTTGGCGCTGATCCTTGCCGGTGGGCGTGGTTCCAGATTACAAGAGCTTACCAAGTGGCGTTCTAAACCGGCAGTGCCCTTTGGCGGCAAGTTCAGGATCATAGATTTTCCCTTGTCCAACTGTATCAATTCCGGTATACGGCGTATCGGTGTTCTTACCCAATACAAGGCCCACTCTCTGATACTGCACATTCAGAGGGGATGGGGTTTTCTGCGCGGCGAGTTTGGTGAATATGTTGAACTATTGCCTGCGCAGCAAAGGATTGAGAACAGCTGGTATGCTGGTACGGCTGACGCAGTGCATCAGAATATTGATATCTTCAGAAGTCATGATCCCGACTACGTTCTTATTCTGGCTGGAGACCATGTGTATCGCATGGACTATGGCACCATGATTGCGCATCATGTGGAGACCGGTGCCGATATGACCGTGGGTTGTATTGAAGTGGATATTGAGACGGCAAAATCCTTTGGTGTCATGAGCGTGGATGACAACGGGCGGGTGTTGGAGTTTGAAGAGAAACCTGACAATCCTAAGCCGATCCCCGGGCAAGATGGTACTGTACTGGCCTCCATGGGGATATATGTCTTTAATAAGGCATTTCTGTTCGAACAGCTTATTCGGGATGCCGGTACCCCGGGTTCCTACCATGATTTTGGCAAGGATATCATTCCTGCAGTTATAGATAAGTACCGGGTAATGGTATATCCATTCCGTGATCCCAAGAGCGGTCGCCAGGGGTATTGGCGTGATGTGGGTACTATCGACGCATTCTGGTCTACCAATCTGGAACTGATTGGTGTCACACCTGAGCTGAATCTATACGACAGAACCTGGCCGATCTGGACCTATCAGGAACAGCTGCCACCAGCCAAATTTATCTTCGATGATGATGACCGCCGTGGCATGGCCGTCGATTCAATGGTATCAGGCGGTTGCATCATATCCGGCTCAGTGGTGCGCCACTCCCTGCTGTTCTCCAATGTGCGGGTGAATTCTTTCTGTAAGGTGGAGGACTCGGTACTCCTCCCTGATGTTGATATAGGCCGTAACTGCCGAATCACCAAGGCGATTATTGATAAGCGTTGCCAGGTCCCGGATGGCATGATCATCGGAGAGGATCCGGTGGAGGATGCTAAACGCTTCACTGTATCGCCCAATGGGGTGGTACTGGTGACTCCGGGGATGTTGAAACGGGTTGCTGATGATGCCAAATAGTAATAAGCGTATGCAGGTGGTGTTGTGCTGGCATATGCACCAGCCTGACTATCGTGGCCCTGACAACAGTAACTACCAATTGCCCTGGGTATATCTGCATGGCATCAAGGATTATGTGGATATGGCCGTACATCTGGAAAATTATCCAGATGCGCGCGCCGTGGTCAATTTCGCCCCGGTATTGCTGGAACAACTGGACGATTATGTTGCGCAGATCAAGGGCTGGCTGGTTCGGGGAAAACAGATCAAAGACCCTTTTCTGGCTGCTCTGGCAGGGCCCGGTCTGCCTCTGGACCAGGATTCACGCAGAGATCTTATGAAGGCCTGCCAGCGGGCCAATGAGAAACATATGCGCGGCCGTTTCCGGACTTTTCGCCGGCTTACCGATATCGTTGCACTGATAGATGATCATGCCGAATCATCTGCATATCTGAATGATCAGTTTATAATCGACCTGCTGGTATGGTACCACCTGGTCTGGATGGGTGAGTTTCCACGGGCAAACGATCTGCGGATAAAATCGCTGGAGAAAAAACGCAAGGGGTTTAATTCTGAGGATAGATTCAGGCTGATGGAAGCCATTTGTGATCTTCTATCCAGTGTGGTGGGACGCTATCGTAAGTTGGCAGAGGATGGGAGAGTGGAGCTATCGGTAACCCCGTATGCGCATCCCATCATTCCGTTATTGTTGGATATTGAATCGGCGAGAGAGGCAGTCCCGGATATGGGGCTGCCTCAGAGAGTCGTTTACCCAGGAGGCGAGGAGCGTTCCCGCTGGCATATTCGGCGTGGTATTGAATCCTTCGAGAAATTTTTTGGATTCAGGCCCAACGGGTGCTGGCCGGCTGAGGGTAGCGTAAGTGAAGATACGCTGCGCCTGTTGGATGAAGAGGGATTCGTATGGGTTGCCAGTGGTCAGCAGGTGCTGCATAACAGTCTCTCCCGCAGTTATGCCGGGGCCGCATGGCCTGAGCAGTGGGCACATAGGCCTTACCGGGTTAAAGATGGCAAGGTCAACTGCTTTTTTCGCAACGACAATCTCTCTGACCTGATTGGTTTTACCTATGCTGATTGGCATGCCGAGGATGCCGTAAGCAACCTGATCCATAACCTGGAATCCATTGCTGATAACTCTGCTACGCCATCAAATCTGGTGGTATCGATAATCCTGGATGGAGAAAATGCCTGGGAACACTATCCGCGTAACGGTTGTTTCTTTCTGGATAGTCTGTACAAAAGGCTTTCGGCTCATCCGGGTTTAGAGATGACCACATTTTCCGAAGTCGTAGAGAAGAAGTTACCTACCTATAATCTTAATACCCTGGTGGCAGGAAGCTGGGTATACGGGACATTTTCCACCTGGATCGGGGAAAAGGATAAGAACCGTGCTTGGGAGGCATTGATTGATGCCAAGACTGTTTATGACCGGGTGATGGCAAGCGGACGCCTTGCGCCCGCAGTAATCAAGCAGGCTGAGTTACAGATGGCTACCTGTGAGGGTTCAGACTGGTTCTGGTGGTTCGGAGACTATAACCCTGGTGAGACGGTAGCAGATTTTGAGCAGCTGTTCCGTAACCAGTTGAAACATCTATATATAATTTTAGGTGAAGAGCCTCCAGCGTATCTTTCGGAGGTCTTTGCCATTGGTGGTGGTGATCCTGCCGTGGGCGGGGTTATGCGAAGTAATTAGTGATTTGCCACGAACTTATAGTGGTGTGGGATGCATTTGAGAACTGGATTTCCCTGTTCCTGCAAATATTTGAAGAAGAGTAAAGTTCAGCATGAGAGATTCAAAGTATAACGGCTGCCTGGGAGACAGGCGTGCTGGTGTGATGTTACACATCACCTCTCTTCCCGGTGCGGGAATAAATGGAGATATGGGGGATGAGTCACGCCATTTTGTGGACTTTCTTGTGGACTCAGGATTCAGCTATTGGCAGACCCTCCCGGCAGGACCTACCAGATCAGATAACTCTCCCTATTCCACCAGTTCTATCCATGCAGGTAATCCACTTCTTATTGATCTGAAATATTTAGTGCAGAGAAATTGGTTGGATGCATCCATTCTGAGTAAGGGTACTCTGACAGAAAAGAGTAGATTGCAGGCGCTGCGCATGGCATGGCATGGCTATATCAAGCAGGCGGGGGAGCAGGAACGGGCGCAGATGGCAGAATTTATCCGGGAGCAGGGCTACTGGCTGGATGACTATGCCCTGTTTCGTGCGATACGTAAGGATCAGAATTGCAGTGCCTGGTGGGAGTGGCCGGTGGCGTTGCGCGACCGGGAATCGGAAGCACTCTCAAAAGTTTGCACCAGACTTGCCGGAGAGATTGAATATATCGGTTTTGAACAGTTTGTGTTTCATCAGCAATGGCATGAGATGAAAAACTATGCCAATCAACGCGGGGTCAAACTGTTTGGCGATATGCCGATATTCCTGGCCCACGATAGTGCGGAGGTGTGGGTCAATCAGCAGTATTTTCTTCTGGACCAGAATGGTATACCCACGGTGGTGGCCGGAGTGCCTCCGGATTACTTTTGTGCGACCGGTCAGCGCTGGGGTAATCCACTATATGACTGGGACAGGTTGCAGCAGGATGACTTCTCGTTTTGGATACAACGCATGAAGACACAGCTTGCCCTGTTTGATCTGGTGCGGATAGATCACTTCCGTGGGTTTGAATCATTTTGGGAGATACCGGTAGATGATGAAACCGCCATCAATGGCCATTGGGTACACGCACCGGGACGGGAACTGTTTGAGCGCCTGCACCAAGAGTATAATCCTCTGCCGTTGGTGGCTGAGGATCTTGGTCTGATAACCCCTGAAGTTGAAGTCCTGCGCGATCAATTTGATCTGCCAGGGATGAAGGTACTCCAGTTTGCTTTTTCAGGTGATCATAATAATCCGCATCTGCCATTTAAGTATCCGACCAACTCAGTTGTTTATGCCGGTACCCATGATAACGATACCACCATAGGTTGGTATGAGAGTCTGGATCAGACCACCCGCATGTATGTGGATGAGTTTCTGGGGGATTCCAAGCTGGATATGCCTTGGCCGATGCTCTGGAAGGTACTGTCATCACCTTCTGATCTGGCTGTTTTGCAGATGCAGGATCTGCTGGAGTTGGATGGAAGCCATCGAATGAATACCCCAGGTACCACCGAGGGTAACTGGGAGTGGCGATTTAATTGGAGTCAGGTAGCCCCAGGTCTTGCAGCAAAACTGCGCCACAGGATTGCTATGTATGGCCGTCTGGCATACGACCAGCAGTAGATAATTAACTTGGAACAACGAACCTGATATCGCTGAAAAGGCGATTTAGGCAAAAATGCATATGACTATTAAAACAGTGTTATGCGGGAGTTTTATTCATGACCAGTAGGATTCGTAAGGCGGTATTTCCAGTCGCTGGATTAGGCACACGCTTTCTTCCGGCCACCAAGGCAAGTCCTAAAGAGATGTTGCCGATTGTAGATAAGCCCTTAATACAGTATGCAGTGGAAGAGGCGGTGGCGGCCGGAATTGAGGTAATGGTGTTTATCACCGGACGTAATAAGACCTCTATTTCCAACCACTTTGACACCGCCTACGAACTGGAGATGGAGCTGGATCAGCGGGGCAAGGAGAAGATGTTGAATTTGGTCCGTAATATCATTCCTTCCCATGTGAGTTGTGTATTTATTCGTCAGGCAATGCCGCTTGGTTTGGGACATGCAGTCCTATGTGCGCACCCGGTTGTAGGGGACGAGCCTTTTGCCGTAGTGTTGGCGGACGACCTGATAGATGATGGTGATCGTGGTGTACTGAAACAGATGGTTGAGATATATCCTGAGCATAACAGGAGTATTCTCGGTACCGAGATGGTGCCGCCACATGAAACCATGAGCTATGGTATTGTGGATCCGGACGGTGATGGACGACTGGTAAAGATTAATGCGATTGTGGAAAAACCTGATCCGGCTGAGGCGCCATCAAATCGTGCTGTGGTCGGACGCTATATCCTGAGGCCTGGAATATTTAACCACTTGAAGCAGATCGGCCGTGGTGCTGGTGGTGAAATTCAACTCACAGACGCAATTGCCCGTCTGATGGATGAAGAGGATGTGTTGGCCTATGAGTTTGCAGGAAAACGCTACGATTGCGGCAGTAAGCTGGGATATCTTCAGGCTACCGTAGATTATGCCTTGAGTCATGATCATCTTGGAGAGGAATTTGATACGTGGCTAAAAGGAAAATTTTCCGGCTAATAGGAGTGGCTACGCCTGTTGCTTATCTGTTTTGTGCACTGTTTCGGCAGATTTACTAGAATAAGGAAAACAGGATCTATTGGCGTCAGATAGCATATATATTACTGCTATGCAGCTTGGGGAGATTTTTGCATGAAACAGCTATGCTCAGTCAAAATTTTAACAGTTGCTATAGGGTTGGCTGTATTTGGCTACAGTCCGGCAGGCTGGAATTTGCAGGGTGGAGAAATAGATTTGGTGTTATCCAAGACACCTGATCTGGAAAATGGCAGAGATGTCTACGAGGTATGCTCTGCATGCCATTTGCCAGAGGGTTGGGGTGTGAAAGATGGTACCTTCCCTCAGTTGGCGGGACAGTATCAAACCGTGCTGGTTAAGCAGCTGGCAGATATTCGTGCGAAGAATCGTGATACGCCGACCATGTACCCATTTTCTCTGCCAGAGTCTATCGGGGATGAACAATCGATTGCGGATGTTACGGCCTATATCGAGAAGATGAAGATGAATCCCGACAACGGCAAAGGCACCTGGGCTGAAGGTACCCCGGAATATGCGCAGGGGAAAGAGCTGTTTGTAGCTAACTGTGTCATATGTCATGGTGAAAATGGGGAAGGTGCGGCAGATAAATTCTTTCCAAGAATTCAGGGGCAGCACTATAACTACATGTTACGTCAGCTCGAGTGGATTCGTGATGGTAAACGCCGGAATTCAAATCCAGATATGAAGAAGACGATCAGCTCTTTCAGCGATCATGATGCGGAGCTGGTCATCAACTATGTGTCACGTATTCCTGTACCAAAAGAGGATCTGGCACCATCAGCTGATTGGAAGAACCCTGATTTTCAATAAGCGACAAGGGCTATTCGGTCAGGGCGCTTAGAGGTTTATGTTCCGGCAGGTTCTGTGCCGGGGTATTTTTGTCCAGAATTATATTCAAACCGGAGCCGGTCGTCGGCCATTTCCCCTTGAGAATGTTATTTGGTGCATCTCCAGTAAACGCCAGATAACTGTATTTTCCATAGTGTGGAAGCTTTCTTGCCAGACCCTCTATCGCGCCAGCAGAGTGCCCATGCAGCCAGCCGATGGTCATTGGTTTGCGGCCGGTTACGACAAAGCTGTTCTCCGCAGTCGGTAGTTTTGTTCCGTTTATGCTGATTGATCCTGGTTGTAAGCTAAGCGGCATTCCGGCAGTGGTTTTGATAAACTCCGGGGCCAGCAGATTTTCTCGTCCAAACAGCCAGACCATGCGGTTATCCGGTATGCTATCGATGGTGTTGTCCCAGATGATCTTGATCGATCTATCGCGGTTTTTCCAGTTTCTTGCCATTTTACTGTAGGCATTTCTTATCTCGCTGTCGGCCTGCGAAGGCAGTACTATCATTGGGTCGGTGGCGCTGAATAGTTGTGCCAGAGAGCTCGGTATCTCGCCTGGATTCAGGTGGCGAAACAGATCAAACAGCGGATCTACTCTTATCCGCAGAGGCTGTTTATCCAGGGTGAAGGTGAGCGTGGTTTCACGTTCGGAAACAGTCACCATTTTCCTTACTGCATCCTTTGCGTCTGCAATCTGGATATATACCGGAACATGCAATAGAAACGGCTCCTCTTTCTGGGTTTGACGCAGGATAAAGCTGAGTTTAATGCCGGTATCCGTCATCTCTGATACCGGGTCTGCTATCTCCAGGGCCGGGGCGCCGATGCGGCCGGTCCACTGGGTAAATTCTGCAGATAGATCCTTGCCTGATGCCTTTTCCAATGCCTGTTGTATCTGGTCAAAAGAGGCCGTCTTAAACAGGTTGTCCCGGTAGAACTGACGTATACCCTGTAAAAAAATCTCATCTCCCAGGTAGAGTCTCAGCATATGGAAGAACATCATGGTCTTGCCATACCCGATGGCCTGACTGGTCTGGCCGTTATGGCCGATAAAGTCCTTGAGTGCTGACTCATGATTATCTGAAACGTAGTCGGCGTAACTCTGCAGCGCGTCATGGCGATACTCTGAGCCCTGGCCATGCTGCTCCTTGATGAGATGGTCTGCCAGATAGGTGGTCAGGCCTTCACTCCAGTTTCCCTTGCTGTAATCAACAAATACACCATTGCCCCACCAGTTGTGCAGGATCTCATGGGGGTAGGAGCTTTGTAGAATAAATGGAAGCCTGATTACCTTTGGGCCAAGCAGGGTGAAGGATGGCATGCCGTAACCGCTCTCCCAGAAATTTTCCACCAAGGCGAATTTTGTGTACGGATAGGGTCCAATCAGCTTGCTGAATAGCTTCAGGTAATCATCCGTAGCCTGCAGATAGTGTCTGGCCAATGCTTGATCTGGTTGGTGCAGGTATACCTGGAGCTTGGCTATAGCGCTGGGTCGTTGGTATATCAGGTATTTGCCTGCAATCAGGTATATATCATCCTGGGGTGATGTTTCGCTCCAGCTGTTTTTACCGCTCTTTTTACCCTGGGTGATGGCCTTCCAGCCTTGCGGGAGAGTGGTATGTAATGTGAAGTCTAAAGGGGCATTGCCGAAGATAGGAAACCAGTAACTGGAAGGACTTAAAAATACACCCTGTTCCGAGATGATGCCTGCTGTAGTCTCTCTCCATCCGGAATAGTCGCGGGAGCGGTCCGATAGTTTGTGCTGTATCTTTCCGGAGTATTGTATCTTTAGACTGGTTTGTTGGCTGGGTAGTTTGATTACATACTGTTTTATGGGAACGGATGTGCGACCATTTTTTACATCAATAATCTTTGCACCAGGTGTCTCTATGTGCAATTTTAGGGCTGCGTGCAGGGAAAATGATGTTTCACTGACGGCTTGGGGAAGAGTGATATTATCAATAGTCTCCAGATAACCTGTTTCCGGATCCAGAGTTACATCAAGGTCATGATGGATAGGTGCCGCTGCTACGGCAATACGTACCAAGAGAATTAATGAAAGAAAACACCACTTAACCTGTATAAACTGACACATATGTATCCTTACACCGTAAATTAATTAATCAGCAGTTGCCATATTATACTAGTCCAACTACTGTTTAGACGACAATACGGAATGCACGGTATGCGAAAAACTGTCTAATCAGGTAAAAGACTTAAGGGCGTCATGAATTATCGACAAACCATAAAGCTGTTCGTTGTGATCCTGCTGGTACAGGCCTTTGTTGCACCTAAGTTCGAAAAACTCAACATTGTTGGAGTGGCACATGCTAAAGCGGTGGACAGCGTGGTAGAACCAGCGGCACTCAATCTTAAGGATGCCAGGGATTTGGATTATGTGGTCTCCAAGGTATCTACAGCGCGAGTTGTGTATGTTGGAGAGCTTCATGATGATTATTCCAATCATATGACACAACTTGGGATCATTCGGCGTCTACATGCTATTCACCCAGACATCGCAATAGGCATGGAGCAGTTTCAGCAACCTTTCCAGAAGGTGCTTGACCAATACATAAGCGGCGAACTGGATGAGCAGGAACTTATTCGACAGAGTGAGTGGATGGAGCGCTGGAAGTTTGATTACCGACTATATCGTCCCATTCTCTCCTATGCACGCGAGCAGCGTATTCCTGTTATTGCCCTTAACGTATCCAGTGAAATCGTATCCAAGGTGTCAAAATCCGGAATCGAAGGATTGTCTGACGATGACAGAAAAAAGGTTCCGGAGCAGATAGATTACTCTGACAAGGCATATAGCGAGCGACTTAGAAAGATATATGATAAACATGCGCATAAAGGCAACCAGAGTTTTGAACGTTTTGTGCAGGTGCAGTTGTTATGGGATGAGAGTATGGCAAAGAGGGCTGCAGAATATATGGCAGCAAACCCGAAAACACAGCTGGTGGTGCTGGCAGGAGTAGGGCACCTGATGTACGGGTCAGGCATACCGCAGCGAGTCAGCAGAAGAGTTAAGAGTAAAATGGCCATTATTCTTCCAGGTGGTGACTATGAACCGCTGGAGGGTGTGGGTGATTTTATGGTATATGCCGCTGATTTGTCGCTGCCGGCTCGTGGACTTATGGGGATATCTCTGGAGCAGAGTGACAATGGTGTGAAGGCGCAAGAGCTGGACCCCGAGGGGGCGGCCAACAAGGCAGGGGTGGAGAAGGGTGATCTGATACTCAGCATCAATGGTCAGGAAATAAAGAAAATAGACGATATCAAACTTCTGCTGCTGGATGCATCACCCGGAGATAAGGTCAGCCTGAAACTGCGGAGAGAGGGGCTTCTAGGCATGGTTAATGAACTGGAACTGGTGTTTCCGTTGGGAAAATAGGCGGTGTCATTACAAAGAAAATGCCAGTTGTTGGATAAATACAACAATAAACAGCATGTTGTTTATTTAAATCAATCTGTTGTAATAAAGCCATAGCTTGGTTAACATATACCGAATTAAAGATCACGGAATAACAATACACACATTGAGGTCTTGTCCATGAAAAGACAGCTTATTGCAGCAGCAGTCGCCACCGTAATTGCAGCTCCTATAGCTGCTAACGCAGAAACTACCGTATATGGTCAGTTGCACTACAGCATAGACAGTATTGACTATGGTTCTGGCTTTGGCATTGCACTCCTAGGGACCGGTATGGATGATCTCTCCGGCGGTTTCGACGGTTCAGGCGTTAACAGCCATAACTCAAGATTTGGTATCAAGGGGTCCGAGGATCTGGGTAACGGTCTAAGCCTGGTATTCCAGATGGAGTTTAGCATCGATGGTGATGATCTGGGCGGTGTGAGCAATGATCGTAACACCTATGTTGCCCTCGCCGGTAACTGGGGTGTGGCAGGTATTGGTCAGGTAGATACCCCATTCAAGAGTTCTACCGCCAGCCTGGAACTGTTCCCGGAAGAGGTAGGTGATTATAATCAGCTTTGGTTCGATGATATTCGTGTGCAGGACGCTGTTTTCTACATGAGTCCTAACTGGAACGGCTTCTCCTTTGTGGCTGCTGTTGTTATGCCTTCATTGGATAATAATACCGATGGCATAGAGGCCACCTCCATTTCCGCTACCTATAACAATGGCCCCTTTTTCGCTACCTTGGCCTATGAAGGCATCAGTGATGATATGGTTAATGCCTTACATAGTGTTGCGCTGGATTATGACAAATGGCGTCTAGGCTTGGGCTATACCGCCAATGGCTTCCATGTCGGATTCATATATGAAGACCGTGATCTTGATGATTTCCATACCTTAGCGCCAGGATTGAAAGATGATGGAGACTCCTGGCAGCTGTCCGGTAGCTATACCATGGGCAACAATATCATCAAGGCCGCATATGGTCAGGTAGATGGTATGGCACGTAGAACTGGTGTTGCAGGGATCATTGATGACGGAGATCAGTGGAGCATAGGTCTGGATCACAAACTTAGCACACTGACTACGGTCTATGCCGTATACTCCGATTTCGATTCAGATAACGCTGGTGGTACCGGTAAGTTTGATGCCTTGTCGCTCGGTATTATCCACAAGTTCTAATTCGTTAGTTATATCAGTAAGTTGTTAAACGGGGCCTAATAGGCCCCGTTTTTTTGTTAAACTCAACTTTATCGTATCTGTATTCAGTGGCGCTGACGCAGATTCATGTCGGATCATGCTCACCGCTTGCAAGAATGATGAACCTGGCGCATTTGCTATCGATCTTTGCGTTTATAACTGTAGTCCTCATTTATTCCTATATTTGAAGAAATGATGTACAAATAATAAAAACAATAATACGCAGGTGAATATGTCGGAAAGATCCAACTTCAGTATGCATCAGGCCCTTACCGGACATATCCTGAGGCATAGACCAACATCCTATATTGCAATTACTGCAGCTCAGACCTTGATGCTGGTTGGGTTGTGGGATGCGATTTCGCATAATATTCTGCTCACTTGGTATCTGGCTATGCAGGTTATTGCCATTCCCCATCTGATAATTTGTCTCAGGTATGCCGGTAAGGAGCTGACAGCAGATCAGGTCAGCTATATCAAAACAGTTTTCATTGTTTACTCTCTGGCCAGTAGTACTCAGTGGGGCTCTCTTACCTGGTTGTTGTCCGATTCCTGGGATATTCACACCTTTATTATTCTGTTGCCATTGATGGGGATCTTCGCCGGTGCCATCAATCTGGCTGCAATCCTGCCTATCTATTTCTGTTTGGTTACACCAATACTTGTGCAGTCACTTTCGGTGTTGCTGTTCACCGATGCAGCCAATCCGCTGATTGCCGGTTTGTTCGGTATCTACTATGCGGGGATGATCAGGTTTGCAATTGAACTCAACAAGATGCTGGTTCGTACTTACAGTATGCAGTTTGAATTGGAAACAGCCAACAGTGAGTTGGTGCTCCAGAAGCAGGCTGCAGAGAAGGCGAATACAGATAAATCAAGATTTCTTGCAGCAGCCAGTCATGATCTGCGGCAACCCCTGTATGCCATGGAACTGTTTCTGGGAGGCTTATCTCATGATCATGGGGTAGATGAAGACAAACGTGCATATCTGCTTTCACGTCTGCGCTATGCCATGGACAGTATGCGCAAGATGTTCTCTGCTTTACTTGATATGTCGCGCTTTGATGCTGGTGTAATCACTCCTGATAGACGTAATATTTCCGTAAATATGCTATTGCATATGCTTGAGTTAAAGTTTGGTGATGAGTTTAACCGGAAGGATCTTAGGCTGATCGTGCGTTCCACTGACCAGTGGTGTTACAGCGACCCGGTCCTTATGCAGAGGGTATTGGAAAATTATATGTCCAATGCATTAAAGTATACCGATTCCGGCGGTGTACTGGTTGCATGTAGAAAACGGGGAGATAATCTATCGCTGGAAGTGTGGGATACCGGCAGAGGTATCAAACAAGAGGAGATAGGTACCATCTTTGATGCCTTTCAACAGTTGGATAATCCGGAACGTGATCGGAAAAAAGGTGTTGGGCTTGGTTTGTCCATCGTAGACCAGATTGCCAATCTGTTAGATATCCCGGTATCTGTTCGTTCCCGTTATGGCCGGGGTTCGGTTTTTTCAATCCTGGTACCACGCGGTGATAGCGAGCAGTCAGTCCAACCTGAATTGGATAGCATTATCCAGGTAAACAGTGAAATCTTCGTTGATTTAAAGATTTGGATTGTAGACGACGATGTAGATATTCTGGAAGGATTACAACTGCAACTGGAAACTATGGGGTGCGTTACACGTACGTTTGAAAATCTGGAGCAGGTGAAGACGTTTATGGAGAAAAATGGCGAATCGCCTGATCTGATGATATGTGATTTACGCCTACGTGACCATCACAGCGGTATTGAGGTGATAGAGGTGGTGCGTGCTGGAAGTTCTGTTGCTATACCAGCAATTATTATAACCGGAGATACCGGACCGGCAGAATTGCAGATGATAGATAGGACCGGCATACCGTTGTTAAATAAACCGGTTACGGCAGAAAAACTGCAGCAGACTATCACTAAGGTCCTGAAGGTACGAAGTATGGCACTAGTCGAATAGATTCTTTCCGGCTGCCAGTAATTGTGATCTGTTTTTTGTTCCGGTACATTTCAATACTGTACTAACATGCATCTTTACCGTGCTCAGGCTGATGCAAAGTTCGTCAGCGATCTCCTGGTTGCTTTTTCCTTGCATAATAAGCCTATATACATCCTTTTGCCGTTGAGTCAGTGGAGTTCCCACCGCGCTAGTGTCGGTATAAGCCAATGCCTCTTGTGGTACATATCTATCACCAGCGAGTACCAGGTCGATCGCCTTCTGCATAGATTCGAAGCTGTGGGTTTTGGGGATGTATCCGGATATGCCAAGTGATAGAGCTCTTCGAATAATCTCAGGTTCATTATGCATGGAAACCACGATAAGGGGGATATCCGGGTAGAGTAGTCGTATCTGTTTCAGGCCGCTGAATTCATTCATACCCGGCATTTGCAGATCCATCAGGATGAGCTTCGCATCCGGGTGGGCTTCCAGCTGGCTTAGGGTTTTAGGTAAACAGTCAGCTTCATAGCAGCTGGCCCCTGGCTCCAGCATGCTGCGTAATCCATCCAGAAAAAGTGAGTGATCATCAGCCAGGATTATTTTCATATTATTTATACCTTGGTCGATAGACTAATAGATTACCCTATTTTATAACATGAAAATACCTACCAAAGTATGTATAGATATGTACTGATGGCCGATATCTCCAGCATTCTTATCAAGCTTATAATCCCATCAATGTTCGTATGGATGCCTATCTAGTGCTGATGTCATATTTGCACTCAGCAGGTGCAGATTAGTCGGATATATCATGGGTAGGTGTAAGGGTGGTTGTTAGTGATGGGGGAAAATAATGCAACGCTATAAAAAACAAATAAAAAAATGTATTTCGATACTGGTTTTTATAGCCGGTATTCCTATGGTTCAAACTGCAGCAGCCACACCAATAGGCGGATTTGGATCACCGTCATACCATCCTGATCTTGTCGGGGGATCGGTTATTGACTTTGAGTCTAATGCCTCCGGGGAGTTGGCAGTAGCATTTGCGTATCCTGATGTCAGCATGACCGGCAATAATATCCTTCGTATAACAGATAGCTTTGACGGTTTATTTAATATGACCGGAAACAGCGTGGCACTTACATCCAATGATCATACTCAAGAGATCACTTTTACTTTTACCTCTCCCATTGATGCATTTGGGTTTAATTTCGGCGGAGCAGACCTTGAATGGCGTCTGGTTGCCTACTCGAAGACAAATTCCATCCTGGGGGATATGGCAATATCCCCATTTGGCAGCTCAAATAGTGGTGAATGGTTCGGCATTTCCGCTCTAGGAATTACATCAGCGGTCCTGTATAACGCGGCATTCGATGTGGCTGGCAATACTGGTACAACTGATTATGTTGTTCTTGATAATCTAACTTACGTAAAGGCTGTACCCGAACCTGTCACATTACTACTGATGAGTCTAGGGTTGACTGGTCTGGGTTTGCGTCGCCGGTCGGTATAGTCGTTACCGTTGTCCAGAGGTATTGGGAAATACGTTTAGGCAAATAAATGTGGAGTACCTGTGAAGTGGTTAAGCTCCCAGCGCCTCCCGCCATGCCGTTATCTTTTTCTCAAGTGGGAGGGTATACGCCGGGCTTGATGAGGGTAGGCGCACGAGTCTGATGCTGTCTATATCAAGGTTGGGTAGAACATGTACTCTGAAGGCCTTCTCAGCCTCGGCGCCATTGAAACCTACAGTTTCTATCATCGGGTGGTTGTGGAAGAATGCACGGAAATCATTCGGTACACGCGAACCGTTCTGGATAGCGCTGTCCAGACTTCCGATGCGGACACAGGAATACAACACATCCCACAGGGCGATACCTGATGCCTTCAGTTTTTCCGTACGCTGCATATAGGGCAACTCTGCGCTGAAGTTATATATATCCCCCATAATCCGCCAGAAGCCGTTGCGCGGATGCGCGTAGTATTGATTTTCCCTGAGTGAGCGCACGCCGGGCATACTGCCTAAAATTAGTATGCATGCCGCCCTATCCGAGATTGGTCTGAAGCTGTGAATCATGCTCATATTGGGGGATTATGCCTGAATCTCTATTCCGCAATACTCAGTTAGCTGTTTTGCGACCTCAGCCATTGGTTATAGAACCGGTCTATCTCACTCACTAGCATACATGATAAGTAAATTACCAGTGAAGTTGTGAGTAATGTCATTTTCTGAACATCTGAGCGCACAGGATGTCTGATTTTACACAGACGTATTACCTGGCGACCTAGAAACACTACTAAATTTGTGCTTATAATTTATCTAGTGATCGCCAGCGGTCGCTGTTAAATAAACAACTCCATATTTAATTGTTGAACAGTGAAATAAGGAGGATTACAAAATGCTAGAAGGTAAATATGCATTAATAGTCGGAGTAGTCGGATTACTGTTAAGTGTAGTCCTCGCAGTCGTACTTAGTGGTTAAGTGCGCAGCTCTGAAGTGAAAGGCCCGGCGTAATACCGGGTCTTTCCTTTTGTGGCTGCAACTCAGTGTTCATACACTTAGCGCTTTACCAGGTCCACCCACCTATAGCTCATGCCACTGTGCCAGGTAGTGAGGAGGCCATTTGCCGCCTAATTTGCATAGGCGACTGTTCGGCATTAACCACTGGTCCGGTTAAGCGATAAAGGTTCGCTCTTTCTGCACATCGTACTTTATCTGTTTATTATGCCTGCCGACGATAAGATACCAGCTGGTATAGAGTGCAGAGACAGCAAGTAGCGGAATAAGTGTGGCGAATACAGCATCCAATATTTCATTCGACACTACAGGCCATTTAGAGAACAGCATGATTACCGTTATTTCAAGAGTTGCCAGGAGTGGCCAATGTGTGGATGATTTTGCGAGTTTCCAGAATGGTATTCCGCTATCACTGTAGAGGTCTCTGGCCTTCTGGCCAATTCCTGATAAGAACATCGCGGTATAGAGAAGATATGTAACCAGCAGGACGGCAGATATCGGCAACTTACCAAAACACTCTGGACCCGCACTGCACTGTATGCTCGGTCTGAACCAAAGTGTTGCGAGTGTAAGTAAACCGAAAATAGGTGCAATGACACTGGCAATATATATCCGATATCTATCCATAATTTTCGTTTAGGCGTATCACCACCTTGATCAATAAACCTGGGATATTGCAGCTTATCCTGTCGCAATCTATTGTATAACTTCCCACTCCTCAACATCCCCAACGTACTGTTTAAACAGCGGATGTAATGTTATCGCAGTTATCTTTTTTTCATATTGATATTTGTTCGGATCACGGGCCTTTAGTTTCGCCAATAGGTGTTGAAATTCGTAGTGGATTTGGCCATCAGATACCAATAGTTGTTTTTGTCGCCTGTGGTCAAGAATTTTGCCTCTGTCGAAGTTATACCCCCTGTTTTTCGCTTCAATTGCTACATGCCTAAGATAGGTCGCAATTGCCCCAAGGGGATTGTCACAACTCTTGAATCTGATGAGTTGGGGGTGGTTTATGTAGCCTTTAGTTTTACCCTGGAGAACTTTTTGGGCCAACAGACCCTCTCGCCACAGTGCCAGCAGGCCTTTGGAATCCAGATGTTCTGGATGGATGGACCAGAGTCGCATGGGGCTGTTTTTAACCTGGGATGGGACAGCCTATGCATAAGCAGGCAGTACCCTGGATTGCTCTATTGTCCTGCATTTTCAAACTTCTCACTGGCCTCAAAGAAGTCAGGAACCATCATCTCAATAAAACGCTTGGCCTGGGGTGAGAGGAACTTACCTCGGCGCATCACAATACCGTACCCACGGTCAGGAAAATACTGATCCAGGGGAATGCGGGCCAGTTTCTCTTCGCCGTTCAGGCATACATCAGAGACGATGGAGATGCCCATGCCTTGCTCAACATACTTCTTGATTACTTCCCAGCCACCGGCCTCCAGGTTGACCTTATAGTTAAGATTGTTCTGCTTGAATACCAGATCAACCATGCGCCAGGTACTCAGGTGATGGGGTGGCAAGATCAGTCCGTAGGGACTTATCTCCTGTAGGCTTACCTTCTCCTTGCCGGCCAGAGGGTGATCCAGCGGTGTTATAAGTACGGTCTTATAGGAAACAACCGGATGGTAGAAGATATCGTCCGCCAGTTCAGACATGGATCCCACAGCAAAATCCACCTGATCGGCACGTATCATCGCCATACCGTCACGTCCTGGTACGTTTTGCAGCTTGATGCGGATATTGGGGTAGCTGGTGGAGAATGCCTGCATGAACTTTGGCAATACATACAGGATGGTTGATTCTCCGGCAGCGATGTTCAGTTCCCCGGATTCCAGGGAACCACACTTTGCGATGAAGGTTTCATGCAGACCATCGATTCCATGGATCAGCGGTTGAGCCAGTTTGTACAGGGTCTTTCCTTCCGGGGTAAGACGGATCTTGGGGCCGCGCCGTTCAAACAGCATGGTCTCAAATTCACGCTCAAGTGCTTGAATCTGCAGGGATACCGTGGGCTGACTCAGAAACAGTCGCTCTGCCGCCATACTGACGCTTTCGGTCTGAGCTGCGTTACAAAATGCCCTAAGCTGTTTGAGGCGGTTCTGCTTGTAATATGGTGGTGAAGGTGAAGATGCCATGACTTTCCCAACTAAACATTTATGGGCTTAATGATATCCATTAGAAGGATTAAAATGAAGCATTTAATAACACAATATTGAGGATATTTAAAAGTTAATGGCTTGGTTGCCGGATTTTTAGGAAAAAATTGGTATATGCGCGGTATTATTGCGCTATTAATGCGCGTTACTCTCTTGAGAGAGCGCTTACGGTTTTAAAAACCTGGGTTAATCATATAGCATGTCCGCACTTTTCAGATCCAGATCCAGCAGTGAAACAGCCACTTCCACAATATAACGAGATCGAACGCTGCATGTTGAGCGACCGGCATGCCCTGCGCCGTCGTCTGCGTGCGTTGAGTAAACGGTCTCGTGCTGATAAGCAGATTGATGATGATATCGCCAATTTGTTGCGGCAGCTCGAGGAGTCCAGGCAGAGGGTTGAGCGCAGGACCAGTCTGCTTCCCAAGCCGGAATTCCCGCAGGAGCTGCCGATCACCGAGTGCTGGGAGGAGATAGCCGCACTGATCGCTGCCCATCAGGTGGTAATCATCTGTGGTGAGACCGGTTCGGGGAAATCTACCCAACTGCCAAAGATCTGCCTGACCATGGGACGCGGTGTCTATGGGCGTATCGGTCACACCCAACCCAGGCGCATCGCCGCTCGCACCCTGGCAGATCGCATCTCCAGCGAGTTAGGCCGGGAGCCGGGCAGCAGCGTAGGCTACAAGGTACGTTTCCACGATCATGTGGGTGCAGATAGCCATATCAAGCTGGTAACAGACGGCATGCTGCTGGCAGAGATCCAGAGGGATCCATATCTAAATGAATATGACACCCTAATCATAGATGAGGCGCATGAGCGTAGTCTGAATATCGACTTCCTGCTGGGGTATCTGCAGCAGTTACTGCCGAAACGTCCGGAGCTGAAGCTGATCATAACCTCAGCCACCATCGACCCTGAGCGCTTCTCCCGCCAGTTTGGGGGTGCACCTATCATAAATGTATCCGGCCGCACCTATCCGGTAGAGGTGCGCTATCGTCCACCGCAGGAGGAGGGTTGTAGTGAGCGGGATGAATCCATGCAGCAGGCGATCCTGGATGCGGTGGACGAACTTAGCCGGAGAGATCGGGGTGATATCCTGGTCTTTCTCAGCGGTGAACGTGAGATTCGTGATACCGCTGAATCCCTGCGCAAACACAAGATGCATCTTACCGAGGTGCTTCCCCTGTATGCCAGGCTGGGAGCGGCTGAGCAGGGCCGCATCTTCAAGCCCACCGGACCACGCCGCATAATCCTGGCCACCAACGTTGCGGAAACCTCACTGACGGTACCTGGTATTCGTTATGTGATCGATGCCGGCTTTGCCCGTATCAGTCGCTATAGCCATCGCAGTAAGGTGCAACGCCTGCCGATTGAGGCCATCTCACAGGCCAGTGCCAATCAACGCAAGGGGCGCTGTGGGCGGGTAGCAGAGGGTATCTGCATCCGGCTATATTCGCAGGAGAATTTCGAGTCGCGTGCCGAATTTACCGAGCCGGAGATTCAGCGTACCAACCTGGCATCGGTCATCCTGCAGATGAAGATCCTGGGGTTTGGCGATATTGAATCATTCCCCTTTATTGATCCGCCGGACCGGCGTTTTATCCAGGACGGCTACCGTATCCTGGATGAGATCGGTGCGGTGGATGGCAAGCGCAGGGTAACCAGGATCGGACGCCAGATTGCCCGCCTGCCGGTTGACCCACGCATCGGACGCATGCTGCTCAGCGCTGCGCATAGCCATTGTCTGGCAGAGGTACAGATCATCGCTGCTGCGCTGAGTGTGCAGGATCCACGCGAACGCCCACTGGAGCGACAGCAGGCAGCGGATCAGGCCCATCAGCGGTTCAGGCATGAAGAGTCAGATTTTCTCACCTTCCTGAATATGTGGCGGCATCTGCAGGAGCAGCGCCATCACCTGAGCAAACGCAAGTTTCGTCAATACTGCCGCGATAATTTTATCTCCTGGAACCGGGCGCAGGAGTGGCGCGATATCCATCATCAACTGCGTGGACAGATGCATGAGATGGGTTTCAGGGAGAACCAGGTTGAAGCAAGCTACGAAGAGATTCATCGCGCCTTGCTGAGTGGGTTACTGAGCAATATCGGATGCAAGAAAAGCGGCAAGGAGCGTGAGTATCTGGGGGGACGCAACAGCCGTTTTCAGATCTTTCCAGGCTCCGGACTATTCAAGCAGCAACCCAAGTGGGTAATGGCGGCAGAGCTGGTTGAAACCACAAAACTGTATGCCCGCTGTGTAGCGCAAATTCAGCCGGCCTGGATCGAAGCGGTGGCGGGAGATCTGGTTAAACGCAGCTGGTCTGAACCGCATTGGCAGAAGGGCAGGGGGCAGGTAGGTGCCTATGAGAGAGTAACTCTGTTTGGTCTCAATCTGATTGCCAGACGCAGGGTGAACTATGGTCCGATCAATCCGGTGGAGGCGCGCGAGATATTCATTCGCTTTGCATTGGTAGAGGGGGATTTTCATACCAGGGCTAAGTTCTGGCGCCACAACAGGGAGCTGCTGGAGTATATAGAGGGGTTGGAGCATAAATCCAGACGGCGTGACCTGCTGGTGGATGAGCAGGTGATCTATGAGTATTACGACCGCCGCATCCCGGAGGGTATCTATAGCACAGCGGATTTCGAACGCTGGTTGCGCCAGGAGAGTGCCAGCAACCCCAAGATCCTGCATATGCGCGAACAGGATCTGTGCCGACGGGAGGAGTATGGTTTCAGTGATGCTGATTTTCCCGACATCCTGGATTTCAACGGCATGCAGTTGCCTCTGCTCTACCACTTCGAACCGGGAGAGCAGAGCGATGGCGTTACCCTGAAGATACCGCAAGCGGTGCTGAATCAGGTCACGGAGGAGCGCTGCGAATGGATGGTTCCCGGTCTGTTGCGCGAGCGGGTGATTGCACTGATACGCAGCCTGCCCAAACAACTGCGCAGATCGTTTGTTCCGGTTCCGGAGTATGCTGACGCCTGCCTAAAGTTCATACAGCCGGCGGACAGACCGCTCATCCGGGAACTGGGAGAGCAGCTCAAGGACATGACCGGAGTGCATGTGCCGGAAGATGCCTGGGATGAAAATGCGGTCCCGGAACATCTGCGTATGCGTTTCCAATTGGTGAATGATAAGGGGGTGACCATTGCTGCCGGACGCAATCTACCACAACTGCGTAAGCAGTATGCCGGCGGCGACTCTGCAGCAATACAACCGCCTGCCAGCAGTGGTCTGGAACGGGCAGGTCTAACGGATTGGGATTTTGGTGAGTTGGCGGAGTCGGTGCAGCTGGAGCGGGGAGGGGTCAAACTTACCGGGTTTCCCGCACTGGTGGATGAGGGAGACTCTGTCGCCCTGCGGATCATGGATTCCCGTCTGAATGCGGAGTGCGCTATGCGTGCCGGACTGCGGCGTCTGATCATGCTGCGCCTGGCCAAGGATATACGCTATCTGAAACGTAACCTACCAGGTCTTGACAGGATGCGTCTGCAATATACCAAGGCCGCCAAGGCGCCGCAGGGATACGTCTCCCAAGCTATGCCGGATCTTCAGTCCGAGTTGGTGGCACTGATAGTGGGTATGACCTTTATCGAGGATATGCCGCCGCTCCGCTCCGCAATCGAGTTCCAGTCCAGGATCGATAAGTGCAAATCACACCTGATGGCAGTGGCGGAAGATGTGGTTGCACTGGTCGGGGAGATCCTGGATAGCTATCAGGATGTCAGAAAGCGGTTAGCCAATTCCAATAAGATTAATTGGATGGCATCTATTGCGGATATCAATCAGCAGTTGGATCGTCTTATATTCAAAGGCTTTCTGCAATTCACCCCCTATCCGCAGCTGCAGCACTTTCCGCGCTATCTCAAGGCCATAGCCCTAAGGCTGGATAAACTTCTCCACGCCACTGCACGCGACCAGCAACAGATGCGTACGATGCAGGGGCTGTATCAGCAGTGGCAGGCGTGGGATGAGCGATGTCGCAGTAATAATAAGCAGGATCAGCGCATAGAGGAGCTGCGCTGGGCCTTTGAGGAGCTGCGGGTATCACTGTTTGCCCAGGAGTTGAAGACGGACTATCCCATCTCGCTGCAACGGATGGAGAGGCGTTGGCAGGAGTTGGGTCTTTAGCCGGAAACCAGTTTCAGCCCGTAATCTTCACTGTTCAGTACCACAACCTTGGCCTTATCGAAGGAGTTGAACTCGGTCGAGGTAGCCATGGTGTATGCCCCCATCAGATGACCCACTACCAGGTCACCGATCTCCATCCTGGGCAGATCCACCTGATCGGCGATCACATCTATGCTATCGCAGGTGGGACCGGCCAGTACACTGGGTACAAGTTCGCTGGAGTCACTGAATACCTCCAGCGGATAGTTGGCGTGATCGTAAATTCTGCCGCTGAATGAGCCGTATACCCCATCATCCAGATAATACCAGGTGCGGTTACTGCGGGTAGAGCGGCCCATGACGCTGGAGACAGAGGTCATGGCTGGTGCTGATATATAGCGTCCCGGTTCGGCTATTACCGAGATGCCTGATGGTAACTCTGCAATGGCCTCGCGGATCGGGGCACAGAATTTCTCTATATCATCCTGTCCACCGGCGTATGGCACCGGGAAGCCACCGCCGATATCCAGGATACCAATGGGGTGGCCGCCAATCTTTGCATCATACTGCTGGATGATACGGTTACATGCACGGATGGCCGCAGCATGTTCTGCCGGAGTGTCGCACTGCGAGCCGACATGGAATGACAGGCCCTTGATATGAATGCCTAACTGCTTGGCCCTCTGTAATAGTGGGTCAACATCCTCCAGGGAGCAGCCAAACTTGCGTGCCAGATCCACCACCGCATTTTTGTTCTGGAAGCCGATACGCAGCAGCAGCCCGACCCGGTGACGATAGGGGACGAACTTGTCGAGTTCATCGATGTTATCCACCACAAAACTGGTGCAGCCGAAACGCAGGGCAGCACGGATATCCTTGCTGCGTTTTATCGGGTGGGTGTGGATGGTGCGGCGCGGGGTGAAGTGTAGATTGCGCAGCAACTCCAGCTCGCCACTGGAGGCAACATCGAAGGCGGCGCCTTCCGCTGCCAGCGTAGCCAGCAGGTCTGGGTGCGGCAGGGACTTGATGGCGTAATAGAGCTCAACCCCGGGCAGGGCGGCACAGAGGTTGCGGTACTGTTGCCGCACCTTGTCGCAGTCCAGCAGCAGGAGTGGTGCGCCGTGCTGTTGCACATAGCTGCGGTACACCTCCTGGTCAGAACTGGGTGAGATCTTGATCTGGTACATTAACTTTTTCCTATTGCCTCAGTAATGTACTGGGGCAGGGCAAAGGCCGCTTGATGAATAGCTGGATTATAGTATCTGGTGGAGATTCCGCTCGCGATAAATCTCTCTTTCAGTACTTCCAGCTGTTGTTGACGCAGTGAGGTGTTATCACAGCCCCAGGCGAAGGTCATCATCCCGCCTACATAGGTGGGTACGGCAGCGCCATAGAAGTGCCAGTCGGCAAACACCGGATCCAGACGTTTGGCGGTGGTGGTCACCTCATCCAACTGCATATAGGCTACGCCGTTTTGGGTTACCAAGATACCGCCAGGTTTCAGGCAATTGTGGCAGGCCTGGTAGAAATCACCGGTGAACAGACTCTCCCCCGGCCCGATCGGATCGGTGGAGTCTGAGATGATCACATCAAATCTGCGCTCGCTGCTATTCACAAAGTTCATGCCATCATCAATGACGATATCAACGCGTGGATCATCGAATGCCCCTTGGGAGTGGTTCGGCAGAAACTCCTTGCTCATCTCTATGACTTTGGCGTCAATCTCAACCTGGGTGATACGCTCTATGTCCCGGTGTTTTATCACTTCGCGCAGCATACCGCCGTCCCCGCCACCGACGATCAATAGCTCCTTTACTGCACCATGGGCCAAAATTGGCACATGGGTCAGCATCTCGTGATAGATGAACTCATCCTTCTCTGTGGTTTGGACGATGCCATCCAGGGCCATGACCCGGCCAAACATTGCATTGTGGAAGATCAGCAGATGTTGATGCTCGGTCTTGCTCTCAAAATATACCTTATCTATACGGAACGATTGTCCGTAGCTGTCATACAGTGTCTCCGTGAAATTATTCATGGAGCGACCACACCTCTCAGCTCTTCGGTGATATTTAACTGCTTGGGATGGAAGGCCTGTTTCAGTACCGGTATCGCCAGCTCAGGTTTGGCCACTCCACACATGAAGATGTCGAATGCGGCGAATTCCCGCTCCGGCCAGGTGTGGACGCTGATGTGGGATTCAGCCAGCACGGCTACACCGGATATGCCGTAGTTGGGAGTGAAGTGGTGCAGGTGTATATGCAACAGGGTGGCATTGGCTGCCTCAACTGCGTTACGCATGGTCTGTTCCATGTGATCCAGATCGTCCAGGCGCTTGGCGCCCCACAGATCGATTATCAGATGGCTGCCGGCAAAGACCACCCCGTCACGCTCGATAAAATGATCTTGCGGCTCAGTGGTTTGGATATTGTTGTATTCCGGCCAGGCGGGGGTGGAAACGTTGTTGACTGGGTGGGTATTATCAACACTCTTGAGATCAACAGGTGCGGTCTTATGCATCTGGCGCAACTCCTAAATATTAAATGTGGCAATAACAATCGAACGCATCACCACAGGAGTTGAGGCACTCGATTACCTAAGATTGCTTTTGGGCTAACATAAAATTCCATTGGATTCCGAAAGTCCGCCGAATTTTAGTCCTGTTTTTATAAAGTGCAAGTATTATTTGTGGTTTGTTACCCTTGTCTGACGTTGTGGTCGCCAGCATCTATGGATGAAGTAACCTGGATGGAATAAAACAGGCTATACTGACGGATACATTGTCTGTGATAACAATCGGTTAGTTATTATGCCGCAGGGACGGATACCAGGGTGATCATTGCCGACTGCCTGCTGGCAGGTTGTGCCGGGTAAACGTATCGCCAGGCTGCAGACAGGTACAGTGGTAGACGGCAAGCAGCTCCAGGATGATGTTTGTTGGTGATCTGGGTATTATCTCCGGAGATTGCCGTATAAAAATGTTGTTATTATCTGTTTATTGCGATTATGAAGTCGCTGAATTTACCCTACTGGGTAGACCCACACCTTATTATAAACCTACAGAGAGGATAAGTGATAATGTATAAATACGGATTCTCCAGAAAACTGATTATGGCAGCAGTCTGCGTACTGGCCATGATCAATCCGGCATTTTCAGCTGATAAGGTATATCGTCTTACACTAGCAGAGTCCTGGCCGCCTAATTTTCCTATCTTTGGTGAGGCTACAAAAAACCTGGCCAAGACTGTGAAGACTATGTCAAACGGACGCCTGATTATAACCATCGATTCCAAAAATAAGCATAAGGCCCCATTTGGTATCTTCGATATGGTGCGAGCCGGTCAGTACGACATGGGGCATTCCGCTTCTTATTACTGGAAGGGCAAGGATCCCAACACTCTGTTTTTCACCACTATGCCTTTCGGGATGATTACTCCGGAGCAGTATGGCTGGTTCTACTATGGCGATGGTATGAAGTTGATGCAGAAGGTATATGACAAGTATGGCATGTTGTCATTTCCGGGCGGCAATACCGGTAACCAGATGGGAGGTTGGTTCCAGAAGGAGATCAATTCAGTTGCCGACCTCCAGGGGTTAAAGATGCGTATCCCGGGTTTTGCCGGTGAGGTATTGGCCAAGCTCGGAGCCAAGCCGACCAATATTCCTGCCGGTGAACTCTATACCGCTCTGGAGCGCCGTACCATCGACGCCTTGGAGTGGGTGGGGCCGTCTTTGGACCTGCGCATGGGGTTCCATAAGATCGCTCCTTACTACTACACCGGTTGGCATGAACCAGCTACCGAGCTGCAATTTCTGATTAACAAAAAGTCATGGGATAAACTTCCGGCTGATTTGCAGGAGATCCTGCGTGTAGCCATGCGTGCCTCTGCATACGATATGTACATAGAGTCATATCATACCAGTGCCGTGAACTGGGCAAAGATGAAGAGTGAATATCCCAATATCAAGGTCAAGACCTTCCCGAAAGATGTCATGGATGCGCTGCGCAAGGCTAATGCTGAGCTGTTGGCGGAGCGGGCAAAGGATGATCCTCTGGCCAAAGAGATCATCGACTCCCAGGCGGCATATATGAAGGATGCGCGTGTCTGGACCGAGATCTCGGACAAGGCATATCTGGATAGTCAAAAGTAATATGTTAGAGCTGAACTCCCCCGGCCCCGGCTGGGGGAGTTCTTTTGTGAGAACTCCACAGTTTCCTTAGAGCAAGAGTTGGAGTGAGGGTATTTGTAAAGTTGCTACATATGTTTTATTGATTCCATCATCCTGTTCTTCTACTCAGCAAGTGGGTAGCAATATTCTTTCGAAAGAAGGGACGTTCTTTTGTGGAATTTGAAGTTCGAAAAATGGCGCTGTTAGATGTCCGCGTAGCAATAGATTATATCTAGACAGATGTGACCAAATTGGACAACAATGTATTGAGAGGTAAAGATGTTTCTATTAAAGCTTGAACGCATGGTCAATGCTTTTTCCGATCTGCTGGGTAAACTGGCGGGTGCGTTGCTGGTTCTTCTACTGCTCAATGTTTTTTTCGATGTCATCATGCGTTACGTATTCAATGACGTATCTATTGGTATGCAGGAGCTGGAGTGGCATCTGTATGCGACTATATTCCTGTTGGGAGTTCCATACGCCCTGCGACATGACGGTCATGTGCGGGTGGATATTATCTATGAAGGCCTGAGCGAGAAAAAGCAGGGCTGGATTGATCTGGTTGGCTGCATCGTCTTTCTTTTGCCGTTTACTCTGCTGGTTTTTTACTATGGTCTGGATTTTGTGGCAGAGTCATGGAGTCTCTCCGAGCGGTCGGGTGATCCTGGGGGGTTACTCTATCGCTGGGCCATCAAATCCATGATACCAATAGCGTTTCTGTTCATGGCCGTAAGTGGTGTCGGTCTTATTCTGCATTCAATAAACCGGATTCGCGGTATACATCAGGAAGGGCATAAGGCGGAACTGCAAATCTAGCTGTCCGAGAAATAATAATATGATCGGTATAATAATGTTCTTTGTGGCTCTGGTTATGCTCCTGTTCGGATTCCCGGTAGCCTTTACCTTTGGTGGTGTGGCCCTGATATTCGGTGTGTTTGCCGAAGGCCCCTCAATCTTTGCCTTCATGCCGTATCGTATCTACTCCATAATGAATAATACTGTGCTGATGGCCATACCTCTGTTCATCTTTATGGGCATAGTGTTGCAGCGTACCAAACTGGCGGAACAGTTGCTGGAATCCATGGGTAAGTTGTTTGGCAGTGTGCGTGGCGGTCTGGCTATATCCACTATCTTTGTCGGTGCCCTCCTGGCGGCATCAACCGGCGTTGTTGGTGCCTCTGTTGTGGCTATGGGGCTGATCTCTCTGCCGGTTATGCTCAAGTTTAATTACGATAAAAAACTGACCTGCGGTACCATCTGTGGCGCCGGCACCCTCGGCCAGATTATCCCGCCATCCATCGTGCTTATCATCCTGGGGGATGTAATGGGGTTACCGGTGGGAGATCTGTTCAAGGCGGCGGTGGTTCCCGGCATGGTTCTGGTTGGTGTTTATGTCATCTACATACTGACCAAGGCATATATGCATCCGGAAGTGGCCCCGGCTATCCCGATGGATGATGACCTGGAGTACAGGGGTGAGCAGTATGTAAGAGCGATCAAGGCGGTGTTGCCCCCCCTGGTTCTTATACTGGTGGTATTGGGTTCTATCTTTGCCGGGATTGCCACCCCCACAGAATCATCTGCGCTGGGTGGTTTTGGTGCCCTGGTCCTGGCGGCTCTGTACCGCCAATTCAGTTGGAAGATGGTGTACGAAGCGGCAATGGATACGGTAAAGGTTACCTCCATGGTGTTCGCTATTCTGCTGGGTGCGACCGCATTCTCCATGGCCTTTACCTACACCGGCGGCGATCTCATTGTGGAGGAGGTGCTGACTCAGTTGCCTGGTCAGCAGATGGGCTTTCTGATCCTATCTATGTTGGTAATCCTGGTGCTGGGTTTCTTTATAGATTTTGTTGAGATCTCCTTCATTATTGTGCCGATGCTGGCCCCGGTGGCCGATACCATGGGCATAGCTCCGCTGTGGTTTGCCATCCTTATTGCTATGAATCTACAGACCTCATTCCTGACCCCGCCGTTTGGATTCTCTCTGTTCTATCTTAAGGGTGTTGCCCCTCCAGAGGTTAGCACCATGGATATCTATCGTGGAGTAGTTCCGTTTATTCTGATGCAGGTAGCCATTGTGCTCACTATCCTGTTCTTTCCTGATATGTACGGACTAAAGTAAGTACAGGCCACTCTTTCAGTTGATCTACGCTTGAACTAAATTGTAGCCAAATGTGTTACCATGCCCGCCGTATAGGCCCGTATTAGGCGTTTGGTTTTGGTTTTACCTAAGATTAATCTGCGGGTATGGAGCAACAACAAGAATAACTTGGGCGGCACACAACTATGTCAAACCCGATGGATCTTATGTTCAACAAACAGCGGCGAGCTGCGCTTGGTCTGCTGTTGTTGCACCCGACTGAGCGTTTTTACGTTCGTGAGATCTCCCGCCTTACCGGGGTTGCGGCCGGCTCACTGCATAGGGAATTACGTTCCCTGGCGGATGCCGGGCTGTTGCTTCGGCAGCACAATGGCAACAACGTCTATTATCAGGCGAATATTGATTCAGAACTGTTTCCAGAACTTGCAGCAATCTTTCGCAAGACCAATGATCTGACCGGTGTATTGCGTGATGCGATAATGCCTCTGGGGAACAGGGTTGCTGCGGCATTTATTTACTATCCCAAGATCAATGGCAAGACAGTCCGCAGCAATGGGATAAATCTGTTTGTAATAGGGTCGGTGACCACATTGGAGGTGGACATGGCCCTGGAGAACGCCAAGATATATCTGAATACCGATATCTTCTCAGAGGTGATGCGGGCCAACGAGTTTAGTGAAAAAATGGAGAACACCGATCCCCGCATCACTGAAATCATGAATGGATCAATGATGTTTGTAAAAGGACTGTCTTAAGCTCAGATCTGAGATAACATTGCGCCCGGATTAGTTTACCTCTACTGCACATTCCCACGCGTCGGTGCGGTAAGGTGTCACTGTAATATCTGCGTAGTTCGCAAGCACACCTTATCTTACCTACCTGGTGATGAATAGGGTGTCGTCATCCCGCGATCAGATCGCGGTGGGGCAGGTGTAGTTTGGAAGCAGTTCACTTCTCAGCTAATTGGGCAGACGTAAAATTTCGTTCAGAGAGCTGTCTCATCCCCTGTTCTTACACTTCAGCGTGGAACCGAACTACGCTGTTGTTACCGCTGAAATGGCCTAAGCCATGAGCAAGCGAACATAATTCGACCCCACAAACTGGCAGAGGTTCAATAATCATCTATTTCTGAGAAATATGCCGCTAAACCCTGTTTCATAAAACTTTTTTTTACTTGCTTTAAGTTTATCTTAAGATTCCGCTGGTAGCGTGCGTGCTAAATATGATTGTCAATGACAACGATAGGGCATGCATATGCAACCGGAACATTCGCAAAGGTATTCTAACAACAGACGTATCAGGGCAATTGATCTGCCCCCTCCAAGCAACATGATTCGGCTTGATCAGCGCTCTGCGCAGTGGAGATCAGCCGGTGAGTTCATTCGCGCCAATTTTGCAGAACACTACCAGGCCAGGATCCGTGAGATTCCCTCAACCCTGGTAGCCATACAAAACGTATGTGGGGAGACCACAGCGGTGTCCGGCCTGCGCTATGGCGCCAGCGAGCAGCTTTTTCTGGAACAGTATTTGGATGGACCGGTTGAAAACTATCTGGGACAGGCCGGGGAGGTGGATCGTTCGCGCATTGTAGAGATATGTAATCTGGCAGCTCCCACACCAGGGCAGGTGCGTTATTTACTGGTAGCACTGGGCGCCTATCTGCATAGCGCGGGTTATGAGTGGGTGGTATGCACAGCTATTGGCAGCCTGTGTAACACCCTTTCACGCATGAGCTTCACGCCAGTGATACTGGGGATGGCGGATCCTGTACGTCTAGGAGATGCTGCTGCGGATTGGGGAAGCTATTATGCAAAGAGTCCGCGGGTGATTGCTGGCCATCTTGCCGAAGCCAACCATGTACTCTCGGCTAAGATGACGCATAAGGATAATCCATTACGGCTACTATGGCACAGTGCTGCCAGCCTGGGCCAGAAGGATCGTATAGCGCAGCCGGCGTCTCTGGCGGCAGCAATAAATGCATCAGGCTTTGGGACGGCGAGCGCATGAGTCAGATACTGGATGCCTTGTACGGTTGCGCGGTAACGGCGCCCGGTAAGCTCGCCATGCAGGATGATAAGGCCAGTTTGATCTATGTCGCAGCTGCCTTGGAGATAGGACGGTTAAGTGCACTGCTTACCCAGCAGGATATAAAGGTTGCTGCCCTGCTGGCGGACAACTCCTGTGCCTGGGCGCTTTGGGATCTGGCGGCTATGCAGTCCAAGATTACACTGGTGCCGCTGCCTGGCTTTTTCTCGGATGCGCAGCTACGCCATATCCTCCGGGATGCCTGTGTTGATGTTGTAATAAGTGACCAGCCTGAGCGGGTATCCAGCCTGATTACGGAGCTGGATAGCCAGAAAACAGCGCTGAATCTGAAAGTAGCTGAACGTGAATTTCAACTACATCATATCACTTCCTCAGATAGCAGCCGATTACCGGCAGGTATTGCTAAGATTACCTACACCTCCGGCACCACCGGTGCGCCCAAGGGTGTATTGCTTGCTGCAGATGCCATGGGGCAGGTGGCTGCCTCCCTGATAGAAGCGAGTGGTGCGGATGCAGATGATCGTCATCTCGCTCTGCTGCCACTTTCAACCTTGCTGGAGAACATAGCCGGAATCTATGCCCCGATCCTGGCCGGCGGCATGACCATGTTGTATAGCCAGGAGAGGGTTGGCATGCGCGGGGCCAGTGGTGTGGATGCCGCGCAGATGTTGCACGCCCTGATCGAATCCACAGCTACCACCGCTATCACTCTGCCACAATTGTTGAAGGCCCTGGTGGCCGCCTGCGCTACAACTGATTCAGTGCCACAGGATCTGCGCTATCTGGCAGTAGGAGGGGCGCATGTATCCAGCCAGCTACTGAAGAGCGCGCAGGATTGTGGACTGCCGGTATTTCAGGGATACGGTCTGTCGGAGTGTGCCTCTGTCGTGGCGGTCAACCGTCCTGGAGAAGATCGTCCCGGAAGTGTTGGCAGACCTCTGCCTCATACGCAGGTAGAGATCTCAGCAGATGGCGAAATTCTGATTGCCGGAAGTTTGTGTAACGGCTATCTGCACCATCCCGCCGCCGCAACCGAGCACTGGCCCACCGGAGATATAGGTTATCTGGATGATGACGGTTTTCTGTATATCACCGGCCGCAAAAAGAACATCTTTATTACCGCCTACGGGCGCAATGTTGCCCCGGAATGGGTGGAGGCTGAGCTCATGGCCCAGAGTGCCATCGCCCAGGCTGCGGTATTTGGTGAGGCGCAGGCATACAACGTTGCGGTAGTGGTACCGGCAGTCAGAGATAGCAAGGCCCTAGTGCAGGCCATTGCTGCGGCCAATGCGAGGCTGCCTGACTATGGACGCATCACTGCCTGGGTGCTTGCAGATGAACCATTCCTTCCGGCCAATGGCCTTGCCAGCGCAAGTGGCAGTCTGCGGCGTGAACAGATTGAGCAGCGCTATGCAGCATCTATCGCAGAGTGTTATCAACATGAGATGCAACCGGCGATGCCCCATCGCACTTCATCTATTCCATCAGAGATGTCGACGGAGATTGAGTCATGAGCAACTACCGGGTAGCAGTAAATATCGAATGGACCGGTGCCTGTAACGCTCGCTGCTCCATGTGTCCGCGTGAGGCGATGGCGCAGGCGCAACACATGAGCGAAGAGAGATACCGGCAGGTGTTGCAGCGTCTCGAACCCAAGGATGTATTCCGTGCGGTCATCGCCGGTTACGGTGAGCCGACGGTACATCCGCAGTTCGAGCGTTTTCTGGAACTGACAAGTGAGGCCAGGGTGCCGATAGATATGGTAAGCAATGGCGAACGCCTGGATGAGGAGCGTCTGCGGGCCTTGGACGGGGTCATCGGTACTCTGATTGTCTCATTCTCCAGTATCGATCCGGACATATATAAC